>CAZAKG010000016.1:0-30565 GCA_964485755.1 uncultured Candidatus Bathyarchaeia archaeon | reverse complement strand
GGAGGACCGGCTGCAGGGGCTCCTTGAGAAGAGCACCCTAGTGGACCTCCACGAGCACCCCGTGCTGTGGCCCGAGGACATGAGGGACGTGCCCGAGATGCACAGCCTGGGCCGCCAGTTCACTGCCTACGAGGCGCTGAGCGGCAGCCACATCGACTGCGTATTCGACAACATGATGGACGGGATGGCGTACGTCACCAGCTACGGCGGGTGGAAGTGGGGCGACGTGATCCACGACATCGGCATACGGCTCAGCGACATCGCCCACCAGGGGATGATCACCCACTGCAGGACGGTTAGGGACATCGCGGAAGCCCACAGGGGCGGCGGGGTCGCCATGGTTCTGGCCCTGGAGTCGGCTACGCCCATCGAGAACGAGCTGGACAGGATCGACGTGCTCTACGGCCTCGGCGTCCGAAGCATGGGCATCTGCTACAGCGAGTCCAACATGCTGGGCGGCGGGATGGGTGAGACGTTCCTCGACTCGGGGCTCACGGACTTCGGGTACGACGCGGTGAAGCGGATGAACAAGCTGGGGATGCTGGTGGACGTGGGCCACACCAACGGCGACGAGGTGCTGCACGCGCTGGCCGAGACCGGCGGACTCCTGGGAGTGGGCGGCGCCGGGAAGGGCCTCAGGACAAGGAAGAACCCCGTGGGCAACATCGAGAGCTACATGGAGTGCCTCGAGTACTGCATAGACACCATGGGCGTCGACCACGTGGGGTGCGGCCCGGACACGCTCTACGGGGCGCATCAGGAGCTGTACAAGGTGTGGTTCCCCCGCAGGATCGCCCACCACAGGAGGGAGGGCGGCAGGGTCGTGGAGGAGCCCAAGGTGCCCCAGGGCGTCGTGGATCCCGGCTACGTCAAGGGGCTGGAGAACCCCAGCGAGTTCGTGAACATCCCCCGGTGGATGGTGAAGCACGGGTACAGCGACGGCGAGGTCCAGAAGGTTGTGGGCCTGAACGCGATGAGGTTGCTGGGCGAGGTCTGGGTGTAATCCTCCCTTTTTTAGAATAGTCGAGATGACAACTGCGTGGAAGAATGTGGTTTTTTTCTGAGTTGCTTTTAGCTACTTTCTCCTAGCCCGAAGCAGGCTGGCGACGACAACCAGCCAGTAGCAGTAGTTGGGCAGGGTGAGGAGGATGCTGAGCCAGTATCCCATCTCAGCGTAGAAGATGAGGGCGAACGTGATCCCTGTGGCGAGGAGCAGGCTTCCTGCGAGGTCGTAGCCTTTGAGGACCTGTCGGTCGCGGTAGGCTGTGCGGATCATGAGGAAGCCGCTGATGAATAGGAAGAGGTTGCCCAGGTCCAGGGTGGTCGGCATGGCTTCTGATCGGGTTTCAGGGTTATGAATCCTAGCCTGCCTAAAGTTTGAGGAGCTTCTCGGCGTTGCCTCCCAGGATCAGCTCCTTGTCCGCGTCGGGGATGTCCAGGTCCCTGATGCGCCGGACCGCCTTCTCTATGTCTCCTATCTGGTGGGGGTGGTCGGTGCCCAGCATCATCTTCTCGGCGCCGCTGAAGGCCAGAGCCGACGTGAGGACGTCGTTGTCGTAGATGATGGAGTCCATCCACACCCGCCTCAGGTAGGTCGACGGCGGCTCCACTATGTTGACCTTGCACTCGGGGTAGGCGTTGTAGCAGGTCTCGATGCGGCCCCTCAGGAACGGGAAGATGCCTCCCACGTGGCTGGCCACCAGCTTCAGCTTGGGTAGCCTCCTCATGGTTCCGCTGAACACGAGCCGTAGAACAGCCAGGGACGTGTCCACGCCGAACCCCATCATGGGGACGAGGCGGTAGTCATCCATGCCCCCATTGTTGATGGGGGACGTGGGGTGGATGTACATGGGTACGTCCAGCTTCGCGGCCTTCTCGTAGACGGGCATGAACTCCTCCGAGTCCAGGGGCCTGCCGTTGACGTTTGAGAGGAGCATGGCTCCCTTGAGCCCCAGCTCCGTCACGGACCTCTCCAGCTCATCCACGGCGGCCGCCGGGTCCTGCAGAGGCAATGTGCTCAGCGCCGTGAAGCGGTCGGGGTGCTTCTCGATGATCTGGGCGAAGCCGTCGTTGGTGAGACGGGCCAGCTTGACGCCCCTCGCGGGGCTCTCACGTTCAACCCCGGGGGTGGTCAGGGTCAGAACCTGAACGTCTATGTCGTTCCGGTCCATGTCCTTGAGCCTCTGGCCGACGTCTATGTGGGAGCCGACCACGACGTTGTAGTCCCCCGTGTAGTGTATCAGTAGCCTGCCCTTCTCGTCGGTGGAGACGCTGGCGTATCCCTTCTCCTTCTTGAGCTCCCGGATGTAGGTGTCCGGGTAGAAGTGGTTGTGGAAGTCTATGTTCATGCATTATCGTTTAACTGACGAGGCTCCGCGTAGATAAGCGCTCTCGGCAGGTAAACATGCCCATTTCGGGGCTCTGCCATGGGTGAAGGTTGATAACCCGGTGTTCACCTTCATCACCCATGATGTTTGATAGGGCTACGCTGAGTAGGGTCGCCATCGGGGTGTTGACGGTGGCGGCGCTGACCTACGGCTGGATGACGAGCTACCCCGACAACGTGAACCTGTCCTACGGGCTGCCCCTCACGTGGGGCGTCCACCAGCTCATCACTATAGCCGGGCCCGTGGACACCTGGAGGGTGGACATGTCGGCCCTACTCATCGACCTCCTGATCTGGGTGGCTCTGCTGATAGTGGTCCCCATGTATGTGGGGAAAGCCAAGGGCGCCTAAAATCATTGAGCTGTATGCCCCACAGCCTAATTCGATGAGAATACCATGTCACTGAGTCACTCTGACTTTTTCTTCTGGAAGAACTTGTCGAGGCTCTTTCTCTTCTTCTCGTACTCCAGCGACGGAAACAGCCTGTACAGCCACCCTCTGAGAGTTTCTTTAATCTTCAACTGATATTCAAGATAGCGGACTCGGCATTATAAGCTTTCTACGCCCTTCCATGGTTTTTTTCATTACTGCTCATCTAGTTTGGGCTCCCAGGCTAGATGACCCCGCCCCAATGGGGGCTGAATCGAGATCAGGCAACGTGTTCAGGTTCTAGCCTATCACTCCCTCTTTCCGCAGGCCGGCTATCGCCTGTGCGTCGTAGCCCAACATGTCTCTAAGAATCTCGTCGTTGTGCTGCCCCAGCGCCGGGGCGGGCCCCAGCTTGACGGGGGTCTTCGAGAACCTAACCGGGAAGCTGGGCTGCCTCACCGCACCCGCCTTCGGGTGATCCAGCTCGGTCACCATGCCTCTGGCTACAACCTGGGGGTCGCCTACCACCTGGTCCAGCTGGTAGATGGGGGCCACAGGCACATCGGCGTCCACCAGCTTCTCCACCACGTCCCGGACCAGCTTGTCGCTGAGCCACTGCTGCACGTCGGCGTTGGACTCGATGTCTCTCCCGATGACCTTCTTGAGCCTCTCCACCTGTGCCATCTCGGCCGCTATGTACAGGTAGCCGTCCAGGGCCTTGAAGTTGCCGAACACGATGCCCGTGGTGGGCCTGTCCCTCCAAGTCTCCCAGGCCAGCTTCCCGTTTGCCAGGTAGTTGCATATGGGTATCCCCGTCATGGCGATCATGCAGTCAAGCTGGGAGACGTCGATGAGCTGGCCCTCGCCTGTGCGCTGCCTGTACAGGAGGGCGGCCAGGATGCTCGTAGCTGCCCACACAGCGGGGTCCAGGTCGCCGTGGTACTCGGCCGGCCTGATGGGGGGCCCCTCAGGGTCGACGAGGTCGCCTGTGAGGCGCATCCACCCCGACATGGCTTCCGCGATGGGCGCGAAGCTGGGGCGGCTGTAGTATGGGCCGTCCAGGCCGAAGCCGCTGAGGGCCGCGTAGATTATGTCGGGCTTCGCCTTGGCGAGTTCGCCGTAGCCCAGGCCCAGCTTCTCCATGGTGCCTCTCTTGAAGTTCTCCACGACGACGTCGGCCCCTTCGAGGAGCTTGAAGAATATCTTCTTCCCCTTCTCGTTCTTGAGGTTGAGGGTCAGTGACTTCTTGCACCGGTTCAGGTACATGAAGGGGGAGCTCTCACCGTTCACCATTGGTGGGTACAGCCTCGCCATCTCCCCCCAGGTGGGCTCGATCTTTATGACCTCGGCGCCCATGGATGCAAGGATCATGGTCGTGTAGGGGCCGAAGTAGACGTGGCTGAGGTCTAAGACTTTTACGCCTCTGAGTAGCTGACTCGTCCCCTGCTTGGCGTCTGGACGCTTGTCGGGGGCCACCTAGTACAGCTCCTTGCCGTCCAAGCCTACGAGCCGCTCCCACTCGCCCAGGGTCCTCTCCTGGATGACGCCCAGCTCGTCGTCGGTGAGGTGTCTGAACCTGCCCTGTATCTTGAGGGCGTCCGTCACAGGCTTGAGCTCCCTGGGCTTGTAGGTGAGCCTGAAGCGCCCAGCCTCGATCTCGTACAGTGGCCAGATGCCCGACTCCACGGACAGCCTCGCCACCTTCACAGAGTCCTTGGGCTCCACGCCCCAGCCCGTGGGGCACGGCGCGTTTATCTGCATGTACTTGAAGCCCCTGATCCCCTTGCCGTAGGTGACCTTCTCCACCAGGTCCTCGGGGTACGCCACCGAGGCCGTGGCCACGTAGGGCACCCTGTGGAGGGCGAGTATCATGGGCATGTTCTTCTTCTCCTCTGCCTTGCCTCGGCTCGTCGCGCTTATGGGCGTCGTCGCCGTCCGGGCCATCTGGGGCGTCGCCCCGCTCCTCTGGCCACCCGTGTTCATGTACGCCTCGTTGTCGTAGGTGAAGAAGAATATGTTCTCGTTCCTCTCGGCGGCGGCTGAGAGTCCCTGGAACCCTATGTCCACGGTGCCGCCGTCCCCTATGAGCCCCGCCACCACTATGTCCTCGCGGCCGATGAGCTTGTAGCCCCTGGAGAGGCCGGTGAGGAACGCCGCTGCGCCCTCGAAGGCCGGGCAGAAGAAGCTGGGGACCCTGATGTTCATGAAGCCCGGCGCACACGACGCCACCTCCACCCGGACGCTGTTCCTGCCCAGGGCCTTGTACACCAGCCTGCCGGCTAGCGAACCTGCGCACCCCTGGCACGCCGGGTTCCCGGGCCACATGGCTTCCTCCCTGGGGATGTCCCTTATACTCATCTTTTTTCTCGTCACGCCAATTCCTCCTACACCCACCTCACCGGGGGCTCGGCGCCTCCCCTCTCCGCCAGAGCCCTCTCAGCTATCTTCTCGATATCTCTAACCCTGACCTCTTTACCGGCCAAGCCGAGGTGGTACCCCATGACCATGGGCCTCTCCTCCAGCCCGTAGACAGCGCTCCTGACCGAGTTGTACACGATCCCGCCCTCGTCCCCGAGGCTGATGTTCCTGTCCAGGACGCACAGGGCGTCCACCGCCTTCCCGATGCGCTGGAACTCCTCGCGTGGGAAGGGCCTGAAGGACCTGAGCTTCACCAGGCCCACACGCTTGCCATCCTTACGCAGCCTGTCCACGGCGGCCCGGGCCGTGCTCGCCACGGTCCCCATGGCCACCAGCGCCGCGTCCGCGTCCTCGCAGCGGTACTCGTCGACGAGGCCGCCGTAGCTTCTCCCGAAGCGTCTCCTGTACTCCTCGTCGACCTCCTTGATGACCTGCTTGGCCCTGGTCATGGCGTCCTGGTGGCTCCTCCACCTCCACTGCTGGTCGTGGGGGCCGCCCCAGTTGACCATGGTGAGGTGGCTGAAGCTCTCGTCCGCGGCCAGCGGCGTGAACGGCTCGTCGATGCTCTTGCCCTGGGCCCAGTGCCTCTTGTACCGCTCGATGTCCTCGTCGAAGGTCTCCGGCAGAACCGGGTACTCCGTCTTGTAGGGGGGCAGGAACGCGTCCACCTCATCCTGGTCCGGCACCTCGACGGGCTCGGCCGTGTAGCTCAGGACGTAGCCGTCTAGGCCGAAGGAGACGGGCAGGCGGACCCTCTCGTCCTCGGCTATCCTGTACGCCATGATGCCCGTGTCGAGGACCTCCTGGTTGTTCTCACAGTAGAGCTGTATCCAGCCCGTGTCCCTCTGCGCCATCATGTCGCTGTGGTCGGGCCCCATGGTCCTGACCCCCCTGTTGGCGACGGCCATGACGATGGGGGCCCTGTACCTGGCGGTGCCGTGTAGCGCTTCGTGCATGTATAGCAGGCCGGGGCCCGAGGTGGCCGTGAAGGCCCGCGCACCCGCGATAGAGCCCGCCAGGCAGGCGAGCTGGGCTGTGATCTCCCCCTCCACGTTCACGAACTCGGCCTTCAGCTCGCCCTCGGCCACGAACTCCGAGAGGTACTGGACTATGGTGGTCTGGGGCGTTATGGGGTACGCGGCTATGAGGTTCGCCCTCGCCAGCTTCACGGCGTAGGCGACGGCCTTGTTCCCCACCATGACTTCTGACTTCATCAATTATTCCTCCTCAAGCTCCATCTTTATGGCGCCCACCGGGCACTCCTCCGCGCAGATGCCGCAGCCCTTGCAGTACGTGTAGTTCACTTCTACGCCGCTGTCGCCTACGCTGATGGCGGTCTCGGGGCAGTATATCCAGCAGCGCTGACACTTGACGCAGACGCCCTTATCCACGACGGGGTGGTGGAAGCGCCAGTCGGACACGTCCCTGGAGTACGAGATCAGGGGCTCCTGTGACTCTTTTGCCGCAATTTTCCGCTTGGGCAGCGAGCTCACGTCCACGGCTTTAGAGACGCCCTCGTACGCTTTCCTCATGGCCGCGATGTTGGACTCCACTATTCTGGCTGGGAGCTCCTCTCTGAGGGCTTGTTCAAGGTACTTCATCTCTATCATCCCGGTGGCCTTGGCGAAGGCCCCCAGGATGGCCGTGTTCGTGATGGGGCGCCCCAGGGTCTCAAGGGCTATCTTCGTCGCGTCCACGGTCGCGACCTTGAATTTGCCTGAGAGGCCCGTGTCCCTGTATGAGCCCGGGTGGTTCACGAGGGCCAGTCCCCCCTCCTTCAGCCCCCCAGCCACGTCCACGGACCGGCTCAGGAGGGGATCGAGGACCACTATGATGTCCGGTTCATGGACGAGGTCGCGTTCCCTGATGCGCTCGTCATCGACCCTGCAGAACGCCACTACCGGCGCCCCCCGCCTCTCTGTGCCGTACTGCGGGATGGCCTGCGCGTATCTTCCGCCCAGATACATCGCGGAGGCGAGGATGCGTACGCCGGTCACGGCGCCCTGCCCGCCTCGTCCATGGAACCTGATCTCGATCAATTCAATCGAGTCTCATTTTCCTGTCGGATAATAAGGTTGTCGTTTGCCCAGACCCGCACTGCACGTGTATCCCGGTAAGTGAACGGGCCTTCCACTGGTTAAGAGCCCGTATGCGGGCTGTAAAAAACAGGGTTCTCTAAGCTGGGTTCGGTTCTATCTCGATGAGGCCGCTGACCACATTATAGTACTCCAGGACGTGCTCGCCCTTCTCGGTGATCATGTAACGCTTCTTGGCGCGCTTGTTGCTCCGTCCAACCAGCTCCTCCTCGATGAGTTCCTGCGATACCAGGCTGTCCAGTATCTCCTTCAGGCTCTTCCAGGATAGGTTGGCGCTGTACATTATGCGCGTCGGCTTGCGTTCGCCCTGCTTGATCTGGCTCAGGACCTCCACGGATAGCTGGAACTTGGATCTTCTGGCGCTCAAGGTTGAGCTACATTTCTCTGTAGTATATTAATGGATTATCCAACATTGATAGAGAGGCTTAATCAGAAGCTCAGTAACAGTTTCTACTCAGAGAACAGGGATATATAGCGGACTTCCACGGCGGACAAGAGGCGGAAGGACCCCTCTGCCGCGGGTACAGCGCCCGTCTCACCGCTTAGCGCAGGCGGATCGGCATGTGTGCTCAGTAAGACTTACCCTGCTTCCACGGGCCCTTCGTCCGCGCCCCCCTCCTTCTCCAGGGTCCATATGACGATTGCTTGAATGTTCATTGATGGTTTAAGGATAAACAATAATCGACCATTATAGTTAATTCAAATTAAATATACCGTGGTCACCATATTTTCATTTGAATAGGCAAGTAAAGTTCATTAAACGGCCGTCTTCGTGGCGGAGCCGTGGTGGGTCAGCCTGGGCCTCACGTTCACTATCATGACCCTGTCGGGGCCCAGGTTGCTCTTATCGGCCCTGATGATGGCCTCGCCCGTGTTCAACATGTGCGGCGGCGTCGGGGTGCCCTCCACCACCTGCCTGAGCAGGTTCGAGCTTATGACGTCCGACTTGTGGAATATCTTGATGTCGCTGCCCTTGATGACCTTGGGGTCCACGTCCTCGGGGAAGTGGGTGTCCAGCATGAGCCAGGTCCCTGCGTGCCTCTTCTTCCTGATGAGGTAGTTTATGTAGTCGGTGAAGTCCTTGTCCAGTCCCTTACGGAGGTAGTCGTGGGCCTCGTTTATGACGAAGACGAACTGCTCGCGCTCCGTGCGCTCGTTGTTGAGCAGAGCGCTTATCACAAGCATCATGACGCTGAAGATGTCGTCGGGCTCCATCATGATCTTGCGGAGGTCGAATACGTTGACGCCCCCCAGTATGAGGTCGCCGATGAAGTCGCCTCCCTCCAGGTAGTCCTCCAGGGTCTCAAGCCGCATCATGGCGAACCCCTTCTGGTTGGGGTTCAGGTCGCTGGCCTCTATCTCCCGCCTTATGGTCTTCAGCCCGAACTCGTCCTCGTACTGGGTCTTCTTTATGATCTGGAAAACCTTCTTCACGTACATGCTGCCGCTCTTCTTGCCCAGGCTCAGTACGTGGGGCCAGTCCTCGGCAGTCAACCGGTTCGGCTTGATGCCTATTGGGTACGCCTTGGTGCCGTACTCCTCCTCGAACTTGCCGCGCTCGTTCATGTACACGTAGGGGTCCACGAATATTCTGAAGCTGCGCTCCGTGATGACGCGCCTGGGCGCGACGCCGTACTGCTCACGCAGGGCCTTGACCTCCCCCGCGTTGGTGTTCTCTTCCACGATGCTCCAGAACTCGCTGCGTATGTCCTCCCTGGGCTTGTGGAACACGATGAGGGTCGCCGGCTTACGGACCTGGCTGATGCCCGTGATGGTCTTGGCCAGAAGCATCTCGCTAACGACGCCTATGGTGTAGCCCTTGCCGCTGCCCTGCTTGCCGCAGACGAAGACTATGTGGGGCTCGTTGAGGTCCACGGCCACCAGCTTGTCGCCTGTGCGGCCCACGACCCCCCACTGCTTCGGCGCCTTCTCGGTGCCCAGGTAGATGTCGGGCTCAACCTGGCTCTCCTCGATGATCTCCTCAGCCTGCTCGGGCTCCTCCTCCTTCACAGGCGGGGCGGGCTCAGGCTGCTCCTCGGGCTCAGGGACTGTCTCCGGTGTGGGCGTAGCCGGGGCTTCCTTGGTCGGCTGAGTGAGCGTGGGGGACACCTGGGCCGGAGGCTCGCCCTGCACAGGTTCACCCGCCTGCTCCTCCGCGGCCTCAACGTTCCCACGGGCGCTCATCCAGCCCATGAGGGTGATGCGGAGAAGGTAGACTATGACCGCCAGAGGGAACGATACCAGACACACGTTGAAAACCGTGGTGGCGTCCACGAGCCCCAGCAGCGGGTTAAACTGCACCGGGTACAGGAGCGTGAGGTCGCTGTACAGGAAGGCGTCCAGGGCGACGTGGGTCCACGCCCCGAGGACAGCGGACGCCACGTAGCGCCTGATGTCGCCGTCCTGGCTGAGCCTGACCTTGACCATGTATGGCTCCGTGTAGCGTCTCAGCATGTGCATGCCGAGGGCGACCGCGAGGGCCAGCAGCGTCCCCAGGGTGAGGCTGTGGTACTGTCCGTGGAGGGGCTGAGGCAGGTTCAGGAGGATGACGATGAGCGGCTCCAGGTCCAGCACGACGCTGGCCGCCAGCAGCGTGGGCACGTCTAGGAGGGGGTACGCTATGAGGGCTACCAGTAGGGCTGGCCCCAGGTGTAGGAGCGTGAAGGGCATCGGACGCAGTGTTATGGGTCCGCTGCGAATATAAGCTGAGGGGATGCTCTCAGGCGGTGAGAGCGGGAAAGCTACTTGCCGTTGGTGAGGTACCCGTGGATGCTGGCTGCCGCCGTCTTCCCGGCGCCCATGGCGCTGATGACCGTAGCTGCGCCCGTCGCCACGTCTCCGCCCGCGTAGACGCCCGCCAGCTTGGTGGCCGCCGTCGCCTCGTCCGTGATGATCGTCCCGTGGCGCGTCACCTCTAGGCCCTCCGTGGTCTGCTGGATGATGGGGTTGGGGCTCTGCCCTATGGCCACCACCACGGTGTCCACGGGGAGCTTCCACTCGCTGCCCGGGACGGCCTCCGGCCTCCTCCGCCCCGAGGCGTCTGGCTCACCCAGCTCCATACGGACGAGTTCCACGGCCTTCACGTTCCCCTTGCCGTCGCCGATGAACCGCGTGGGGTTGTTGAGCAGCGTGAATATGACCCCCTCCTCCTCGGCGTTCTCGACCTCCTCGTGGCGCGCCGGCAGCTCACTCATGCCTCGCCTGTAGATGATGTACACCTTCTCGGCGCCCAGCCTGAGGGAGCACCTGGCCGAGTCCATGGCCACGTTGCCGCCGCCTATGACTGCCACGCTCTTGCCTATGTTGATGGGCGTGTCGTACTCTGGGAACCTGTACGCCTTCATCAGGTTGGTCCTGATGAGGAACTCGTTGGCGCTGTATATTCCGCTCATGTTCTCGCCTGGCAGGTTCAGGAAGTTAGGCAGCCCGGCGCCGCTACCAATGAATACGGCCTCGAAGCCGCCGTCGAAGAGCTCCTTGACCGTGTAGAGCTTACCCACCATGTTGTCCAGGTGTATCTCGACGCCCAGCTTCTCTATGTACTGGACCTCGGCCTGGACGATGGCCTTGGGCAGCCTGAACTCGGGGATGCCGTACATGAGGACGCCGCCAGCCACGTGCAGCGCCTCGAACACCTCCACGTGGTGGCCCATCTTCTTGAGCTCCGCGGCCGCCGTGAGGCCGGCGGGGCCAGCGCCCACCACGGCCACCCTGTGCCCTGTGTCCGGCTGCGCCTCCGGGACCTCTATGCCGTGGCCCCTCTCGTAGTCGGCCGCGTACCGCTCCAGGCGCCCTATGGCTATGGGGTCGCCCCTTATGCCCATGACGCAGAACTTCTGGCACTGGTTCTCCTGCGGGCAGACGCGTCCGCAGATGGCCGGCAGCGCGTTGGTCTCCTTCAGCTTCCACGCGGCCTCCACGAACCTGCCGTCCCTGATGAGCTTGATGAAGGCGGGGATGTCTATGCCCACGGGGCACCCCTTCACACACTGGGGGTTCTTGCACTGGAGGCACCTCTGGGCCTCCTCGACGGCCATCTCGAGGGTGTACCCCTTGGCCACCTCGAAGAAGTTGCTGACCCTCTCCTCGGGGGTCTGCTTGGGCATCTCCACAGCGGGCTTCTTGAACGCGTCGGCCGCCAACCTACTCGGCCTCCCTGTTGTAGACCACCATGGCGATCTTCTCCTGCGGGTTGTAGACCCTCATGCGCATGATGAGCTCGTCGAAGTCCACCTTGTGGCCGTCGAACTCGGGGCCGTCCACGCAGCTGAACCTGGTGGCTCCTCCGACAGTCACACGGCAGGCGCCGCACATGCCCATGCCGTCCACCATGATGGGGAAGAGGTTCACCCTGGTGGGTAACCCGTGGGGCAGGGTCTTCTCGCTGAGGCTCTTCTGGAGGCTGGTGGGGCCGATGGCGAAAGCGACGTCGAATCTCTGGTTCTCCAGCAGCTCGTCCACGATGTCCATGCCGCTGAGGCCGTAGCTGCCGTCGTCTGTGCACACGTACGCCTCGTCCGCGACGCCCCTGAGCTCCTCCTCCAGCATCACGTGGTCCTTGTTCCTGTACCCGAAGACAGCGACCAGGTGGTTCCCAGCCTCCTTGAGGGCGCGCATCTGGTAGAGCAATGCGCCCACGAAGACTCCTCCGCCCACGCAGAGCACCCTGCCGTAGTCCTTGATCTCTGTGGCGTTTCCGAGGGGGCCCGCGAAGTTGAGGATGCTCTCCCCCTCTCCGAGCCTGCACAGCTCCGTGGAGCTCTTACCCACCTCGGCGACGTATATTGTCACGGTGCCCTCCTGGGGGTCCGCGCCGGCTAATGTGATGGGGACCCGTTCCCCCTCCTCGCTCGTTCTGACGATGACGAACTGCCCGGGCCTTGCCTTGTGGGCCACGGCGGGGGCGTGGACCTCGAACATCTTGACGTTGGGGGTGAGCTCCTGCTTCCTCGTAATCTTGTACATAGATCCACCACAGTGAACGAATCTCATTAAGGAAGCATTTGTGCTTAATAAAATTGAGGTTCAGGGTGCCTTGGGGCACGCAACCCTGGCAGCCCCGCGCCGTCGGATTACCGACGGTTTACAAAAAGGGGCGCCTTTTTTAGCGCGGCTAGGTCCAGAGGCCCGGGACGTCGCCCCAGATGGCGTCCCACCAGTCGCCCTCTGTGACGGCTTCGCCGCGGACCAGTATCTGCAGCAGCGTCTTCAGGAGCTTGTGGTGCCGGTGCTCGTCCAGGAGTATGGCCTTGAGTAGGAGCTCCACCTTCTCGTTCTCGACGCTGGGGAGCCTCTTCTCCAGCTCCTTGATGACTGTGGCCTCCATACTGATGTGCCTCTCAACAGTCTCCTTCTGTAGGTCCAGCTGATCCTCATTCAGGGGCATCGCGGTACGGGTCAGCAGCGCCACGGCGGACCTGTACATCTCTGCGTGCTTGGAGCTATCCAGGCTTATGCCTCTGAGGGCCGTGGACACGGCCTCGTTCTCGATCTTCTCCAACGCATCTGAGACGCTGCGAACTATCTTGTTCTCCAGCTTGACCTGGTTCTCAAGGAACTTGATCAAATCCTCTGACAAGGTGTAACACTGAAGGAAAAAAAGGGACGGCTCGTAATAAAGCTTCTAACGCTTCTTGCCCACGACGCCAACGTAGACGGCGAACTGGTCCACGCCGTCCACGCCCAGGGCTTTGTTCAGCAGGTCGTCGTCGAACGCAGCTAAGGCGCAGGCTCCACAACCAATAGTCTCTGCTGAGAGGTAAAGGTTCTGGCAGACGTGGCCGGCGTCCAGGTGCATGTACCTGAAGCCCCGCTCGCCGTACCTCCACATCATCCTGTAGGCCACGGCGGTCCAGATGAAGGTGGTTGCCGACGCCAGTATGAAACGCTGGTTCAGGCACGCCTTGGTCACCCTCCCAGCAATATCCGAGCTGAGGTCCACCTCCTGAAGCTTATGCTGGCCCGCAAGGAACCTATAAAGGCCCGGCTCCAATCCATCCACCCTGTTGGCCAGCACATAGGTCTCGAAGCAGTGCCTGGCCCCGGCGCTGGGCACCGTCCTTAGATTATAGCTGAAGTTCACAGCCTTAGGTATGTCAGGTTGGGGAGGGTTCTGCTTCACACCCTGGGTGCACCAGAGGAGGTGGCTCAGCTCGGTGAGACTGAGTGGCTTCTCACGGTAAGATCTGACGCTTGTCCTCCTGTTTATGGCCTTAAGGACGTCTAGGGGCTTAGTATCCATGCCCTTTGGGTCAGGTAGATCGATGATCCTCTTACCCTCAACGGCCGGAAGCTCCAGTGGCGGCTGTGGTAGCCCGCTGTTCTGGTCGGATTGCTCCAGGTACCTGTACTTGGTCTTCTCCATGAACTCTCGTCCTTGTCCCTTCATACACCTCACCGCTGTAACAGTGAACCCGCCTCAGGGCTTTTAAACCATCCACCGGCGGCGAGAAGCTGAAGGAAATGCTGGCCCAGGACAAGAAGGACGAGGAGGGCGCCATAAAGCTCTACAAGGAGACGCTGGAGCTGGCCTGGAAGGAGGGCGACCAGACTACCCACAAGCTGATACGCGGCATCCTCTCAGACGAGGAGGAGCACCACGACACCTTCGTCAGCCTCCTGGAGGAGGTCTAGCTAAATCCATTTTTTTCTTCTGAAGTAGACGAGCATCACGATGCTGATCACTATCATGACTGCCCAGAGGGCCGGGTAGCTCCACCACACATCGAGCTCAGGCATGTACTCGAAGTTCATACCATAGACGCTCGCTAAAAAGGAGAGGGGGAGGAATATGGTGCCTATTATTGTGAGCACCTTCATGATCTCCGTCATCCTGTTGTTAATGTTGTTCACGTAGATGTCCAGCATGCTCGTCAGAAGGTCGCGGAAGATATCAACCGTATCCATGGCCTGAATTGTGTGGTCGTAGACGTCGCGTAGGTACAGCCTCGTCGTGTCCTCGATGAAGCCTATCCCCTCTCGCTCAAGCTTGTTGATGACCTCGCGGAGTGGCAGTATTGCCTTACGCAGCGTGATCATCTGCCTCTTCATGTGGTGAAGCGTCTGGACGGTGTGGGGCTGAGGATCCGCGATGAGCTCTACCTCCAGGTCTTCTACGTCGTCACCTATCTTCTCCAGTATGACGAAGTAGTAGTCCACTATGGCGTCTATGAGGCTGTACGCCAGGTAGTCGGCACCGTGCTTCCTGATGATCCCCTTGCTGGTGCGCAGCCTCTCCCTCAGGGGGTCGAACACGTCCCCCTCCACCTCCTGGAAGCTGATGAGGCAGTCCTCGTTGAGGATCATGCTCACCTGCTCCGTATCTATCTCCTCCTTCTCCTCGTCGTATGTGAGCATCTTGAGGATGAAGAACGCGTACCTGTCGTACTCGTCCATCTTGGGCCTCTGCTCAGTGTTCAGGATGTCCTCCAGTAGGAGGGGGTGGAACCCGAACTGCTCGCCTATGTCCTGAATGATCTCCTCATTGAGGCCGCAGATGTTGATCCACGTGACGGTGGGCTTCCCGAAGTAGCTGCTGCACTCCTTGATGTCCTGGATTCTGCGCTCGGTGTAGTTCTCCTCGTCGTAGTCGATGATGTCTATGACGGGGGCCTCCGACTCTTGGTCGCCCACGTAGATCAGGGTTCCAGGAGCTTTCCCTATGCTCGGGTTTCCAGGAGGAGACCAGTCCATGTCTCACACCTTGGAGCCAGATGGTTATAGGGATTTGGTAGAAAAGGGCTTGAAGCCGCGTCTCCAAGATGTTAAAATGTTAAGGAAAAGGGGGTTTAGGCCAGGAAGCCCTGAGCCACCATCGCGTTGGCGACCTTGAGGAAGCCCGCGATGTTGGCGCCCAGGACGTAGTTCCCTGGCTGGTTGAAGAGCTTGGCTGTGTCGAAGGCGTTCTGGTGGATGTTCACCATGATGCCGTGGAGCTTCTGGTCCACCTCCTCGGCGGTCCAGAAGTACCTCTGGCTGTTCTGGGCCATCTCCAGTCCGCTCGTGGCCACGCCGCCCGCGTTGGACGCCTTGCCCGGGGCGAACAGGACGCCCGCCTCATGGAAGGCCGTGACGGCCTCAGGCGTGCATGGCATGTTGGCGCCCTCGCAGACGACCTTGACGCCGGCGTCGATGAGCTTCTTGGCGTCCTTTCCGTCCAGTTCGTTCTGTGTGGCGCAGGGCATTGCGAGGTCAACCTTGTACTCCCAGGGCTTGCCGCCCTCAGCGTACTCCAGCTTGTACTTCTCGGCAAGCTCGCTGATCCTGCCCCTCTTGACGTTCTTCAGGTCCATGACGAAGTCCCACTGCTCCTTGGTGATGCCGTTGGGCGCGTAGACCGTTCCGTCGCTGTCGCTCATCGTCAGGACCTTGGCCCCCAGCTGCAGGCACTTCTCTACAGCGTACTGTGCTACGTTGCCGCTTCCGCTTACGGCCACCCTCTTGCCCTTGAGGACCTCCTTCTTGGTCTTCAGCATCTCCTCGGCGAAGTACGTGGCGCCGTAGCCCGTGGCCTGAGGACGGACCAGCGAGCCGCCCCAGCCCCAGCCCTTACCTGTGAGTACGCAGGTGCCGTGCTCGTTGGTTATCTTCCTGTAGGCTGCGTACATGTAGCCGATCTCGCGGGCGCCCACGCCGATGTCGCCCGCGGGCACGTCCACGAACTGGCCGATGTGCCTGTACATCTCCATGGTGAAGCTGTGGCAGAAGTTCTCGACCTCCGAGTCGTTTTTGCCCTTGGGGTCGAAGTCCGAGCCGCCCTTGCTGCCGCCCATGGGTAGGGTCGTCAGGCTGTTCTTAAAGGTCTGCTCGAATCCGAGGAACTTCATCACACCGAGGTCGACTGTCGGGTGGAACCTGAACCCGCCCTTATAGGGCCCGATGGCGCTGTTGTACTGTACCCTGTATCCCCTGTTTATCTGGATCTCGCCGTTCCTGTCCTTCCAAGGAACGCGGAACTGGACGATCCTCTCAGGCTCCACGATTCTCTCAAGAATCTTGTTCTGCTTGAACTGAGGGAACTTCTTGATAGCCGGCTCAAGGGTCTCCAGAACCTCTTTAGCCGCTTGGTGGAAGACCTTCTGCAGAGGGTCTTTCTCAACTAGGCTCTCATAAACGCTTTCGATGTACTTATCCAAAGGACTTCACCTAGTAAGTCGGGTTAACGAGCTTCGTACATAGTATATATAGCTTTGGAGAATAATTGTATGAATGTAAATACTATAAGTAGGCTGTACACTGTGGCAGTTAATACTATACAGAGTGGGTGGAAATGTGTTTAAAAAATGGTTTAATTGCTTAAAGAAGCGTTTTTCGCTTCAGCGGGCCTGGCCTTGATCCTGTCGGCGAAGCCCTGGGCTAGGGCGACGAGCCTGTCGGGCTCGCAGCTGTTCACGTTGTAGATTTCGAGCCGGTCCCCGCCTATGCCCAGCACGTCCAGGCTCTTCTTCATGGATGCTACCCTGTCCTTGGCCTTCCTGCTGCCGTCGATGTACTGGCACTGGCTCTCTGGGCACGCGAACACCATGACGCCGTCCGCGCCGTTGTCGAAGGCCTTGAGGAGGTGCAGCGCGTCCAGCCTACCGGAGCATGGCACCTTGAGGAGCCTTACGTTGTGGGGCGTCTTCATACCCATCTGGTTGGCCAGCTCGGAGGCGTAGCCCGCGGCTCCCTCGCACGCGAAGGCCACGATCACTGGCTCGTCCCGCTCCTCCAGCCACTTGGTGGGCTTCAGCAGCCCCTCTATGGCTGGGAGCACCTGCTCGTCCCTGAAGAGGCGCAGCTGCATGGCCGCCACGGGGCACGTGGCCGCGCAGATGCCGCAGCCTGTGCACGCCTCCACGTTGACGATCGGCTGCCCGAAGCCGCTCCACGTGATGGCGTCGAAGGGGCACGCCGACGCGCAGGCCCCGCAGCCGACGCACGTGTCCTCGTCCACCACGGCCTTGGTGAGCTCCACCTCGATCTCCTTGCCGCCGAGGAGTGCCACGGCCTTGCCCGTCGCGTAGAGGGCCTCGTTGACGGCGTGCTGTATGTCCATGGGTCCCTGGCAGGCTCCGGCTATGTAGACGCCCGCGATATTGGTCTCCACGGGGCTGAGCTTGGGGTTCCTCTCGTTGATGAATCCGTCCGGGTTCAAGTCCAGGCCCATGGCCTTGGCCAGGGCCTGGTTTCCGGGGCCCGCCTCCACGCCGTTACTGAGGACCACCATGTCGGCCTTCAGCCTGGCTTCCTCTCCGTCCTCGTCCATGTATGTGAACGTGAACTCGTCTCCGTCTCTTGTGAGCTTACCGGCCTCCCCACGGACCAGCTTGACGCCCCGCTCCCCTGCCTCGTAGTAGAACCTCTCGTAGTCCTTGCCGTTGAGCCTGATGTCCTTGTGGAGGATGGTGACGTCTGTGTCCGGCCACCTCTTCTTGATGTCCAGGGCGTGCTTCACGGCGACCCCGCAGCATATCACGCTGCAGTACTCGTGGGTGTGGAGGTCCCTGCTGCCCACGCACTGGACCATGAGCACCCTATCGGGCCTCCCGCCGTCGCTGAGCCTCGTGAGGCTGCCGCCGGTGGGGCCGCTCATGTCCAGGAGCCTGGCCAGGTGGAGTTGGGTGACCACGTCAGGGTGCTCGCCGTACCCGTACATGCCCTTGGGGTCGAACATCTCGAAGCCCGTGGCGACGACTACGGCCCCCACCTTGAGGGTCTCCTCCCTGGGCCGCATCTTCAGGTCTATGGCGCCCACGGGGCACGCCTCGGCCAGCTCCTCAGGGTTCACGCAGTGCTCCAGGTCCATGTAGGGCACCCTGGGTAGGCTCATGTTGCTGGGTATGTACACGGCCTTCCGCTTGCTGAGGCCCAGGTCGAACTCGTTGGGCGCCTCGCCCTCGCAAAGGTCCACGCAGAGGCCGCAGCCGATGCACTTGTCGGGGTCGATGTACCTGGGCCGCGTCTCTATTATGGCGCGGAAGTTGCCTACGACGCCCGCCAGCTTCTTGAGGCTGCTCAGCGTGTGGAGCTCCACGTTGGGGCTCACCGCGACGGGGCTCCTGTACATGCAGCGCCTGTGAAGCTCGCCCTCGAAGGGCGCTATGCAGTTGCCGCAGTCCAGGGACGGGAAGCACGTGCCCAGCTGGGGCGTCTTGCCGCCCAGGAAGGGGCTCTGCTCCACTAGGTGCACCTTGTAGCCCTGGTCTGCCAACCTGGTGGCTGCCTCCATGCCTACGAGGCCGCCGCCCACGACGAGGGCGGCCTGCTCCACGGGTATCTTCTGAACCTTAACCTCCTCCAGGCTGCCGACCCTGCTGACGGCCGCCCTTAGCAGTATCTTGGCCTTCTCGTCGATGGCCTTGTCCCTGGCGTCCGCCGCGCAGAGCTGGCTGATGTCTATGACCTCGACGAGGTACTTGTTGACTCCAGCGTCCGCCGCCGCCCGCATGTACGCCTCCTTGAAGAGGCGGGGTCTGCAGGACGCCAGGACGACGCGGTTCACCTTGTTATCCTTGACCCACTTCCTGAACCGCTTGAGGTCCTCCTCGCCTGGCCCGTAGTGGCCGCTTTCCACGGCCACCACGTCGGGCAGGGTCTTGGCGTAGACGGCTAGGCCGCCCACCTTGGCGGTCGTGTCTGGGCTGGTGCCCCAGGGGCTGACCACTACTCCGATCCTCATCTCCGGGTCTCCTCCAGCTGCTTGGTCATCCTAGCCAGCGCCTCCGTGAACTGCGCCACCATGGTGCCGCTGGACTCCAGGATGGCTATGGGGGTGGCGATGCCCGCGGCCTGGAAGAACTCGCCTATTATATCCATCTGGCTCTTGCTCCTCTGGGTGCCTTTAAGGAAGTGGCACCTGTCCTTGACGCAGCCGACCAGCATGACGCCGTCGGCCCCCATCTTGACGGCGTTGAGCACGTTCCTGAGGCTCAGGTTGCTCATGCAGTTGACGTACACGGGTACGAAGCTGGCCGTGTAGGTCGCCTTGGTGAAGCCCGCGGTGTCCAGGAGGTTGTAGCCGCAGTCGTCGCAGAGGAAGCCCACTATGAGGGGCCCCTCCTTCTCGGCCGTGATGGCCTTCACCTGGGCGTCTATGAGGTCGAACCCGTAGTTGGGCGTCTCCAGTGCCCTGGTGGGGCAGCTGCTCACGCACAGGCCGCAGCTCTGGCACAGCTCCGGGTCGAACTGGGGGTACTCGTCCTCCGGGATGGTTATGGCGTCGTATGGGCAGACGCTGCGGCAGATTCCGCACTTGCCGCAGTTCTCCTCGTCCACTATGGGGTGGTCGCTCAGCTTCTCCAGGTGAGTCCCCATGTAGGAGCCCGCCATGTAGGCCGCGGCGCCTGCCTGGGCTATGCTGTCCGGGATGTTCTTGGGGCCAGTGCAGGCACCCGCTATGAATACGCCCGGCGCCCTGGTGGTTACATTGGCCACCTTCTCGTCCACCTCCTTCATGAACCCGGAGCCCGCGGTCTCGACGTTGAACAGCTCAGCGACCTCAGCCGATCCCTCGGCCGGCACCATGCCCGTGGACAGGACCAGGAGGTCCGCGTCCAGGTGGCCCGGCTCGCTCATGCCGCTGACGTAGTCCACGCCCAGGCCGTCTCCCCGTGTCTCGACGCCGAGTATGTCGCCGTGGACGAACTTGACGCCCAGGGTTTTAGCCTCGCTGTAGAGCGTCTCGAAGCCGTAGCCGCTTGCCCTGATGTCCCTGAAGAGGACTGTTATGTCCGCGTCGGGGTCCTTGAACTTCTTGACGATTGTGCTGTGCTTTATCGCCGCCATGCAGCAGTACTTGCTGCAGTCAGCGTTGTACTCGGGGTCCCTGCTGCCGACGCACTGGACCATCACTATCCTGGCCGGCTTAGCCGCGTCGCTGGGCCTGACGAGCGCGCCGCCGGTGGGGCCCAGCGGGTCCAGGAGCCTGGCCATCTGGTACTGGGTGATGACGTTGGGGAGCCCGTAGCCCCACTTGGGGACGCCCGTCGGGTCGAAGTCCCTGAACCCTGTGGCGAGCACGGCTGCCCCCACCTCAAGGGTCTTAGTGCCGGGCTCCTCGTCGAAGCTCATGAGGGCGGCCGGGAACACGCTGACGCAGCTGCCGCACCTGGACTTAGCCAACGCCTTGACGGCGGCAACGGTGGGCCCCCCTCTGTACACCAGCTTGTACTTGGGCTGCTTGGCCGACGGAGCCTGAACGGCCTCCACGGGCTGGCCCTTGCCCGCCTTGGGCTCCAGGTCCAGCTCCACGGGCTTCTTCTCCAGGGTCACCTTGAACCCCTTGGAGGTCCTCTCCACGTGCCTCACCTCTGTGCCCACGTGGTACGTGACGCCCGGCTTGGTGAGGAGCTCTATCATCCTTGGCCCCCTCAGGCACTTGGTGCAGTCCTCCTCGGGGTACGTCTTGCTTATGAGGGGCATGGCGCCGCCTATGGCAGGCTTCCGCTCCACCACGTGGACCGTGTAGCCCTGGTCGGCCAGCTCGCTGGCCGCCGTCAGCCCGGCCACGCCGGCGCCCACGACAAGCGCTGTCTGGTGCCTCTGGTACTTCACGGTGTCCATGGGGCGGACCGACCTTGCCTTCGCCACGGCCGCTGCCATGAGCCTCTTGGCCTTGCCCGTGGCCTCACCCCTGTCCGGGTGGACCCAGGCTATCTGCTCCTTGGAGTTGAGTATGACCAGGCTCTGGGGGTCCAGCCCCGAGCCCTCCATCACGGCCTCCAGGGGCTTGCCGCACACGGACCTGGTGCACGCGAATGCGACCACCTTGTCGCCTCCGCCCGTCATAGCCTCCACAAGCTCCTCCTTGACCGCCTTGGTGCAGGCGGCCTCCGTCGTCAGTATCTCGGTTACGCCTTCCAGGCCCCTGACGAAGGCCTTGAGCTCGTCGAAGTCCAGCCTCTCCTTGAGTACGTCGCCGCACGTGCAGAACAGTACCTGTACGCTCATCGCTGCGCCTCCTTTACCTCCACCATGCCACCGTCCACGGCCACGTCGAAGTCCACGGCGTGGACGCTGCAGCTGGTGCACGGGTCGTAGCACCTGACGATCTTCTCAAGCCTCCAGCACGCCTCGGCCCTCCTGGCCGGGTCCGCCAGCTCGGGTGCGTACAGTTTGGCGTTCTCGTAGAGGTCCTGCTGTATGAGCGGGTGGTTGTACGTCGTCGGCGCCAATATGTTGGCGTACCTTATGATGCCCTGGTCGTCGATGACGTAGTGGTGCGTCAGGATGCCCCTGGGTGCCTCGATGAAGGCAGCCCCCTCGCCGCCCCTGCTCTTCACGGGCACACGAATGTCCTCGCCCGTGATGCCAGGGTCCTCCAGCATCTGGAGCACCTCCTCCTGGCCCGCTATGAGCTCGGGTATCCTGGCCAGGTTGAATCCCTGGACCTGCAGGCAGGTCCTGGGGAACAGCTTGAGGTACCGCTCCTCGTACTCGCCCGCCACGGGGAAGGGTATCCTGCTGGCCACGTTGAGCCTCGCAAGCGGGCCCACGCGCAGGCTGCCGCTGGCGCCCTCAGGCTTGTAGTAGGGCACCTTGGTGCTGCTGTGGCTCCAGACGGCCTCCTGTATGTAGTCGTAGTACCTTGAGGGGTGGAACCTGGCCAGCTGCTTGCCCGTGCCCGAGATGATCCTGGCGTCGCCGTCGTAGACGTCGTAGTGGCCGTCCTTTCCGCCGACGAGGGCCATGAAGTTGGTCTCCACGTCGGGGAACTGGCTGCACGCCGGTGCGTCGCTCTCGTAAATGTCGAAGACGAAGTCTGCGTACGCCTTGATGAGCTCCAAGACCTCCCTGCCCTCCTCCAGGAGCTCGTCCCTGCGCTGCTCCTTCAGCTGCAGCGTCTGGCCCCCGGGGACGCTGGTGACCACCTGCACTATCCTGCCGCCCGTGGCCTGGACCACCTTGTTGCCGTAGGCGTGTATCTTCAGCGCCGCCTTACCGATCTCGGGGTACTTGCCCATGAGGGCTATGAAGTTGCGTCCATCCGCCGGGAGCCCCGCCATGTCGGGTATGGCCAGGAACGCGCTGTGCAGGCTGTGGCTCGTGACGAATCCGCCGGCGTTCATGAGCCTCCTCAGCTTCACAGCCGTCTCAGGGGGCGTGACGCCCCACGCGTTCTCTACTGCCTTCACCGAGACAAGGTGGTGGCTCACGTAGCAGATGCCGCATATGCGCTGCGTCAGCCTGGGCGCCTCCTCGGCGCGCTTACCCGTGACCAGGTACTCGAAGAACCTGGGCGCCACGGTGACCTGAAACTTGAGGTCCTGGAGCTGGTTGTCCTTGATCTCCACCCTGATCTTGCCCAGGCCCTCGATCCTCGTGAGGGGGTCCACCTCGAAGGTGTCCGGCATCTCACTTCCTCCTGGCCAGCTCACTGATCACGGACTCCGCGTACGTGAACCTGTAGAGCATGGCGCTGTAGGTGTTTGCGTCGAAGCCTTCCCTGAGCTGCGTCAGCAGCCCCGTCATGGCGTCTATCATGGCCAGGCCCTGGTCGTCCACCTCCAGGCACTTGCCTCTGCACCCCTCGCAGGTGTTGCCTGACTGTGGGCACGGGGCTCCGCAGCCGCCCATGGTGGCTGGGCCCATGCAGAAGTATCCCTGCTCCAGGAGGCACCTGTCGGGGTCGGGGATGCCCTCGTGGATGCGTTTGAGGCTCTTATCGTACTCGCCCAGCCGTTTCCTGGGGCAGTCGTCGCAGACCTGCGTCCTGTTGACCTCGGGCTCCTTGCCGCCCAGCAGCGATGTCAGTGTGCCTGCGATGTCCGTGACCTCGGGGGGGCACCCGGGTATTGTGTAGTCCACCTTGACGAAGTGCTTGATGGGGTGCTGCTCTGGGAGGCTCTCAAGGTGTGTGGGGACGGTGCCCTTGTCTGTGCCCCTGTGGTCGCTGTAGATCATCTCCATGAGCTGCCTGCCGTCCTTGAGGTTGGCGAGGCCCGGGATGCCCCCGAAGGCGGCGCAGGCGCCTAGGGCGATGACCACCTTGCTCTTCTCGCGGATGTCCTTGACGATCTCCTCCTCGTGGGTGTTCCTTATCCCGCCCTCCACCAGGGCCACGTCGATGCCGTCCGGGATTTCTTTGGCGTCAAGGAGCGTGGGAGCGTACACGGGCTCGTTGGCCGCAAGAATCTCGACGAGGGCCTCGTGGAGTCCAAGGGACGCGACTTGGCAGCCGCTGTCCCCCGCTAAGCCGATGAGTAGTATTCTAGCCATCGCGTTACCTGCCTAAACATGAACAGTGGGGCCCAGGCGCCGTGTGTCGCCGCGGACGGGTTCACGTGCACGTTCCGGTTTAACACCTATCTTAGGCATCCTGGGAATCTATATTGGGTTAAAATGCAATCATATATTGTTTTCGACCCCGTCTTTTGTCGAAAATTACATGCGTGTTTAACGTATTTACCGTAAATACTCCGGGCTACTTGTCCGTGAGGAACCGGATGAGCCCCTCTATGTCGCCCCTCACATTCACCTGTATGGGGCCCATGGGGTCCTCCCCCTCCAGGTTCACCGACGCGTGGCCCGCGTAGGCGGCCTGCCTGTTGAGGCCGAAGCTGAGCTCGTCGCCCCTCGTCCACCGAGTGAAGACGCGCCTGATCGTGTCCCTGATCCTGTCCTGAGCGAACCTACCCCTGAGCTCACGCAGAGCCTCGACGCCTTCAAGGGTGGCCGAGATCACGTCGTTCGCCTGGTCCACCTGCAGCTCTATGTCCCCGAACACGTTCCGTATGGCCTCCGCCACCTTCTCGGGGTCCTCCGTGGGGTGGAGCTGCGCACTAATCAGTGTTCTCGTCGAGGCTCATCACCTTCTGCAGCAGCCTGTCCAGGTTCTTCTCCAGCGCGTCCACGCCGTTCTCGTTGGTGATTATGTAGTCGCTCATGGCTATGGCGTTTCCCATGCCGAAGCCCAGCTCCCTGTGGTCCCGCTCCCTGAACACTTGCTTGTTGGGAGGGTCGTCGCTGCGGCCCCTGCTCCTCAGCCTCATGTACCGGGTTGCAGGGGAAGCGTGGGTGGCAACCATGTATATGCGGAAGGCCTCCTCGAAGGCGTACACCTCGTCCAGGCTGCGTACACCGTCCAGCGCCACCCTGTCGTTGGGCTCACCTATGATGAGGGGGATGCACTTGCGGGCCACTGCCGCGTCGCCCCCCGTCTCCCTGATCCCCTCGGCCATCCTGCCCAGGTTCTCGGGGGTCGGCGGCAGGTTCCTCATCCTGACCTCGTGGCGTATGACGTCCCCCATGGTGAACACTGTGTAGCCCTTGTCCCTCAACAGGTTGGCCAGGGTGGTCTTGCCTGAGCCGGCCATGCCTGTGATGAGTAGGAGCCGCCTCTTAGCCATCAGCCGACCCTCACTAAACCCTCGAACCGGGTCTTCACGTAGACGGGGCTCAAGCCCGCGTCCAGTGCCACATGCGCCAGCGTGAACATGTGATCCTTCGTCGGGGGCTTCATCTCCTTGAGCGCCGGCGAGAGTACGTCCCCCTGGTTGTCGAACTGCTGAAGATAGTAAACATTCACTCGACCCTTCACGTCCTCAGCGATCCTCCTGATGAAGCCGGGGTCGTCGCTGACCGTGGGCGCAACAGTTGTGCGCGCCTCCACCTCCAAACCCAACTCGTTGGAGAGGTCCAGGACCGCATCCACGGACTCCGCTGAAGCGGCGCCCACCTCGGGCACACCCGTCACGCGCCCGTACTCCACTGCGTCCAGGGGCGCCTTCACGTCCAGGGCCACCCTGTCCACGAGCCCCGTCTCGAGCACCCTCTCGGCGGCCCCGTACAGGGTGCCGTTCGTGTTCAGCATGAGGCCGAGCCCCAGCCCCTTGACCAACCTGGCAGCCTCTATGACGGCGTCCGGCTGCAGCAGAGGCTCGCCGCCCGTGAACACCGCGGCGTCCAGCTGCGGGACGGGCTCCATGCCCGTGCGCAGCCTGTCCTCAAGGTAGCCCATGAGCACGTGCTGGCCCGAGTCCATGGGCAGCAGCGAGGAGTTCTGGCAGTAGGGGCACCTCAAGTTGCAGCCAGCGAAGAAGACCACGAGACATACGTTGCCGTACCAGTCCACGGTGCTCATGTCGGTGACCCCGCCGATCCTCATGGAGGCTGCCCGCGTCAAATCGCTCACCCATCCTATGGGGGGCCCCATTTTAAGGTTTAGGCGAGGACCCCCAGGATGTAGACGCCAAGGAAGATGATGGCGCTGCTGGCCACCCGTATCCACCTGTGCCGCTCCCCCAGGATGGTGACGCCCATGAGGGCCCCCAGGACGACGCTGGCCTGCCTGAGGGCCAGGGTGTAGCTCACCTGGGTCATGCTCATGGCAACGAGGACAAGTATGTACCCGCCGGTCATAAGGAACCCGGCCGCGGCGGCCCTCAGAGGCCTGCGGTGGGCCTCGGCGGCCACGCCCCGCGTGCCCCGCCTGAGCAGGGTGACCGCCGTCAGGAGGCCCGTGTTGAATATGATCATCCAGAAGGCGTAGCGGAGTGGGGTCACGGCGGTCACCCCCATCTTGTCGGCGATGGAGTACACCGTGGTGCCGAGGGCCGCGGCCAGTGCGTAGCGGGACGCCGGCTCACCCAGCCGCCTCACGGGCTGGAGCAGCTCGGCGCGGCCGAGGCCCCTCATGTGCAGCGTGTAGACGCCCACGAAGATCACCAAGATGCCGGTGAGGCCCCACGGCGTTACGGTCTCCCCCAGGAGCAGGGCCGCTGCGACGGTGACGAAGACGGGGCTGCTCCTGGCCACGGGGTACACGACGCTCATGTCGCCCCCCTCGTAGGCCCTGCCCAGGGCCAGGTAGTAGACGGTCTCAGCAGCCGCGCTCACGGAGAGGAAGGGCACGGCCTCCAAGGGCAGGCTCAGGTCGGGGAGGACGACCAGGAACACGGGCAGGAACAGGGCCAGTGCGGCCAGGTTCAGAAGCACCATGAAGCTCTCCTTGTCGTCAGCCCCCTTCGCCAGCAGGTTCCAGAGGGGGTGGCTCACGGCGGAGACCATTACCAGGGCGAAGGGCAGCGGCTCCACGGCGTTCACTCCACGTAGATGGGGTTGGTCCAGGCCCTGCCGCCGCGGCCGTCGGTCACCTGGACCCTGACGTAGCGCTCCCCCGGCCTGAGCGAGTAGGAGGCCTCTGTGAGGCTGTCGTCTGCTGCCTTGTAGCAGACGCCCAGGCACGGGACGCTGACGAAGGCGATCTTCGTGGCGGGAGAGCATGTGACGCTGACATCGCCGTCCCCCACCTCGACGCCTTCGATTGTGGGGCCGCTGCTGCTGTAGTAGAGGCCCATGCGTATGGCGTCCAGTATGGCCTTCTCTGACCTGTCCCTGCACCTGGCCACAACCCACCCGCCGAAGGAGTCGTCCGGCATGTGCTCCCTCTCCTTGCTGTGGGCGTCGTCCACTGCCAGAGCGTTCACCCTGCGACCCGCCGTCAGCATGTGGTCCCAGTGGGCCGCCGCGTCGCCCCTGTCGTTCAGCAGCTCACAGACGTGGTTGTACGCTTCCACGGCGGCGAAGCCCTTGAGCGCCATGGCCTCGCCGTGGGTCAGCCCCGACCAGTACGGGTGGGCCAGCGTGACGAGTCCCCCGGCACCGTTCACGTGGTCGATGACCGCCTGCGGACTCACGGCTGGGTCCGCCTCCTGGAACGGGAGGCCCTCGCGGATGCCCAGGGCGACCAGGTGGTACAGGGTGCCAGCGGCGGACCTGCCCACGCTGAGCTCCTCTCCCTGGATCATGGTGAGGCCGCGGCGGCTCAGGCTGCGTGTGTCCACGTACTCTCCGTGGTCCGTGACTGCGAGGAACCCGTACCCGGCGTCCCTGTACCGTTCGGCGTGCTGCTCGGGTGTGAGGTGGCCGTCGCTGTGCACGGTGTGGGTGTGGAGGTTGCCTTTCAACCAGACGCCGGGCTCCTTGAAGGGGTTGACGTAGCTGAGGCTCATGGATACTGTTCAGCGTACCAGCCGTTTATCGGTTGCCATCATGGTAACGTTAAATGGCTGCGGCCACACATTCAGATGGAACATGAGCGTGAGATGCTTCGTGGCCGTGGAGTGCGGCGAGGAGGAGGTGCTCAGGGGATTCAGGGACGTAGAGGCGCGCCTCAGCACCGCGGGGGCAGACCTCAAGTTCGTGGAGCCCGAGAACGTCCACCTTACCCTCAAGTTCCTGGGCGAGGTACCTGAGGCGAAGGCCAAGGAGGTGGCTGAGGCCGTGACGGGGATGAGCTTCAAGCCCTTCAGCTTCCTGGTGGAGGGCGTCGGCGTCTTCCCGGGCCCCAGCAGGCCCAACGTGGTGTGGGCCGGGATCACGGACGGCGTCACGGACCTGGCCGCGGTCTTCGAGGACCTGGAGGCCAGGCTTAGCAGGCTGGGCTTCGAGAGGGAGCGGCGCAGGTTCAGCCCCCACCTCACGGTCTGCAGGGTCAGGAGCGGCAGGAACAGGGCGCAGCTCGCCGCCGAGCTAGCGCAGCTTGAGGACATGGTTTTCGGCTCCGTAAAGGTAGATAGAGTCACGTTGAAGAGGAGTGTGCTCACCCGGCAGGGCCCCGTCTACACGAACATGGCCGAGTCGAGGAAGCAGTAGGTGAACGCTTTGAGGTGGAGCGCGCTGAGGGGTAGGGTGCTGGCCCGAGTCAAGCCCGGGGCCGATGAGGAGAAGCTGATCAGGGGCTTCGCGGAGGCCACCCTGCGCAGGGTGAACGCCCTCCTCGTGGAGTCGGGGCTTGACGCCGTGGCGGAGCTCCACGGCAGCGTCGCCCACGGCACATGGGTGAGCGGCGAGACGGACCTGGACATATTCATAGTGTTGAGTCCGCGGTACGGCCGCGGCGACCTGGGCCGGGCCCTGGACGTGCTAAAGGCGGGTCTGAACGGAGACTACGTGGAGGCGTACGCTGAGCACCCGTACCTCAGGGCCAGGCTGGACGGCTACGATGTGGACTTCGTGCCGTGCTTCAGGGTGGACCCGGCGGCCGGGATAATGTCAAGCACCGACAGGACGCCCCACCACACAGTGTACCTTGAGGGCGCGCTGGACGACGGCCTACGCGAGGAGGTCCGGCTCCTGAAGCAGTGGGCCAGGGGCGTGGGGGTCTACGGGGCCGAGATCAGGGTTGGCGGCCTTAGCGGGTACCTGTGCGAGCTCCTGGTCCTCGGGCACGGCTCGTTCATGGGGCTCATGGAGGCGGCTGCAGAGTGGAGGAGGGGCACCGTGGTTCAGGTGGGTGAACCCGTGGACGAGGACATGCTGCGCGAGAGGTTCACGGAGCTCCTGGTCGTCGTCGACCCGGTTGACCCTAGCCGCAACGTGGCGTCGGCTGTGACCTCGGACACGTTCTGGACGCTTGTGGCTGCGGCCAGGCGGTTCACCGTTGAGCCCAGGGAGGAGTTCTTCTGGGGGCCAAAGGTGAAGCCCACGAGGGATGACGTGCTGGGGCTCCTGGACGGGTCAACGGACGTCGCGTTCCTGGTGGTGGAGGAGAGCAGAGCCGAGGTGGCCGACAGCCTGTGGGGCCAGATACATAAGAGCAGGGAGGCCCTGCACAGGCAGCTGGAGGTAAGCGACTTCAGGGTGCTGGCTTCCACGGCTTGGAGCGACGAGGAGAGGCGCCACGTCTTCGCTTTCAGGGTTGAGTCGGGGGAGCTGCCGCCCGTGGCCAAGAGGTGGGGGCCCCCCGTGGGCCTGGCCAGGGACTCGGAGAGGTTCATGGAGGCGCACCTGGCGGCTGAGGCGACTGTGGTGGGGCCGGGCGTCGAGGAAGGCAGGTGGGTGGTGTACTCGAGGCGCGAGTTCACGGAGGTCAGGGCGCTGCTGTCCCATCTGCTGGAGGACGGCGGCAGGGGCGTGGGCGTGAGCCGCAACCTCTCCATAAGGGTGCTGCAGAACCACAGGCTCCTGCTCAACGGTGAGATCGGGCCCTACCTGGAGGGCGGCCTCGTGGGGCACCTGTACTGGTTCCTGAAGGGGCGGCCGTTCTGGGTTGAGTGACTACGTGGCGCTTGGGGAGCTTCCCGGCTCCGAGGTGGGCTCCTTCATCTGCTGGCCCGTCTACGACGGGGAGGCTGCGTCGGACAGGCTCAGGCAGCTGGTGGGCCTGGGCGTCGAGGCCGTGGCCCTGGGCGGCCGCCACAGCGTGCTGGAGCGCAGGGTCCTGGGTAAGGGCCACGTGGGGGTCGTGCTCAGGTGCATGTGGAGGGGCGTTGAGGCGGCTCTTAAGGCGAGACGCACGGACGCGGACAGGCCCAGCATGATGGAGGAGGCCGAGCTGCTGCGGGCGGCCAACGCGTCGGGTGTTGGGCCCAGGCTCTACGCCCACAGCAGGGACTTCCTGGTGATGGAGCTTCTGGAGGGCCCCTACTTCGGTGACTGGGCGAGGCTGTACGAGGGCGACGAGGAGGGGTTCAGGGACGCGGTGCGCGAGCTACTGCGGCAGGTGAGGCGCCTGGACGCCGCGGGGCTGGACCACGGCGAGCTCACACGGGTCCGCCGCCACTTCATAGTCACCCTCGGCGGGCCGAGGATCATCGACTTCGAGTCGGCCAGCCTGAGCCGCAGGGTCCAGAACGTGACGTCCACGGTGCAGAGCATGTTCCTGAGAGGGGAGTTCAGGCAGGTGGTCGAGAGGTGGTTCCCCGGCTTGGACAGGGGTGTGCTGCTGGCGGCACTGAAGTCGTATAAGGGTAGCCCCAGCGACGAGGCGTTCAGGGGCGTCTTATTAGCCCTGGGCCTTTAGGGCGTCGGCGAACTCGGCTACCGTGGCCTGGGCCTCGCCGCCGTCCACCGTGAGCTTCTGAAGCGCCAGCGTGGACGCGGGCTTCACGCCGCAGGCTTCCTCCATCTCCGGGAACGTCTTGGCGGGGTCGTCTCCCCCCATGGTGCAGAAGAAGGCCACGCCGGGCAGCTTCCCCCTGTACTGCTTGATGAAGCCTCTGACGGGGCTTGAGACTGTGCCGGCCCAGACGGGTGTGCCGACGACGACCAGGTCGTATGCGGCTGGGTCCGCGTGGAGAGGCTTCACCTGGGACTCCTTCCGCTGGTTGGCCTCCATTCCTGACCTGAGCCAGCCCAGGGGGCCGCCTCTGCCGCCGGTCTCTTTGATCTCCTCCTTGTCTGCGCCGAGGGCGGCTGCAATCATCTGGGCCGCCTTGGCCGTTGTTCCTGTGCGCGTGTAGTAGACTACCAGTGTCTTCATGGGGCTTGGTCGTGCTATGGTAAGGTTTAAAGTTTAGGTGGGGTATCTTGTGTGCGGCTGGGACCGTGGTCTAGCTTGGTAAGATTCGCGCCTGGGGCGTGCGAGTTCGTGAGT
>CAZAKG010000015.1:0-30689 GCA_964485755.1 uncultured Candidatus Bathyarchaeia archaeon | reverse complement strand
CGAAGCCGGTGGTCAGGAAGCCCCCCAGGGAAGGCCCCACCGAGAGCCCCACGTATACCATCGCCGCGTTTATACCCAGGACCGCGCCACGCTCCTCAGGCCCGTGGACGGACACAAGTATGGCGACGCCTGTGCCGAAGACCATGGCGGAGCCCAGTCCCTGCATCGCCCTGAGGGCCACTATCGTGGAGCCTGACGGGTAGACCGCGAGAAGCCCCGAGGCCAAGGTGAACACCGCTATGCCGTAAAGGTAGATGCGCTTCCTCCCGTACATGTCGGCCACCTTCCCGAAGGGTATCAGGAACATGGCGCTGCTCAGGAGGTACGCGAGGCTGGCCCAGCTCATGGATATGGCGCTGAGCCCGTACTCCGCGGCGATGCTGGGCAGAGCTATGTTGAAGCTGCTGCCCGAGAAGGGGGTGAGGAAGCTGCTCAAAGCCATGGTGAGCTGCACCGCCCTCTTGTCCACCGCCAAACGTAGTACCCCTTAAACCTGTACCCCCTCTACCGCCGCGGCTCAATAAGAGCTTTCAGGTAGGGACCAAAAAAAAGGACGCGACAATCAACTAACCTTGTACTCTGGGGCTCTTAAGCCGAAGGACTTCGGAACCTCGACGCCGAAACTGGTGAGGCAGGAGAAGGATTTTCTCCTTATTCCTTCTAGGAAGGAATAAGGCAGTAGGGCACCGATCAACGGCGGAAACACGCTATTACTACAGTAGTAATAAGCCGCCTGCGAACCCACGAAGGCCCGCGTGCCCCAGATGAGTCCACGCGTAAAAAGGGTTGGGGGGTGCCTGTTTTAGGAGAGAAAACCTCCTAAAACCGAGGCCAGAACCCCCCCGAGCCGATCATGAAGACGCTCCTGTCCTCCGTGGAACTTTTAGCCGCCGAGGGCTCTTCTCCGCCTCATGATGATGCCTTTGCACTTGGGGGCGTACTCGCAGTAGTCAAGGCAGGACGGCGTGGACTCCTTCTTAGTCCACCTCTCGCCGCAGTCCAGGCAGACTCCCGTCTCCTCGTCGCTCCACACCTCAACCCTACCCCCGCACCTCTCGCAGACCTCGTACTTGACGGTGGGCCTGACGAACTCCTCTATACCGGGGCAAGTGTTCTCGGAGGGGCGCCTGAGGAAGCTCACCTGGATTACCCCAGTATTGCCTTCAGGTCGGCCTCGGGAGTGGTCACCGGCATGATGTTGAAGCTGTCCACCAGCACCTTCAACACGTTGGGGGTCAACACGGCCGGGAGGCTGGGCCCCAGCCTGATGTTCCTGATGCCCAGGTGTAGCAGCGTCAGCAGGATGGCCACGGCCTTCTGCTCGTACCAGCTCAGCACCATGCTCAGAGGCAGCTCGTTCACGCCCACGCCGAAGGCTTTTGCCAAGGCTACGGCGATCTGCACCGCCGAGTACGCGTCGTTGCACTGGCCCACGTCCAGAAGCCTGGGGATGCCACCGATGTCGCCCAGGTCCTTGTCGAAGAACCTGAACTTGCCGCACGCCAGGGTCAGCACCACGCAGTCCCTGGGAACCTTCTCCACGAACTCCGTGTAGTAGCTGCGACCCGGTTTGGCGCCGTCGCAGCCGCCGACCAGGAAGAAGTGCCTTATCTTCCCGGCCTTGACGGCCTCCACCACCTTGCCTGCGACGCCCATCACGGCGTTGCGGGCGAAGCCCACCGTGACGGACTTGCCCGGGGCGTCCTCCACGAAGCCCGGCATCTCCAGCGCCTTCTCTACGGCCGGGGTGAAGTCTTTGTCCTCTATGTGCGCCACGCTGGGCCACCCGACGAGGCCCGTCGTGAAGATGTTTCCCTTGTAGGACTCCAACGGCTTCTGGATGCAGTTGGTGGTCATCACTATGACGCCCGGGAACTGGTTGAACTCCCTCTGCTGGTTCTGCCACGCGGTCCCGTAGTGGCCGTAGAAGTGCTTGTACTTCTTGAGCCCCGGGTAGCCGTGGGTTGGCAGCATCTCGCCGTGCGTGTAGACGTATATGCCCTTACCCTCCGTCTGCTTCAGTATCTTCTCCAGGTCGACTAGGTCGTGGCCCGAGACCAGCAGCGCCTTCCCTTTCCTGTGGCCGAGGGGCACCTTCGTGGGTACCGGATGCCCATAGCGGCCCGTGTTCCCCGCGTCAAGCAGCTCCATGGCGCGGAGGTTCACCTCGCCGCACCTGAGCACCAGGCCAACCATCTGGTCCACCGTCTTCTTTGGGTCCAGGGTGGCCGCCAGCCCCTCGTGGATGAAGGCGTAGACCTTCTCGTCCCCCTGTCTCAGGATGGCCGCGTGGTCCGTGTAGGCCGCCACGCCCTTGATGCCGTAGACTAGCAGCTGCTTGAGGCTGTGAACGTCAGGGTCAGTTACGCTGGACATGACGCCGTGTTCGGCGCCCTGCTTCACCATCTCCTCGAGGCTCTTGGCGGGCTTGAAGCCTGCTGCCTCGCTCCACTTGACTCCCTTCGCCTTCTTCTTCAGGGCCTCCCTATGCTCCACGGCCCTCCTGATGAGGGGCGGGAACCGCTCGGGATCGAAGTTGACGTTGGTGAGGGTGCTGAAGGCCGCCTCGCAGGTGAACCTGTTCACCTCGGGTGCGCTGATGCCCTGCTTCCTGGCCGCCACTGCGACCTCTGAGAGCCCCTTCAACGCGTAGATGAGTAGGTCCTGCAGGGCAGCGACCTCGGGCTGTTTGCCGCACACGCCCACCCTTGTGCAGCCGGTTCCTCCCATGGTCTGTTCACATTGATAACAAAACATTGTTCTCACTCCTTGCGAGATGCTTCAGATGGGCGTCGGGCAGGGCAGTTGGCTCTGTTCCCGCAGAACTTGGACGCGTGGCTCTCAACGGCCTGCAGCACCGGGTCCAGTGTCTCGTGGTTGAGGCTGTAGACTCTGCTCTTGCCTTGGCGCGCCACCTTGACGAACTTGCACTGCACGAGGGGGCGGAGGTTGTGGCTCACCATGCTCTGCTCCTGCCCCAGGGCCTCCACCATATGCGTTACGCTCATGGGGGCCTCGTCCAGCAGCTCAATGATGGCCAGCCTAGTAGGGTTAGCCAGTGTGCTGAAGAATCCGTAGCATAGTTCAGTCAGTCCGTGCTTCAAACCCGACACCTGCTCTGAAACATTCTTCATATGAAGAAGACTTCATGCCGAATTTAAGCGTTACGGGCGACCCGGCGCGGGTCAGCAGCGGACGCAGCTGCCCTTGGAGGCGCAGCACCTCTCTGCGTGCCTCTCCACCACCCTGAACAGAGCGTCCACTGTGTCCTTGTTCGGGGTGACGTACTTCTCCTTTCCCCTCCTCTCGGAGTGGACGATCCCGCACTTCTCAAGGAGCTTTATGTTGTGGCTCACCATGCTCTGCTCCAGGCCTAGCTCGGCGGCCAGGCCGCTCACGTTCATCTCGCCGTCCCTCAGCCTCTCGATGATGGCCAGCCTCGTTGGATTAGCAAGCGACGAGAAGAACCCGTAACAAACCTCGTTCAGTCCCTTCTTCATACTTACCCTCTCTCGCGCGCAAGTAAGGATCAGACGTAGGTACAGTCATTCACCTTATAAGAGGAATGGTGCAGCGAAACAGACGCATGAAGAAAACTTGGATCGAGGCCCCGCGTCAGGTCTCTGCCCACCCCCCTTGAACAACAACAAAAGACCACCTATAAGAGGCCTTCAACAACCACTTACGGAACTGCTGTCAGAGGAGAATTAAAATGATGAAAAGTGATGGGCAAGAGCTACTTGAGAACCTTAAGACCGGGGTATAGAGGAAAGTCGCTCACTAATTCCTTGATGTCCACTCTTATCTTCTCTAGCACAGCGTCGTCTCGGTAGTTATCCATCACCTTGGCTATGCACCGAGCTATTTCCCTCATCTCGCTTTCCTTCATCCCTCTCGTGGTAACAGCAGGAGTACCTAGCCTCAACCCCGACGGATTGAACTTACTTGCATCATCGAACGGAACGGAGTTCTTGTTCAGCGTAATGCCGGCCTTATCCATCGCTTTCTCAACCTGTCTCCCCTTTCCGGTCAAGCCCTTTGGCCTCATATCGATTAACATCAGGTGGTTATCTGTGCCGTCTGTCACCAGCTTCACGCCTTGAGCCATCAGCTCATCAGCCATGGCGTTCGCGTTTTTCCTTATCTGGCGCGCGTACTCCTTGAAATCGGGCTGCATAGCCTCCTTAAGGGCCACGGCTTTCGCCGCGTTAACGTGGTCGTGGGGTCCCCCCTGCAGTCCGGGGAAGACGGCTCTATCGATTAGATCAGGTAGGTTCCATTTGTCGTCAGGGTGATACAGCTTTTTTAGCCTGTCCTCTTCCTTGCACATGATCATGGCGCCTCTCGGCCCCCTCAGCGTCTTGTGCGTCGTCGTCGTCACCACATCGGTGAATGGGAAGGGTGAGGGATGCTCCTTCCCGATGATTAGGCCGGCGATGTGGGCTATGTCTGCCATATGATATGCATCAACCTCTTCGCATATGTCCTGGAATTCCTTGAAGGGTAGCACCCGAGGGTAGGCTGTTAGACTTGAGATGATCATCTTGGGCTTCTCTTTGACGGCCAGTTTTCGTATCTGGTCCATGTCGAGCCTCTCGGTCTCCTTATCGACGAAGTAGGGGACCGTATTGTAGAATAATCCCGAAAAGTTCACTGGGCTGCCATGCGTTAGGTGGCCGCCGCAGCTCAGGTCCAGCCCCATGAATTTGTCGCCGGGTTTGAGCAAGGCTACGAATACTGCTTGGTTGGCTGGGGAACCCGAGTAAGGCTGGACGTTAACGTGCTCGGCCCCGAACAGTTGCTTGGCTCTTTCAATCACCAAGTTTTCCATTCGGTCCACAACTTCATTGCCGCCGTAGTAGCGTTTCCCGGGGTATCCCTCAGAGTACTTGTTCGTGAAGATTGAGCCCATGGCCTGTAATACCGCTTTGGAGACAAAATTCTCGGATGGTATCAGCTCGACACCGTCGCGGACGCGTTCAGCTTCGTCAAGAATTAGTTGATATATCTCCTGATCGGATTTCTCAAGCTCGTTCATTAACATTGGTATCAATATGAATCAGTTATACGGGGCTTAAATTCTATTCGCAGTATTCTTCCGGTGCCCCCGGGCACCATTCAAGGCTACGAGGGGCCCCTTCGTGTCTTCGAGTAGCCGCTGTGTCTTCCTTACGCCATTGACACCTGGAGCCGGTTGGAGTTAGAGATGGAGCCTGTTGAGACGCCCGTCGATGACCTTCACGCCGCCCATGTAGGGCTGCAGGGGCTTCGGCACCTTGATGGTGCCGTCCTCCTGCTGGTGCTGCTCCATGACGGCTATCATGGTGCGGCTGGTGGCCAGCGCAGTGTTGTTCAGGGTGTGGACGAATCCCTCGGGGGCTGCCCCCTCCTTGAGCCTGTACTTGACGTTGAGTCTCCTGGCCTGGTAGTCCGTGCAGTTGCTGTTGGACCCGATCTCGCGGAACTCGCCGTCCGCCATCCAGACCTCCGTGTCGTACTTCTTGGCCGCGAGGCTTCCTATGTCGCCGGTGCACACGTTGACCACCCTGTAATGGAGGCCAAGCCCCTCGTAGAGTTGCTCGCAGTTGCGCTGCAGCTCCTCGTGGAGCCCCCAGCTCTGCTCGGGCAGCGAGAAGATGAACTGCTCCACCTTGTGGAACTGGTGCACCCTGAACAGGCCCTTCGTGTACTTCCCGTGGGCCCCGACCTCCCTCCTGAAGCAGGGACTCAGGCCTACCAGCTTTATAGGCAGGGCGTCGGCCAGCAGGGTCTCATCCTGCAGCATGGCCCCCATGGCGTGCTCCGCGGTGGCTATCAGGTATAGGTCCTCGCCGTCCACCTTGTACATGACGGACTCGAAGTCGGCCAGGTCCGTGACTCCCTCATAGGCCGCCCTCTTAATCATGTAGGGGGGCTCGATGAGGCTGTACCCCCTCTTGAGGAGGAAGTCCACTGCGTACATCTGGATGGCGTGGTTCAGCAGCGCCAGCTCGTTCCTCAGGTAGTAGAATCCCGAGCCTGCCGCCTTGGCGCCCCTCTCGAAGTCGGTTAAGCCAAGTCCGGCGGCCAGCTCGGTGTGGCCCCTTGGAGCGAAGCCGAACTCCGGTTTCTTCCCCCACACCTTCACCACAACGTTGTCGTGGTCGTCCCTACCGTAGGGCACAGACTCGTGGAGCATGTTGGGCAGCCTCATGAGGCCGTCCCTCAGCTGCTCCTGGCTGACGCTCATAATGGACTCCAGCTCGCTCAGCCTGGAGGGTATCTCGGCGGCCTCCGCCCGCAGACCTGAGGCGTCGCCGCCCGCCTTCATCACTTTGCCGATCTCGGACGACACAATGTTCCTCCGGCGGCGCAGCTCGTTGACCCTCTGCGTGAGCTCCCTCCACTTCAAGTCGGTCTCGATGACGCGGTCTAGGAGCTCCAGCTTCTCCGGGTCCTGTCTCCTGGCTATGTTCTCCCGAACAACCTCGGGCTTCTCTCTGATGAGCTTAATGTCCAGCATCCTAGGCCCACGCAACAGAAGAGATTCCACCACACCCATTTAGAGGTTATGAACGCACTTTCACGTAACTCCCCTCCCGATCCCTGTTCGTACCGTTTAAAGCCGGTGGGAGTCGACTTGGTCCAGTGAATATACATGTCGAACTACGAGATAGGAGCATTCGAGGCGCTTGAGTGGGCGTGGAACCTTCTAAGAGTTCAGGGCGGCGGTGACGTCCAGGAGGCCACTGTACGCATCCAGGAGATGCTGTTCACGCTGGGGTCCGGCAACCCTGTGAACTTCCAGCAGAAGACCAGCGACCTCAGGGGCCTCTCCTAAAGATAATATCCACCAACGTGTCCTTGTTCACCTGAACTGGTTTGACGATCAAAGCGTTTACAGAGGCGACTCTCTTCGACGGCACGGGCGCCAAGCCTGTCAGGGACACCGTCGTTCTCGTTGAAGACGGGGTGGGCACCCTGGAGCCCGGGAAGCTGGCCGACCTCATCGTGGTGGGGGGCGACCCGCTGAAAGACATGAAGGTCCCGGGTGACAAGGCCAACATCCGCCTCATCGTCAAGGGCTGCGCCGTAGCTGTGGACAGGGGACTCTAGGGTGGAGGTCAGGCGCCTCAGCCTCATAGAGGGGGCCAAGCAGGCCCAGGGCCTGGCCGTCGTCATAGACGTGTTCAGGGCCTTCACCACGGCGGCCTACGTCATGGCCAACGGCGCCAGGCGCATCCACCCGGTGGCCACCCTCGATGAGGCCTTCGCCCTCAGGGAGGCGCACCCCGGCTGGGTGCTTATGGGGGAGCGTGAGGGGAAGCCCGTGCCCGGTTTCGATTACGGGAATAGCCCCTATCTAATTAGGGACGTGGACTTCTCGGGCCGCGTCGTTGTACAGTCCACAAGCGCCGGCACTCAAGGGATAGTGAACGCGTCGGGCGCCGACGAGATACTGCCGGGCAGCTTTGTAATGGCGGACGCCATAGTGGACTACATAGAGGCTCAGAGCCCACGCGTCTTGAGCCTCGTAGCCATGGGGGCGGGCGGCAGAGAGAGGAGCCCCGAGGACGAGTCCCTCGCCGAGTACATAGAGGCCAGGCTTGGGGGCGGCGAACCCGACTTCGAGTCCATGGTTGAGCGGATAAGGGCACACCCGGAGGGAGCCAAGTTCTTCGACACCGCGAGGCCGTGGTTCCCGGAGGGGGACTTCCACTGCGCCATGGACCTGAATAGGTTCCGGTTCTACCTCAGGGTGGTGCCCGGGACGCCACTGACCATCGTCCGGTGTGACCGGTAGACTCAATACCCGGGCTCCCCTTTGTCCGTTAGACGGGATGAAGGTCTCTGAAGTCATGATCCGGGACCCCGTCAAGGTAGGCCCGGACGCCCCGTGTGGGCACCTGGCACGCCTCATGAGAGACAAGGGGATCGGCAGCGTCGTCGTCGTCGTGGAGGACGGCAAACCCGTCGGCATAGTCACTGAGCGCGACCTGGTCCACAGGGTCATGGCGGCCTCCATGAACCCGGACGGCTGCACCGCGGCACAGATCAGCAGCAGGCCCGTGGTGGCCGTCAGCGTCCACGCCGACGTTGAGATGGCCGTCGACACCATGAACGAGTACAAGATAAGGCGCTTAGTCGTGGTGGACGACCGCGACAAGGTCGCCGGCATCCTCACCACGGACGACCTAGCCAAGAAGCTCCGCGAGATGAGCGAGGAGCTGGCAGTCAAGCTCGTGATCCTGTCCCAGAGGAAACATTGACCCCTTTTTTAGTGATGGACGCCGGCTTCATTCCTCCACCACGCAGCCGCGGCGACACACCTCGTAGACGACCTACCGGTATCAATTCTCACCGACTTGAAGCCTAAAAGCCTCCCCGCAGAGTTTCAGGACCTTTCCAGGGTTCTCGACGTCCATGGCTACAACCCATCTGGCGACGAATAACGTGAAATAAGGCCTTAAACCGTGTCGATTAACGGTTCCCGTCACCGCAACGGCTGTTTTATGGGTTAGATAACTACAAAACCCTATATTATACAATGGATCAAGTAGTACTGGTTCTCGGGTGAGCGACAACGGTAGAGTTCTGTGAGAGGTGCGGCTCCTTCATGCAGATGGGCGACAAGGGGTACGAGTGCCCACGCTGCGGATGGGAGAAGAGGGCCGTCGTCATAGAGATGAAGTCGGGGCCCGAGAACGAGGCGGAACCCGTGTACGTGATGAGCGGGACAGACAGCGCCATAGTCGTGCAGCGCACGTGCCCCAGCTGCGGGTACAATGAGGCATACAAGACGATTACCGTGGCCCTCGGGGAGCACGCGGGTGTAGCCACCGACCGTAGCGTTGAGAAGTACAGGTGCGCCAAGTGCGGCCACACCTGGGTAGTCAACTAGCGCTGGCTGACCTTGACGTTTATGGGTATGCCCTGCTCGATGCTCTTGCTCACGATGCAGAAGTCCTCGAAGAGGCCGCTGCACCTCTCGAACTGTCTCTGGAACTCAGCGGGGACCTCCGGCGTGATCTCCACGTCCACCTGGGTCACCCTCCACCTGCCCTGCTCGTTACGCTTCAAGACGCCGTTCACCCTGGTCTCGACGGCGCCCACCTCCGCCCTCGCCTTCTGGAGGCAGAACAGGAGGCTGGCCGTCAGGCAGTTACCCATGGCCGCTGCCAGCACCTTGCTGGCGTTGAGACCGCTGTCCCCGCCCACGGGTGCGGGCTCATCCATGACCATGGGGGGTACGCCCTCCAGGCCGAAGTCCACCTCGAACCTGAACCCGTCGAGGCGCCTCATGGATACGCTGAAGGTCCTATCCTCTTCGCTCATGTGAATCACGGATCGTTGGTGCGGGCCGAATATAAACGGCTACGATTCAGGCCACTTAGGGCCGTACTCCTCCGGGTGCTCCCTCCTGTGCTTGGACTCTGAGAGGTAGCCGCCCGCGAACAAGCCGAACCCCACGAAGACCAGCACCCAGACCACCCACTCGACGCTGGGGTCGCCCGTCACAGTTATCCTCCAGATGAGGAAGACGCAGGCCGCCACGCACGCGGCGGCCCCCGCGAACAACAGGGTCCAGGGCTTAGGCTCCAAGGGCAGTCACACATGAACCTTGGATCGAGCCAACAAATAGTTTCCGATGGTGAAGCTCATAAACAGTGGGCTCACAGGTATAGCCATGTCGACGATGCGCCGCAAGGACAAGGAGATCACTGAGAAGGTGGTCATCGAGGAGATACTCAGGGAGAACCAGGTGGGCCGCCTCGCCACAGCCGTGGACGGCGAGCCATACATAGTGCCCATGAACTACGCCTACCTGTCAGGCAGGATACTGATGCACACCCACAGGGACGGCAAGAAGATCCGCGACATCAAGAAGAACCCCCGCGTCTGCTTCGAGGTGGACAGCGGCGAGATGGTGGAGGGAGACGACCCGTGCGGCTACAACTGGGAGTACAGGAGCGTGGTGGCACGCGGAGATGCCAGGATCGTGGAGGACCCCGCAGAGAAGCTGCGGGCCCTGCGCGTCATAAGCGACAAGTACGCCTTCGGCAAAGGCCAGAGGCTGGACCAGGCAAAGGTGGACAGGTTCAGCGACTTGGTCATCATAGAGGTGACGATAAAGGAGATGACGGGGAAGAGGAGCCCCGTCAAGCCGAAGGAGCAGTGACCGTCCGCCCGTATTCAGAGCATGAGAAAATATGTGCATAATTACGTACGAAATCCTTGTTACTCCTCCCTCCGAAATAAAGGACGTAATTACGTCCGTTATTTTGAGGTGAGTGAGCCATACCATCTCCCTAATCCGTAGCCTCGGGTTGCCTCTTCCAGTACCAGTACCAGTGGCTGTAGTTTCGCTTCACCCACTCAGGCCTATCAGACTTGTAGAGCACAGGGTAATCGTATGCTGCCGCCTCCTCCTCTGTGGCCCCCTCCTCTATCAGGCCCCTCATGATCCACCGGGTCTCCTTGAACCACTTGATCTGCCTCCTCACCTCGTCCTTGTCGCATGGTGGTCCGTGGCCCGGCACTATCACGTCCACATCCATCTCCAGGATGCCCTCAAGGGACCTTATCCACTGGTCCGGGTCCGCCGTGGGGTCGCCCGCCCACGGGAACCTGCCCACGAAGAGCAGGTCCCCAGAGAAGAGGGCCCGGTCCTCTGCCACGTAGACGACGCTGCCGCAGTCCGTGTGCCCACCCATATGTATGAGCTCTACCCCCGCCAGGCTCCACCTGTCCCTGAAGGTCTCCGTGGGCAGCACTATCCTGAGGCCATCGAAGAGCCACCACCTATCGGGGCTCTCCCTCCTGTAGGCTTCAAGCATCTTCTCCAGGTTCCCAGGGGCCCACTCGTTCATCAGGCTCCTCTCCATCTTCGCCTTCAGGGCCTCGTGGGCCACTATCTTCAGGTCCTCGAACACCATGTTGCCAAAGACGTGGTCTCCGTGGACATGGGTGAGTAGCAGGTGGGTTAGAGGCTTCCCTGTCACGTCGCCTATTGCCTCCCTGAACCTTCTAGCCGAGCCAGGGTACTGGGCGTCCACGGCCACCGCGTGGTCCCCGTCCTCCACCAGGCCCACGTTGCCGCCCGTCTCGCCGTCCCAGTTGGCGTAGACGCTGCCGGAGACCTTGTTGAGTTTCATGTACGACGCATGAAGATGAGTTGGAGCCCTTAAAAGGTGAGCGGGCTAGGACACGTAGAACTTCGCCTCTGGCTCGCTGGCCTCCGACTCCATCATCTCCTTGATGCTGTTGACGAGGTCCGGGTGTATCCCGGCCACGTCCAGGAGGCTCAGGATGCCTACGAGCCTGTAGTTGCCCTCCTCGTTCTCCAGGACGGGCAGCTTCTTAATGCGCTGGGTGAGCATGAGCTCCACTGCCTTCTCCAGCGGCTCATCCGGGCCGACGACGATGACGGGCTCCGACATGATCTCCTTCACCTTCACCTTTGATGGTTCGAGGCCCATGCAGACCACCCTCGATATGATGTCCTTCTCCGTGAGTATGCCCTTGAGGCCCTCCTTGCTAAGCACCAGAAGGCTGCTGATCCCGAACATGGTCATCCTACGAGCCGCGTTCTTCACTGACTGCGTCGGCTCGATTGTGACCACCTGTGGGGTCATGACATCCCGCACCATTAACACCAAATCGGCTCGCCTGTGTCCACAGAAACCGCCTTAAAAATAATTATGGAGCGTAAACATGAAGCACTGTGCTAGGCTCTGGTCTTTAGTACCCTCTGTCCGAGGGGCAGCTTCTCGGACGCGTACCTCAGCACCAGGGCGGGGGCCCTATCCCTCCAGCCCAGCAGGTACATCCTGACCTCGCCCTGGTGCCTCTTGGAGGCCTCCTTAAGCAACCATCCCACCCCTTTCTGCACAATGTCGTCTCGGTCCTCCATCAACACGTCTGCTACGCCGAATACATCCTGAAGCATCATGCCTCGCCTTGCCGTGGGCACGAGGCTGACCGCGGCGGCTCTCCTTCTCCAGCGGCTCGGTGAAGCCGCCCACCCTCGGAGCCTCCCCACCGTCTCCGGTTTTCCTTCCACGAGAGCGTTTACGATCTGGGTGCAGAAAGTGTCAACGCTGGCCCAGTTGGTTAAACTGTCGATCCAGTCGTCCACCTGGTCCACGTGCTCCGCCGTCAGCTGTCTCTTAACCTTCGCGAGGAGAGCTGTGGCCACCCATTGCTCCTCTAGGACGCCGGCCTCTATCAGCTCGCCGGCTACTATGAGGGTCTGCCCGAGGTCCCTCTTCAGCGTGGGCGCTAGCTCCTCTGTGACCGCCTTGGCGTCGCTGCTGCTGCACCCGTAGGTGGTCACGGGCTCCCTGAAGTACCTCCTGGTCTTCTCGACGCCATCCGCTGAGCCGCGGCTCATCAGCCTCCTCCTTATCTCCTCAGACGCCTTGTGCATCCACGCGCCCCCCAGCTTACGCTACTTGAAGGCCTCGCCCAGGGGGACTGTGGTGAGCTGCATCGAGTCCCCCTTCTTGGAGACTATGATGGTCCGCGTCCACTGTGGGTCCTCCCACGGGTGGTCCCTCCTGTAGTGGGCTCCTCTGCTCTCCTTCCTCTCCATGGCCGCCCTAATTATCATCTCGGCGGCGTCCAGCGCCATGGTGAACTCCAGGGCCGCCATCAAGGGCTTCCCCTGCTGGGCAAAGACTTGTTTGGAGTCTTCCCTGAGCCCCTGTACCTTCTCGTAGGCCTCGACGAGCATGTAGCTGTCCCTGACTATCCCCGCCTTCTCCCACATAGTCTCCCTGAGCGCATCCATGAGGTCCACGGGCCTGAACCCATGTTCCCGTTTAGCTATCCACGCGTACCTCTCAAGCTCGGCCTCTGCAAGGGGCCCGGCGTCCACATGCTCTACGCCTTTCACGTACTCGGCGGCCCTCGCCCCGGCCCTTGCCCCGAATACAGTGACCTCGGTCAGGGCGTTGCCTCCGTGCCTGTTGGCGCCGTGCGTCCCGCCTACAACCTCCCCCGCCGCGAAGAGACCCCTCACATCGGTCTCGCCCCACGTGTTGGCTACTATGCCGCCCATGCAGAAGTGGCTGAGGGGCGCTACTCGGAAGGGGCGTTCGTGGGCCTGGACCTTGTCACGGTAGAACTCATAGCTGCCCATGCCGAAGAAGTCCCCGGGCTTGGCCTTCTTCATGGCCTCCCGGGCGTCTATGAGGACGGCTCCATCGACGCCTCCCCCCTCCAGTATCTCTCTCATCATGGCCCTGCTCAGCAGGTCCCTGCTCCTGGCTATGAAGGGTCTCTCGGTCACCTTGTGCTTCACGGGTATCTCCTCCCCCATGACGTTGATTATCTTGCCCTGCTCTACAAGGGCGCCGTCCACCAGCAGCTGGGGCACACCGGGCTCGGCGAGGGCCAGGGGGAAGAACTGAACGAACTCCATGTCTCTGAGCCTGGTCTCCGCGTGGTAGGCGAGGCTGTACCCGTCCCCCGTTGTCTTCAGGGGGCAGTCGGTGCGCTTGTAGAGTGCGCCGGCTCCGCCCGTCGCCAGCACCACGGCCTTAGCTGAGAAGACAGCGGGCTGCTTCTCGTCGCTGCTGTACCCTACAGCCCCCACGACCCTATCCCCGTCCTTGAGGAGCTCGGTGACTATGACGTTGTCCACGAAGGGAACCCCCAGGTCCTTAAGGTACTTGACCATGGGCAGGGTGATCCCCTGCCCCAGCTTGGTGTCGGCGTCCCCGACGTGGATTCCGCCCCACCCCACATTGACGACGAGCCCGTACTTCTCCAGTTCTAGGACTCTTCTGCCTCCCTCCCTAGTAAGAACCTCCACAAGCTTGGGGTCGTTCACGCCCTTGCCGACGCTGAGCGTCTTCTCCTTGTGCTCCTCGGGCGTCATGCCTCCGACCGCGGCTATGTACCCGGCCCCCGCCACTATTGTGCAGTTGTTGTACCCAGCCCTGCTCTTGGACACGAGGAGCACCCGCGCACCCTTCTCGTGGGCCTCGGCCGCGGCCCTGAGCCCGGCGCCGCCGGTGCCTATTACGAGGATGTCTGTCTCGTACTCGATCGTCATGGGGGATAGGTGTGGGCTTGAGGCTTTAAACGGTACCTCGGCTGTCACCCGTCGGAGAGCGTTACCCGCTCCAGGCACAGCTCCTCGGCGCTCTCGCGTGTCAGCACGGGCTCGACCCTGAGCCTCCCGTCGATGTGTCTGAGGGTGCTCTGGACGCTGGGGAGCGTCAGGTTCCTGCAGAGGCCGTTGAGGAACATGCCGCAGTCTACGCCCACGTCCAGGAACGCCTCGTAGAAGGGGCACCTCCTCACGGCGAAGGTGACGCCGCCCTCGTCCCGCCTGTGCTCGGTCACCTCGGCTCCGGCGTCCACCATGAACCTCCTGTAGGCTTCTGCCCCGGCGTCCAGGGGGCTCAGCCCCTCGGGCATCGTTCTCCTCATCTCTCGCGCCACGATGACGCCCTGCCTCTCCGATGCCTCCTCTAGGATGCCCAGCGCCTCGTCTGTGCCAAGCCTCTCTATGACCTTCATAAGGTACAGGATCTGGAGGACGTAGGCCCTCCTGACGCCGTCGAACATGTGGATAGTCTCCGGGTGGCTCTGTTTAAACCATTTGGGAACCGCTAAATATGTTCGGAGCCCTGCATCACCCATGAGGGGGCGCAGCGTCGTCGAGGTCGCAGCCGTGTTCGCCTTGCTTGCTGCGCTGCAGTACGTGGCGCCCGGTGTCGCCGGCCTCATGAGGTGGGAGTCCAGGGTCCTGGGCGAGAGCTACTTCCTGGGTCTTCTGACCCTGACGCTTCCGCTGCTGGCCATCGTGGTGTCCAAGGGGAGCTTCGAGGACTACGGCTTGGCCGTGTCCGGCTGGGGGCCCAGCCTGGGGCGTGGGCTGGCGGGATACCTGTGCCTGCTGCTGCTCAACGCCGTGATCTTCCTCATGAACCTCACCGGAGTGAGCCTCACGTATCTCCCTGCCTCCGTCTTCGTCTCAGGGGTCACCCTGTTGGCATTGTTCTTGGCGCTAAGACGTATCTCGAAGCCTGGGTCCCCTAATAATCGAAGGAACCTGGCCGCTGTGGCTGCCCTGGTGGCATCGCCGCTGATTCTCTCGGCTCTGGTCGGCGGCCTGTCACTGAGGCTGGCCTCCAGTCTCCTCTGGGAGCTGGTCTTCGGGGGGGCAGCCGAGGAGGTCCTCTACAGGGGCTACGTGCAGTCCAGGGTCAACGGGGAGTTCGGCCGGCCTTGGAGGTTCATGGGCGTGGGCTTCGGCCCAGGTTTGCTAGTTTCCTCCGTCCTCTACGGTGTCGCGGGTGCCATGAGCACCTTCAGGCCCTGGCGGGGCCTCTACGATCTCAGCTTAGCGGTCGGCGTCCACGCTCTGGCCCTCGGCGTCTTCTACGGGTTCATGAGGGAGGCCACAGGCGACGTGGGCGCGTCCACTGTGGCGAACGGGCTGAACGACGCCGTCGGGCGGCTGATTCTGCGCGTTCTCTCCTAGCCCATGGATGTGAAGGCGTCCTACACACACCTGCTTTAACCCCAGGAGGGGGACCCAATACCCGGTATGGCGGCCCCCAGTGAACCAGTTGACCCTGTCAATGCTCACCCGGACAGGTTCGGCTTAGCGCTCCAGTCGGCCCTGCACAAGTACAGGGTCATATACGTGGGCTACGTGTTCAGCCTGGCGGCCTTCTTGGCCGCATGCTACCTGGAGTACGTGGGGACCCCCGAGTTCCTGGGCTTCATGCAGGCCTACCACCTGCAGCAGATCGTGTTCGCCACCATGGTGTTCAGCGTCTTCCTGCTGGTCTTCTTCGTCAGGGAGCAGGAGAGGATGAGGTACGAGATGCAGCTGCAGGAGCAGATGAGGGTCAGGGAGGGGGTCTGGATAGCGGAGCAGGAGATCAGGAACCAGATCATTTTAATCAACCAGGCTACGCACGTGGCCGAGAAGCGTGGGGAGTTGTCTGGCCAGATGATTCAGGTGATCAGGGACAACACCATGAAGATGGAGAAGCACCTTGAGCTGCTCCAAAAGGACAACGTGGACCCCCGGAGAATCAAGGGCTGCTTCGAGGACGACGAGTCTAGTACAATAGAAGTCTAGTGGGTAAAAGGAATATTGAAAAGTGGTTTTAGGCGTTGACCTTGTCCAGGTACAGCTTACGCCTGTAAAGGACGCCCATGACGTCGGCGGCCCTCTCAGGCGTCGTGTAGACGGGCACCCGCTCCTTCTCCAGTAGCTTGGCTGACTCCCCCGCCACGTCCGCCGAGGGATCGATTACTATCACCGGCTTGCTGTACTTCTTGTAGGTCTTCAGCAGCGTCGTGTTGATCCACTGGTACATTCCCGCTAGGTCCGAGTCGGCTACGTCCGGGAACATGGTCTTTATGATGGCCGTGCCCAGGCTGATGGTGATGAGCCCGTGGATGCCTGGCTGCTTCAGCACCACGTCGGGGACGTTGAGGAAGCTGTTCATGTTGAGGCTGGCCGTCAGGTCCACCGGGTTCTTGGGGTTCCCGAACTCCGGTATGAGGGCCTTGACCTCCTCCTGGGCCTTCTCGTCCAGCGTGGGTACCGTCAACCCGTTCTGGATGAGCCTGTCAGCGGTCTCCACCGCTACGCCTCCGCTGTTGCTAACGATGCCGATGTTGGGTCCCTGGGGCAGCGGGCAGTAGAGGAGTCCTTTAACGTAGTCGAACATCTCTGCGGCGTCGTAGGCCCTTATTACTCCGGCCTGCTTGAAGGCGGCGTCGTAGACCTTGTCGCTGCCGGCGATGCTGCCCGTGTGGCTGGCCGCGGCCTTGCTGCCGGCCTCGGTGACCCCCACCTTGATGGCGACGATGGGCTTGGTCTTGCTGACCTGCTTGGCGGCCTCGAACCACTTACGGCCCTCCTTGAGGCCCTCGATGTACATGGCGATGATCCTCGTCTCGGGGTCCTCGCCGAAGTACTTGACGAACTCGTAGCCTTTCAGGTCGCTCTCGTTGCCGCTGCTGATGAACTTGCCGACGCCTACGCCCATGGCCGAGGCGCGTATGTAGAGCTGTAGGCCGTAGCCGCCGCTCTGGCTTATGAAGCTGACCTCGCCGCTCTCGTGGAGGAACGGTATCATGAGGGCGCTCAGCTTGGCTTTGCTGCTGGTGACGCCCATGCAGTTGGGGCCTATGAACCTGGTGCTGCCCTTGGCCACCTGGAGGGTCTGCTCTATGAGCTTCCTGCCCTCCTCGCCTGCCTCGCTGAAGCCGCTGGTGATGACAACGGCGCCCTTGGTTCCCTTCTCCTTGAGGTCACCGAAGACGCCTGGGACGAACTTGGCTGGCACCACCACCAGGGCCATGTCCACGGGCCCGGGTACGTCCTTGACGTTCCCATAGCATTTGAGCCCTAGGATCTCCTCGGCCTTGGGGTTGATGGGGTATATGGGGCCCTCGAAGCCGCTCTGCTTCACGGCGTTGAGGAGCATGTAGCCCCACTTGAAGGGGTCCGTGCTTGCTCCCACGACGGCGACGCTCTTGGGCATGAGTATCTTGTCTAGCGCTTCCTTGGCTTCCAAGTCGATTCAACTCTGAACGTTTCATGAAAAGGTGCAGCCGTTCCTATATAAAACTGTATGAGCCGTGTGGTTCGCGGCGTTTTCGCGGCATGTATACTTAACATTGTTAGGTAATCTTATATTTAACGCTGTTATGTTTAACAATGTTAGGTATGTGTGACTGCCATGGAGGATGCCACGAAGCCCACCACAGGCACCACCCCCTCCCCGAGAGGGGGTGGATACAGTTCCTGCTACTTCTGCTATTAAACGAGGAACCCACACACGGGTACCAGCTCATATCCGAGATGGAGAAGCGCGGCCTCGTCCTGGAGGGCCGGTTCAGAACCGGCTCCATATACACCATCCTGAACAGGATGGAGGAGAACGGGCTGCTCAGTTCCAGCCACGGAGAGAGCGACGCGGGCCGGACACGCAGAATCTACGAGATCACTGGTGAAGGCAGAGGACACCTGAAGACGGGTCTGGAGTATATGCTGAGGAGGAAACGGTTCCTCGACCAGATGGAGGAGTACTACGGGCGGCACTTCCCGGAGCCACAGCCTGACGGAGACAAAGATGATGTATAGACAACATGGTTGCCATGGAGCCCACCACTGCGGATACCACGGGGTGATGTCCGTAGAGGAAGAGGTCCAGATGCTCGAGGAAGTCAAGGAGCGCCTGGAGACTCAGATGGCGAACGTGAACGAGAGGCTTGCGAAGCTGAAGGAATAGTCCCTAAGGGTCGGGGCTCCCTCAGCTTCAAATAATGATCCGCATTTTTTTACTTAATATCTTTCCTTGTTCACCCGCCTCCCCTCTCTATCCCGGTGAGTCGATTTTATATCGCTACGCCGCCGAGCATGAGGTGATGAGCATCAGGGTCGTGGAGTGCGGGCCCTTCGGGTGCCAGCTTGAACGGGGAACTGTGGAGTCCATGGACCAGATTCCTGAGGGCTACTGCGTCGTGCACGTTCAGGTCGGCGACGGCTTAACCGTTTACATCGACCCCGTGAAGGGCGTCATCCATGGCGAGCAGAGGATGGGGGGCTAGCGGCCAGCCCTCTTCAGGGCCTCCTTGGCCCCGTCCTCCATGAAGCTGTCGGCGCAGCCCACCGTGTTGTACCTGAATCCCTTCTCCATGGCCCAGGCCACGTTGTCCGTATTACAGTACAGCCCAGAGGGTTTACCGTGGTCCTCGGCGACCTTGACGACGTGGTCGAGGGCCTCTATGAACTTGGGGTTACCGTACTTGGGGGGTACGCTGAAGCCCAGGTTGTTGCTCAGGTCCCATGGACCCACGTAGCAGGCGTCCACGCCGTCAACGCCCATGATCTTGTCCAGGTTGTCCAGGCTCTTCCTTGTCTCCACCTGGACAGTGACCATCACCTCGGCGTTGGCCGTCTCCCTGTAGTCCGGGTCCCTGCGGGACGCCCTCCTGGGTCCCCAGCCCCTGATGCCCTCGGGTGGGTACCTGCACGCCTTGACGGCGGCCTCCGCCTCCTCCCTGGTGTTGACCCAGGGCACCAGTATGCCGTGGGCTCCGATGTCCAGGACCCGCTTGATGACGACGGGGTCGTTCCACTGTGGCCTAATGATGGGGGTGCAGTCGGAGCCGCTCATGCTCTGCAGCATCCTCTCCATGGTCTCGAAGCCCATGGGGCTGTGCTCCCCGTCGATGAGGAGCCAGTCGAATCCCATGTGGCTGAGTATCTCGGTTATGTCGGGGTGGCCCATCTCGATGAAGGTTCCGATGACGGCGTCGCCCCTTTTCAGCTTCTCCTTGAGGAGGTTCTTCATCTCGTATCCTTTGAGTATGAGCCGGTGAGTATAAAACAGGTGGGTCTACGGGTTTTTATGGCTGGGCGCCCCAGTAAATCCGGCAATTACTGCCCGCCGCCGTGTAAGAGTAAGCTATTTAAACCGTTCAGGTAGTTTCATTCACAATCAGGTGCATTAGTATGAAGTATCTAAGCCTAGATTACTGGAAGAAGTGTCAGGAGGTCGCTAATGCTGACGAGGAGTTCAGCATCAAGACCAAGATGTTCAACGCCACCTTCACCTACAGGGCCACGGACAAGCCCGACTTGCCCTCCATCTACGTCAAGTTCGTGGACGGAAAGATCACGGAGGTCAGGAAGCTGGGGGCGGGCGAAAAGACCGACTTCACCCTGGAGGGCCCCTACGCCACGTGGGTGCAGGTGAACAAGGGTGAGCTGGACGGTAGCAACGCCATCATGACGCGGGAGCTCCAGTTCAAGGGTAACATGAGCGCTGTCATCAGGTACAGCAAGGCGTTCCTCAGGCTCTTTGAGCTCATGCAGACCATCCCTGTTGACTACTAACCCTTTTTCTATATGACCAAGATACTGGTCAGACGCGCCGCTTTTTTGCTCAGGTGTAACCCTTTTCTACTCCCCGGACACCGTTTGATAAATGGTGGACGGGTTGCTGGACGAGGCGTCGATGAAGGTTTTGGAGGAGTATCTGCGTGACGCCAGGCAGAGCTTCAGGGAGGTGGCTCGCAGGGTGGGCTTCAGCAGCGGCACGGTGGCGTCGCGTGTTAAGCGCATGGAGGAGGCGGGCGTCATTAAGCGGTACACGGTGCAGCTGGACTATGAGCGGATGGGGTACGAGTTGACGGCCGTGACCGAGATCATTGTCTCGGACGGCATGATGATGGAGGTGGGAAGCCAGGTGGCTAAAACACCTCAGACGATAGGCGTCTACAACGTCACGGGTGACTCCGACATCATGGTGGTGGCCAAGTTCAAGACCAGACAGCAGCTCAGCGACTTCACGAAGAACATCACCAAGATGCCTCACGTGGTGCGTACCGAGACCCACGTGGTGTTGAACACGTTGAAGGAGGAGCTTAGTCTCCTGCCTTAGTTGTGGTCCCGGTAGGGTCTGTGGGTCGGGGGATTACAGTGGTTGTACAGAACGTACATTTTTTTTGGGTTGCATTTAGCTAATTTTCTGCAGTGGTGGGCGTCGTGTCCGTTGCTCTTGCCGAAGTATAACTATTTGTTACATGGAACAATCCAGCCATCAAGAAAAACATTTAGCTAAAAATACCTTAAAACTAACCTAAAAAAAAATCACGTTCTACCCCGCAGCTGTCAGCTAACGCCCTAAAAACGCCTAATACCAAGCCACTAGGTACAAACCCGTGAACCTCTGCCCCGAGACATACCTATGTTTTCAGGAATTACAGGCCACTAGCAACAAACGACCCCCTAGCCACCCAGCAGAAGCCCATCCGCCAGCTCCACGCCCCGGTCAACGGCCCTAAGGTTCACGTCCCTGAACCTGGGGAACCTCTCCACCACAGCCTCCTTCAGAGCATTAAGGCTCACAGCACCCGTCACCGCCTGAACCGCCCCCAGCATCACCATGTTAGCCGCCAACGGGTTGCCGAGCTCCTGGGCCGCCTCCAAAGCAGGGACAGGAACATACCTGACGCCCGGAAGCCTCTCCCCCTCAGGGATGTCCAAGAGGCTCTCCTCGTAGATCACCGCGCCACCAGGCCGCACCTGGTCCCTGAAGGTGACATAGGCGTCAAGGGACAGGGCCACCAAGTAATCGACGCTGGGCGTCTTCGGGTAATCGACGGCGTCCGGCGACACGATGATATCCGCCTTACAGGCCCCGCCCCTCGCCTCCGGGCCGTAGCTCTGGGTCATAACGGCGTGCAGGCCGTCGTAGATGGAGGCCGCGCTCGCCAGCACGTACCCCGCCGTTATGACGCCCTGGCCCCCGTACCCGGCGAACCTGATCTCCTTCCTCCCCTCCCTACTCATCTGGTTCGCCCTCCAGCGCCGCCAACGCCTCGTTGAAGGTCGGCCTCTCCACGTCCACGAAGTCGCCGAGGATGATCTCCCTGGACGGGTCTATGACGGCCTCCGTGGGGTGGACCTTCCTAACCCTGCTGTTGTCCCTCAGCTGCCTCATCATGTCCAGGGGGCTCATCCTGTTGAGCCTGCCATACCCCGTGGTGCAGGGGCTAATCACCTCGATGAAGCTGAAGCCCCTCCGGGTGAGCCCCCTCTTTATGGCGTTCCGCAGCTGATAGACGTGGAACACGGTCCACCGGCTCACCATGGTGGCGCCGGCGGACGGGACGAGGGCCACCAGGTTGAATGGGTTCTCTATGCTCCCGTGGGGGCTCGTGGGGGTCCTGGTGTTGGGGGGCGTGGTGGGCCCGTACTGGGCCCCCGTCATCCCGTAGTTGAAGTTGTTGCTGCAGATGACCAGCATGTCCACGTTCCGCCGCGCAGCGTGGATCAGGTGGTTGCCGCCGATGGCGAACAGGTCCCCGTCGCCGCTGATCACCACAGTCTTCAGGTCAGGCCTTGACACGCTGACGCCCGTGGCGAAGGGCAGGGCCCTCCCGTGGGTCGTGTGGAACGCGTCCGTGTTCACGTAGCCGCTGGCCCGGCCCGCGCACCCGATCCCGGAGACGGTGACCACCCTGTCCAGGTCCATCCCCGTCTCCTTGAGGGCCTCGGCGTAGCTGTGGAGTATGATTCCGAGCCCGCACCCGGCGCACCAGATGTGAGGCAGCCTCTCCATGCGCAGGTAATCTCGTAGTAGGTGGTCCACCTGCTCCGTCACAGCGCCACCCTCCTCACGGCCTCAAGTATCTCGTCGGGCGTGTGCGGGTTCTCCCCCAGCTTCGGCAGGAACGTCACCGGCGTCGGCTTCACGGCCCTCTCCACCTCCCTCACCAGCTGCCCATAGTTCATCTCGGCCACCACGACCCCCCGCACATCCTCGGCGAGCCCCTCCAGGAGCCTGTCCGGGAAGGGCCAGAGGGTCTTAAGCCTCAGGAGGCCCGCCCTGACGCCTCCCTCCCTCGCCCTCCTCACAGCCGTGGCCGCGGACCTGGCCGTGATCCCGTAGGCGACCACCAGGACGTCGCAGTCCTCGACCATCAGCTCCTCCACCCGGGTGATCCTGTCCGCGTTCCTCCTGATCTTGTCCGAAAGCCTCCGCACCAGCCTGTCCTGGGCCTCCGCGGAGCCGTCGGGGTACCCCTGCTCGTCGTGTGTCAATCCCGTCGAGTAGAACCTGTACCCGTCGCCGAAGCTCGCCATGGGCGGCACCAGGGTCTCGTCAGCCTCGTAGGGCCTGTACTCGCCGGGGGGCACGGAAGGTTTCCTCCTATCCACTATCCTGAGCTGGTCCTCGGGCGGGATCGTCAGCTTCTCGTACATGTGGCCGATGTTAGCGTCCCCCATCAGGAACACGGGCACACGGTACTCCTCCGACAGGTTGAACGCCTCCACCGTGAGGTCGTACATCTCCTGCACCGAACCGGGGGCCAGTGCTATGATCTCCACGTCCCCGTGCATCCCCCACCGGCACTGCATCACGTCCCCCTGGGCGCCACCCGTGGGCTGCCCGGTGCTGGGGCCGCCCCTCATCACGTCCACCACCACCAGGGGCGCCTCCGTCATCACGGCCAGCCCCAGGTTCTCCAGCATGAGGCTGAGCCCCGGACCGCTCGTAGCCGTCATGGCCTTGAGGCCGCTGAAGCTGGCGCCAATCACCGACGCTATGGCCCCTATCTCGTCCTCGAACTGAATGAACCTGCCCCCTAATGCGGGGAGCCTCTCCGCCAGCCGCTCCGCTATCTCCGTCGCCGGCGTGATGGGGTAGGCAGCGTAGTACCTGCAGCCCGCGGACAGGGCGCCCTCCGCGCACGCCCAGTCGCCGTTGGCGAAGTGGCTCCCCGTGAGAACCGCCTTAACCAACCTCATCCTCCTCCTCGGCCATGTTCAACGCGAAGTCTGGGCACAGCCTGGTGCAGAGGCCACACAGGGTGCAATCCTCGGGCCGGGCGATGCGGGGGAGCCTCACCCCCTTCTCGTTTGTCTCGCCGGCCTCCTCGAAGACCTTCCTGGGGCAGAACTCCACGCAGTAGCCGCACCCTTTGCACAGGCTCTTTACCAGCTTCACCCGCTGCCGTTCACTCAAAAGGGATGCTTCCTTCAATACGCTTTCAACCAGGGGCATTTATTGTTTCTCATTTGTCCAAAAGACCAGCTAAATACAGCATAGGGCTAGTTGCTTGACGCGTATGCAGCCAATTTTTTTGGCGGTTGAACGATGTTACGCCTTTTCCTTGTCTAGTTCCTCAGGAACGGTTTCGCCTTCACGCCCCTCCGCGATGCGCTTCATGACGCCCGCGTCCTCCCACGTGATGTTACCGTAGACGATCCCTATCACGCCCGAGTAGAGGAGCTTCTTCTTCACCGTCTTAAACTCCTGCTCATCCATCCCCTGATCCAAAAGCCTGGACCTGAGTGTGTCCTGGCCGACGTGGCCGTGGGCGAAGCTGCCTAGGGTGCGGAGGAACAGGACTTCCCGCTCGTTTAGACTCATGGGGGACCTCGGGGCACCATGACTTCGATGCCGGGGGGTATAAGACTTAGGGTGAGTGGAACCCTGGATACTTGAACACGTTGGAGGATGTTGCTGTTGAGGCTCCGGTGAAGAGGGTGTAAGCTAAACTCTGGCTTCGACTTTCACCAGGTCCTCTAGACGGTCGTAGTACTTGAGGACGTTCATCCCCGACTGGGTTATGTTGTACTGCTTGCCCCTCGTCTGGAAGTCCGATCCCTCCTCGGCGTAGCCCTTGTTCACCAGCAGGTCCAGAGTGCTCCTCAGCGTGTTCCACGAGAGATTGGACGCATACATGATGCGTGTCGGTCTTGACTCTCCCTCGTTAATGACCGTTAACACATCTACAGCTATCTGGAAGCTTGATCTTCGTGGACTCAAGGCATTTTCATGGTGAACCGGATGAATTATAAGCATTATAGGCTGTAGAACGGGATGATTACTACATATATTGGTTCAAGAAGATGAGTCTAGACCCGCTCCTTGAGGAGCCGGCCCAGTATCTGGACGCCCTCAGCTATGTCCTGTATGCTGGGGTGGCTGTAGTTTAGCCGTATGTGGTTGTGGGTGTCCGTCGTGTAGAAGTTGCTTCCCGGGATGTACGCCACGCCCCTCTTGATGGACTCCATGAGGAGCTCCGTCGTGTTCACTCGTTTAGGCAGCGTGACCCATATGAAGAGTCCTCCCTTGGGGTGATTCCACTTCGCCTCCTTTGGGAAGCTGGCCGCCATGGACTCCAGCATCACATCCCTCTTCTTCCTGTAGACCTTGGTCATCTTCTCGATCTGCTTCTCCACGACGCCCTGCTGGAACAGCTTGGCCGCCGCGTACTGGTCGATGAGGGAGTTGCTGATGCTGATGTTGCTCTTAGCCTCCACCATCTTGGCTATGAAGTCCCCGTGGGCGACGAGCCACCCTATCCTCATGCCGGGGCTCACTATCTTACTGAAGGTGCTGGTGTACATGACGCGGCCCTCATCGTCCAGGCCCTTGATGGGCGTAGGCATGGGGCCCTCGAAGCTGATGTACCCGTATGGGTTGTCCTCCAGTATCAGGAAATCGTGCTTCTTCGCGAGGGCCATTATCTTCTTGCGGCGCTCCATGGGCATCATGGTGCTTGTGGGGTTCTGGAAGCTCGGGATCACGTACACCAGCTTCACGTGCTTCCCCTCCTTCTCCACCTGCTTGATGGTCTTCTCCAGCGCCTCGGGGTTCATGCCGTCCTCGTCCACCGTCGCGGTCCTGATGTCGGGGTCGTTGGCCCTGAACGCGCTGAGGGCCGACAGGTACGTGGGGGCCCCCACCACGACGACGTCGCCCTTGTCGATGAACACCCTCGTCACCAGGTCCAGGGCCTCCTGGCTACCCGTCGTCACTATGATCTCCTTGTATGGGTCGGCCTTGACGCCGTGGCCGCCCATGAACTTGGCCAGCTCCTCCCTGAGGGGCATGAGGCCCGCCGTGCTCCCGTACTGGAGCATGACCCTCCAGTCCTGCTCCGATGCGTCCATGAAGATCTGGCGCACCTCCCGCCAAGGGAAGCTCTCCTCGTCGTACATGCCTCCGGTCAGCCCGACTATCTTCTTCCCCTGCCGCTTCAGCTCCTCCGCGGCCAGCACCACCGTCGTGAGGACTCCGGGCTGGAAGGATGCGCCCAGTTTTGAGTAGAACTTGTCTGGATTCATAGTAGTCACACCTGATAGAGCCGGGCATGCGTATATCATTTTTTGGGCGTCCACGGGGCGGGGGCCCCCGCGCGCGAAGCGGCCCCGGTAAATACTCTATTTACGTTGTTTCAGGAAAAACCGAAGAGTTAATACTGGAATAAAGATATTCCATAAGAGTTGCTTTGAGGAGGGCAACACCGGTCCGCGCGCATTGCCCCACCGGAGCAACATCGTGTTATTGAGGAATTACTGATGGTAGATGAGATTAGGCTTCACGGCATGGGGGGCCAGGGCGTCGTCGCATGCGGCGAGCTCATAGCCATAGCCGCCAGCTACGAGGACAAGTTCTGCAGGGCATTCCCCATGTACGGGAGCGCCAGGCGTGGGGCGCCGGTCCTGGCCTTCGCCCAGATAGGGACTGAGGACGAGGCGACCCGCTCCATGATATACAACCCGGAGTATCTCCTGGTGCTGGACCCCCCCATGCCCGAGGCCATGGACGTGACCCAGGGCCTCAAGGAGAGGGGGGTCATCATCTACAACACCACGAGGACCCCCGACGAGGCCAAGGCCATATTCAAGAAGAACATACGCCGCATCGGCGTGGTGGATGGCACAGGGATCGCCGTGGAGCTCATCGGCCGGCCCATACCCAACACCGTGATGCTGGGCACATTCGCCAAGACGCCGGGCATCCTGAAGATGGAGAGCATCTTCAAGGCCATAGATAAGCGGTTCCCACCCAAGCTGGCGGAGCCCAACAAGAAGGCGGCCCAGGCCGGGTACGACAGGGCCGCCATGAAGGACTACAGGAAGTGATGATGAATGGTTCAGGATAAGGCCCTGATCAAGGGCTTCATGGTCAACGATGTGTCGAGGAAGGGCGGAAGGTACGTCGCCAACTGGCGGGTGCAAAAACCCGTGATCGACCACGAGAAGTGCGTCGCCTGCGGCCTCTGCGTCTCCTACTGCCCGGAGGCGGCCATCGACCGCCGCGGCGACAACAAGCCCGAGATCGATTACAGGTTCTGCAAGGGGTGCGGCGTCTGCGCCAACGAGTGCCCCCAGAAGGCCATAGAGATGAAGCAGGAGGAAGCCTAGATGCCGCAGGACTTCGACGTGATCCCCGGGAACAAGGCCATAGCCCACGGCGTGAGGCTGGCCCGGGCCGAGGTCATCTCAGCCTACCCCATCACGCCCCAGACCACCATCATCGAGTACCTGGCCGACTTCGTGGCCAACGGCGAGCTCGACGCCGAGTACGTGCACACCGAGGGGGAGCACAGTTGCATGGGGGTCGCCGTGGGCGCGTCCCTCGCAGGGGCCAGGACGTTCACAGCCACATGCAGCCAGGGCCTCGCCTACATGCACGAGGTGGTCGCGCAGGCCAGCGGCTTCAGGACGCCCGTGGTGATGGCCGTCGCCAACAGGACCCTGGGCTGGTACTGGGCCCTTGGGCCGGACTACAGCGACATCATGCCCGAGATGAACCTGGGCTGGCTCGTCAACTTCGCCGAGACCAACCAGGAGTGCCTCGACATGATCCTCATGGACTACAAGGTCGCCGAGGACTACAGGGTGCTCCTGCCCACAATGACCAGCCTGGACGGCTTCTACCTCAGCTACAGCCAGGAGCGCGTCTACCTCCCCGACATTAAGGAGGTGGACGAGTGGCTCCCACCCTACAAGGCGCCCTACCCCTTCGACCCCACCATCAGCAAGGCGTGGCCCACCACCAGCCTGCCTTCCCAGCTCCACACCACCTACAGGAGGCTCCACGAGGAGGTCCTGGAGGACTCCAAGAAGGTCATAGCCGAGGTGGACAAGAGCTTCGGGGAGACCTTCGGCCGCAGCTACGGGGGCCTCGTCGAGAATTATCGCACCGAGGACGCTGACAGCGTCCTCGTCGCCATGGGCAGCATGACCACCGCCGCGAGGCGCGCCGTGGACAAGCTGAGGAAGGAGGGCGAGAAGATAGGGCTCCTGAAGCTAAGGTACATGCGCCCCTTCCCCAGCCAGGAGCTGAAGGAGCTGGCCGAGAACGTAGGCGCCATCGGCGTCCTGGACAGGGCAGTGCTCCACGGCACAGGAGGGGGCATGGCTTTCCAGGACGTGAAGGCGGCGCTCTACAACACCGGCGTGAAGGTGCCCGTGATGAACTTCGTCACGGGCCTTGGCGGCGAGGACGTGCCCATCGAGGACATCTATGCCATGGGCGTGAAGGTGGTCAAGGCGGCCAAGACGGGGAAGATGGAGCGGGAGGTCAACTACGTGGAGCATCCCCTGCCCAAGATGGCCCCGCCTGTGAGCATCGAGGACGACGCCTGCATGCACCCCGGCAGCGACGGCTGCGCCGGCTGCGGCTCCAGCATCATCGTGAGGACGCTCCTGGAGATCCTGGGCCCCAACACCGTGGTCATCAACCCGCCCAGCTGCAGCGGCGTCAACTACGGCAGCGTCGTCAAGGTGCCGTGGATACTAGCAAACTTCGCTGCGGGAGCCGCATACGAGACGGGCGTCTACAGGGCCCTGCGCAAGAAGGGCAAGGCCGACAAGGTGTACGTCACCAGCTACGCCGGCGACGGCGGCACCGCCGACATCGGGCTCCAGAGCATAAGCGGCGCCGCGGAGCGCGGCGAGAGCATCATATGGCTGTGCTACGACAATGAGGCGTACATGAACACGGGCATCCAGCGCAGCGGGACCACGCCGCTGTTCAGCAACACCACGACCACTCCCGCCGGCACGGTGTGGAAGGGCAAGCCCACTAGGCGCAAGAACCTGATGATGATCATGGCGGCCCACAGGATACCCTACATAGCGACGGCGTCCCTAGCCTACATCCCCGACCTGAAGAGGAAGATCAAGAAGGCGGCGGAGGTGACGAGGGCCGGTGAGGGCATGGCGTTCCTCCACGTGCACCAGCCGTGCACCACGGGCTGGTACTTTGAGCCGGAGAAGACCGTGGAGATCGGCCGCCTCGCGGTTCAGTCGGGCGCCTTCCCGGTGGTGGAGATCGACCACGGCCAGTTCAAGATAAATGTGAAGCCCAAGGAGCTGAAGCCTGTTAAGGAGTACCTTGAGCCTCAGCGCAGGTTCAGGCACGTGGACGACCGGATGTTGGAGATCATTCAGGGGCATATTAACGAGGACTGGGCTGCTCTGCTGAAGATGGAGAAAGATGGTAAGCTGGACTGGTACTAGCCCTAATCCTTCTTTTTTTGTCTGTTTTCTGTGTTTGCGTGTGTGTGCACGTGGGGGGAGGGGGGTCCCTCCACCGCCGCCACTTTTCCCCGTTTTCAGGCTTGTTTTCCGGCTCGGCGGCTTTTTCTAGGTCTTTAGGCGGCGACTGCCAGTGGGTGGGTGTCCGCGGTTTGTTGCGTGTATCCTGACAGCTGCATGGAATAATGTGAAATTTTTCCGGGTTACATTTAGCTAAACATTCGATGAAAAGGCGTTTTTTGGGTGTGTCAATCCGGCTGTTGGGAACCCAAATATTATCTATGGTGCACATCCTCTACAGTGATCCGATTTGCCGAGAAGCATGACGAAGGAGGACGTTGAGGCCCTCGCCGTGGGAGGGACCATCCTGGGCGGCGGTGGCGGGGGCTGGCGCGAGGCGGGTAGAAGTGAGGGGCTGCTGGCCCTTGAGATAGGTAAGGTGGAGCTCTGGGGCCCTGACGAGGCTGACCCAGAGTGGAGGGTGATAACCAGCGCGGCGCTGGGCGCCCCCACGGAGCGCGGCAACACCAAGCCCATGCACTTCATCAGGGCGGCGCTGCTTCTCAGGGAGGCCGGCGTGGAGTACGATGGGCTCATCGCCGCGGAGAACGGGGGCCACAACAGCTTCGGCGGCTGGGTGATAGCCGCTGCCCTTGGGCTCCCAGTGGTGGACACGCCGGCCGACGGCAGGGCCCACCCGACGGCCATGATGGGCAGCATGGGGCTCCACAGGCTCGACTACAAGAGCGTCAAGGCTGGGGTCACCGAGGGCAGCGAGGTGCTTGCGTGGGGCAGCCTCCAGTCAACAAGCAACGTTGTGCGGGGCCAGGCCAGGGACATGAAGGCCCTCGTGGCCCTGGCCAGGGACCCCGTGCCGGTCAGCTACGCCAAGGAGCACGGGGCCCCCGGGGCCATCTCCAAGGCCATAGAGCTTGGACGCGCACACATGAAGGCTAAGGGCGCAGAGGCGAAGGTGAAGGCCGCCACCGAGTTCCTGGGCGGAGAGCTGGTCTGCAAGGCAAAGATAGCCAAGAAGACGCTGGAGGCTCGGGGGGGCTTCGACGTGGGGTTCATCACCCTCGCGGACGGGAAAAACGAGTGGGAGCTGGGGTACGTCAACGAGTACATGACCCTGGAGAAGGGGGGCAAGAGGCTGGCCACGTTCCCGGACCTCATGACCGCCTTCGACGAGAAGGGTGAGCCCACCACAAGTGCGTCCCTCAGGGAGGGCCAGACAGTGTACCTGGTGAGTGTGCCCAAGGAGAAGATACTGGTGGGGGACGGCAACAGGTACCCTGAGATCTATAAGCCCGTGGAGGAGGCCCTGGGGAGGCCCATGGTGAAGCACCTGGCCGGCTACCTGAAGCCCTGACCCTTCTTACGGGTACTGTTAAGTTATTTGACCTAGATTTTTTCAAAAACGTAGGTCTGAAACTTAAAGCTGAGGTTCCAGTGCCTTTTTCTATATGGCTATTTCTCTTTAAATTTCGGTATACGTTATAGATTATAATGCCCAATAAACAAGAGGAATTACTTAGGTGCGATTATGACTTTTTATATACATTAACCAAAGAAGTGAATCTTGCCTACCAAAATTATGATTATCCTAGCAAATCATATTTAATTAATTTACTTAGTTCAAAATTTGATAATAAAGCAATAAAAGAAATAGTAGATTTATATATGCTTTGTTTTGATGCTGAATATATTGCTAATATGGTAAAACCTGATAGTGTAGGAAAAATTACTAATTCAATTAAGGAGTTTTTTGGGCAAAATCAAGTTATGTATGAAGTACCTCTAGGAAAACGTATATGCGATATAGTAATCATAAAAAATATTTAGTATATTGTTATTTTATTTCCTAGTGGGC
>CAZAKG010000014.1:0-30859 GCA_964485755.1 uncultured Candidatus Bathyarchaeia archaeon | reverse complement strand
CACCAGGTGGGGCTCAAGAAGAGAAAGCGTGAACCACATGGCGGCCCCGGCGTCCACCACACCTCCACCTTCCCTGAGGACCTGAAGCCCCTCGACCGTAGCCAGGTAATGGGTGCTAGCCACAACGCCGTGGGTCCCCATGATGACTGGCCGAGTAGTAAAAACCATGGAGAATGATAGGCTTGGGATATATTTAGCAGCTGTCCAGCTTACTGAAACCCGCCCGAGAACATGTAGGCATCCACAGCCATCATGAGAAGGCCGAGGACCAGGACCACGAACCACGCCTGCCCTATGACGAGAGTGTCGCCGTGGCTGAACCTGGCCTTCGAGTATGCCCCTCCGCCTAGCACAAGCAGAGAGAAGCCCATCATCACAGCCAGAAAACCCACGAAGGATAAGGTACCCATCTCGATACGAGCATGAGGCACTTCGTTTAAAGTAGTTACGCAGCTTCTGAAAGTATGCGGGAGTGAACGTAGAACCCGACCACGGCTCCGTTTCACTACAACATAGCAGAGATACCTAGCCGAGGTGAGCATCATTTTTAATAACGCGCCTCTTCTATCACCTTGTGAGGATTATATGGCTGGAAAAAAGCTGTTCAGCACCACAAACCTTGTGACCCTGGCTCTCATAGTGGGCCTTGGTTCAGGTTTCTATGTCAACTACACTCTCACCAACCCAAAGATCAACGGTTTAACGTCCGACCTTGAGCAGAAGACAAGCCAGGTAACGTCGCTTCAGACCGAGCTTGGTGCACTTCAAGCCAACTACACTGAAGCTTTAAGCGAGCTCACGCAGGTAACGCAGAGCTACAACGACCTGATCGGCAACAGCATAGCCCTCTCAGAGTACGAGGAACTCGAGGAGAGCTATCAGGAGCAGTCAAGCGAGCTGGAGGAGCTCCAGCTAACGAACCAGGTTCTAGAAAACGAGAACCACGACCTATCAATCGAGTACGTGAAACTCATGGAGAAGTACAACGAGCTAAAGGTCCTGCCATGGACTTATTTCGTGGTAAACAACCTGCGAGTAAACCTCACCGTGACCTCGAACACGTACCTGTCTAACACCCCGATCACGGGAACAGTTAACATCAGGTACCTTAACGGGAGTCCGTTCACTGGACGAATAAAGCTGCTTGTGTGGAGCGACTATTTTAAAAACGGAAAAACCTCGCCACTCATCACAGTGTCAGGGTCAACCCAGTACACAATAGAGGCTCCCTTCATGTCTGGGCCCGGCACCTACTACCTTCTGGTTTCAAACATTGAAGACCTGTCTGGCACAGACATCGCCACATATAACGAGCTCTTAAGCTTCAGAGTAACACTTCAGATGGGGTAACCACCCTCGTTTTTTATCAGTCATCTACTATAACAAATAGTTCCACGGCGTTCCACTGTGTTCTTAAAATAAATCATGTCAAGCGGTATAGTGCATGAATAAGACGCCCATGAGCCAACTTTGGCCAGAGATATACACTAAGAGGGACGGAACAATTGAAGACGCTTGGAAAGCGAAGGATGATAAGATGACGGATTTCAGAAAAATGGTGATTAAATTATACCATCTATCTCTGTGGCTCGGATTCATGATAGGGGCAGCAGTTGTAACATAACTCAAACTTACTAATACTCACTTACTGGCTGAAACACCCCATCATTAAAAAGAGTTCTACTTATCGTCATAATTGATGGACTACCGGGATGTGCCCGCCTCTAGTGAAGGAGGAGCTTATCCCAGTATCAAAACCATCGATCATAAACGATGCATCAAATACGATAAGCACATCAATCATTAGACCAATAAACCGGATAACGCCGGATCTATGGCGTGAACCGGAGGCCCACGTTATCTCTTCGCCCGAGATCGATGAACTTCGCTCCGGAGAACTGGGGCTCAATTACGTGGATCGTCGGCTGGTCATCCTCTACGCCCTTGTGGAAGATGATGTCGCTGGCCATCTGGATGTAGTTGTCAGCGACCCCGCCACCAGTAGCCATGCCCACCACGTTCAGATCTTCCGGTTTGAAGATCACTGATCTGTTTTTGATCTCCATTGAGTCAGCCGGCGTCAGTTAGCCTAAAAAGGTTCGTGGAATCCGGGTCTAGACTCAGAGTATGTAGCCCTGCTCTGTTTTTACTACTGCGGTAAAGGTGATCAAGGGTAAGGTCGGCTTGAAAGATTTATTATATGCGGCAAACCGAGGATAGGTGAGGAGTATCGGTGGAACGCATCTACATTTGCCCTTTCTGTGGTCTGGAGAGGCTTGAGAAGAAGCAGATGGATTTTCACCTGAAGTACGGCCACCCAGAGTTCTACGAAGTTATGAGGCGGGAGCACGAGCTCGTGGATATGGAGAAGAAGCTTGAGGAACTCAAGGAGAAGAAGAACTTCCTGGAGCGGGAGATCAAGCTGATGCAGGCCATCATCGATAAGAAGGATAAGCCGATTAAGACAGCTTAGGTTGTAGCTCTCATTCTTCAATAGTATTATCTTAGCTGGCGTTTGATCAGCAACGAGATCAGCGACACAGGGGCCACGCCCAGTCCGACTATGAATAGATTACTGAGTAGCGACGCCACCTTGTACTCTCTCTCGCAGCCGTTGACGCACACTGTGTGCGGCCCCGGTGTGGCGCTGAAACTTAGCTCCACGGGGGTGATCTCTCCTCGCGTCAGTGAAGCTGACTCCACCGATATTAGCCTGTCATCCACTCTCAGGTTCAGCCTGTATTCACCAGTGTAGCCTACGCTGCTTAGCTCCAAGAGGACCGCGTGTCTGCCGGCCTCGTTTGAGGGCTTAATCTCTTTTATGGTGGTTTTGACGTAGCTCTCGCTCATTCCCAGGGCGAGTAGCCCTAGCTCATCCTCCAAGAGGTACGCCCAGACCCTGTCACTCGACGTTCCCGAGTTAAAGCACTTTTCCCATCCCCCGTTCCTCCACGTGTAGACCATCGTGTTGGTGGGTACGTCGCCCACCTTCGCGAGGGGCACCTCAACATAGATGGGGTAGGACACGATCTGCTGGTTTGTCGCTGTTAGGCTCCAGAGCTGCTGGGATGATAGAATGAGGCGACCGTCGTCAATGAACGCCTCGTCGTATCGGACTACCGTGACGTGGGCGGGTTCAAGGGACTGTGCGCTGAGCCACATCCAGGTCTCCTCGGAGTAGTACGTCTCCACTTGTTCGTCGAGGGATATGAGCTGCCAGTACTCGGGCTCCGGTAGCTCACTGGTGTGAACGGTCTGTGTGTATACGCCTGACGAGCCATAGGGGTCGCTGACCCTTAAAGTGGCCTCGTATTCCCCGCTCTCCATGTAGGTATGAACGGGTGTAGCCTCGCTGGAGGAGCGTCCGTCCCCGAAGTCCCAGGAATATGTAATGGGCTCTCCTTCGGGGTCGCGGGACTCGGACCCGTCAAATAGCGCCGTGTAGCCCACAACACAATCCACCTGTTTGAAGAAGGCAGTCGGCGGGGCGTTCACGAGGTCGCCCACCTCCACCACCAGCCTACGCACGAGGCCTGAAGTGAAGATGGTTTCAGCTATCTTTACGCCGTCCAGGTACAGTTCAACCTTGTCTCCGTCTCTTCCCCCTTCGAGCCGCTCCGTGTCGAGTTGATCGGCGGGTACCTTGAAGACGGGGTCTAGGCCGAAGCCGCCTCCCCTGGTGTACGTGGCAGCGTATGTGACCTGACTGATCTTTGCCTCCAGCAGGAGCTGGTCTGGAACAGGCCTACCGTTCATGGAGATGACCCCATTCAGGACGTATGGGAGCGCGGGCGAGGCAGCGGCGGTACCGAGTGCGAGACCACAGGCTAGGGAGGCTACTAGTAATAGGGCGAGTGTGCTTCGTAACCTGACCATATGTAGGCTTCGCGTAGGCAAGTACCCGAGGCCGCGGTATAACGTCTTGTAGGTGGAGACTAGCTAAATACTACATAGACCTCCAGAGGCGAGTGGCTGAACGAGAGCCCATCAACCATCACCCAGTAGGTCTCTCCGCCGCGTAGCTCAGTCAGATCACCGTAGTCTGAGGCCGCGTCGTAGAACAGGTAGCCGCGGTACTCGTCGTGGGTCCAGACCGAGACGACCCTGTATTGCTGGAACCCGTCTAATCCATGAGCCACGTGATACTCTCCGAGTTTATCCGAGGCCCCATTCACGGCTTGCACCAGATCACTTACCTCTATGGACTCCACGGTTTCCTGTATGGTTACCTGGTTCCACCCGTCGCTGAGTGGTAGACGGGTCCTCGTCTCGAAGCCACTCGGAATAAGCCACTCCCGTTCGGCCTCGTTCCCGTTGTAATCAACGGCCTTTATTGTTATCCACGTATCATGTACGCTTCCGGGGAGTTCAGCCTTGTATAGCCCGGGTAGCTCCGGGTTATCGGCCATCTCTATGGCTCCGTAGCCGGGTAGGAGCAGTTCCACGTTTTTTATGTCAGAGTCGTCGACCACTATGACCTCTATTATCAGGCTCCTCTCGGTTTTCACCTGGTACACGTTGGATATGTCTGGGGGCCTGGAGTCGTCTCCGAGGACCATGAGTAGCCCGGTCCTGGTGACCGTGGCTTCGTCTCCGTCTGCCTCAGCCACTCTCAGGGTGACAGTGTACTCGCCCTCCGCGAGATACGTGTGGTGGGAGTTGACCTCTGTGCTCGTCGCTCCGTCTCCGAAGGTCCACAGCCAGGAGGCGATTGAGTCGCGGCTCATGGTTTTATCGGTGAATGAGACGGTTAGGGGCTTGTAGCCGAGACGCCGGTTCACCGAGAAGTCCGGGATGGGGTCTAGGTCGTCGACGGTTACGGCGTCCTCCAGGGTACTAATGGCTCCTTCGTTGTCCCTCACAGTGAGTTTGACCCTGTATACGCCGTCCTGCTGGTAGGTGTGCGTTGCCTGGTCTCTGTTCGAGGATTCGCCGTCGCCGAAGTCGATGGAGTAGTATATTATCACGCCGTCTGGGTCGCTGGACGCTGAGGCGTCGAAGGTCACCGGCTCCCCTTCAAGAGGGTTCGCGTTGAAGGCGAGCTTAGGTACCGGGTACACCGTGTCGAGCGGGGTGGTCTCCTGCGATGGGAGCACCGTGAAGCTTGTTGAGAAACGTATACGCGTGTACGCGTCGCTGATGGTTAGCGTGTACTCGCCTGGGTCAACCGACGGGACCTTGAAAGAGGGGAGACCCGAGCCTATCTTCAGTGTGCCTTTTGATGTGGTCACCCCGCTGAGGGTGGACACTACGGTTGTGTCGCCCAGCGTGGCGTTCCAGCGCGAGTTCTTGGTGAACCCGCCTCCGGTCAACGTAATCTTGGTTCCCGGCTTCCCCTGGGTTGCTGACAGCTGCACCTTGAGGGGCGTGACCTGGAACGCCGACTCCGCGAATATTGTTTCGTCGAGCGTCGCTGTTACGATGCGGTAGTTTATGGGGCCACTTGCTCTGAATGAGAAGCTTGTGGAGATTGCCCCCAAGTGGTCAGTGTATATGGTTCCTATGGTGAGTCGCGGGGCTGACCCGTAGGCGTCGACGAGGCTTATGGTCACTTGCTGGCCCTGCATGTTGGGAAAATTCTCTCCTTTGATGGTCACGGAGTGTTCGTCTCCTCTGCTCTGTATGGACGAGGCTAGACTCGCCAGCTCGTTCACATGCACGGTTTTATGACTGGTTACTCCGTCGGAGGCGGCCACCTCCACAGTGTATGGCCCGCTTTCAGGTACCTGCGGAACGAAGACGCTGAGCTGGAACCTGCCATCTGGGTCTACTGTCCCACCGCCGAATACGCTACACGGATAGACGTCAGGTCCATCCATAAGGGAAGCCTCTACCTGTGCCCCGGGTGAGAACTCTGATCCTCTGACGAGCAGCAGATCGCCAACGTCTACCTGCGACTTGCTTAACGTCACCGGCGGGCTCAGTGTTAGTTCCGCGACGGCCGTGTTGTTCTTCGAGTCCATCGCCGCTAACATGTAGACGCCGAGGGGTAGGCCGCTGATCTCTACCTCCGTGGAGAAGGTGCCTCTACTACTTGCCTTAGCGGTCTCGCTGAGGACGGTTACGGCCCCGGGGTCGTCCTCACGGTAGGCGTAGTTTATGTGTATGGCAGCGTTCTCTGTATGAGACTCGGTGAAGCGCAGCAAGTACTCGCCTGTCACATAGTTAATTGTACCTGCTCCTCCTGAGGGGCTCTCCAGGCGCCCACCCCCTGTGTCTGATAGGACCTCGCCCTCGCAGATAAAGGACGCTGAGCCGGGCTTCACGGGCACGCTGCCCAGGTATCCTCTGAGGACGGCCTTATAGACGTCTGTCTGCGTGTCTGAGGTGGCCGGCCAGTCCCCGAGTGGGGCCTCGTCACCGTAGAGCATGAACGCCACATCTGACGCGTTACCGAATCCACGTCCTTCCAGCTTGAGTGCCCCGCCTCCGAGCAGTTCAGGGTTTGACGGAGATAGGCTTGGCTCGACCACGATGGGTGACTGCGAGTAGGCGCCTGTGACCGGGTTTCCGACCCACGCCCAGTGGCTTTCCCCAGTGCACTCGGGTATTGTGATTGTCATGGTGAAGTGTCCGCTTGGCGCAGCAATTGTGGCGTTCAGGACCCCCGTGTACCCGTTCCACGGCTGAATAGCGTTCCAGTAGACGTATGCTGTGTAGCCTCCTGGGATGCCGCTCCCCTGGACGATAACCTTGTCCCCGACGCCGGCCACAGACGGTGTGAACGTGAATGAGGGGTAGACGGCTCCAGCGGGTGGTCCGAACTGTGTGAAGGCGGCTACTAGGAGCAGGGCGGTGATCCATCCTCGTCTCTTGCATCTGGGGGCGCCATCGAATGACATTGGTCGTTGTACGGACCGTGAACCGATTTCGGTGAATTATATGTGACGGATGGCTGGTACTGAGGAGAGTTCCATCAGTCAGGCGTTGATGAACGGCTTCTCCTAAAAGATTAATACTGGCTTTGACAGAGTTTGGGGTACCGAACACTACGGTAACACAAGGTGATGCAAGTGGAGCAGAGTAACGTTGTCTACATCGGCAGAAAACCCGTTATGGCCTACTGCTTGGCGGTGATGACGTCCCTGAAGAATGAGGGGAGCGAGGTGACCCTCATGGCGAGGGGCCGCGCCATCAGCAAGGCGGTGGACGTGGCTGAGGTGGTCAGGAACCAGTTCGTCTCGGATCTTCATGTGAAGGACATCAGCATAGGGACCGAGCAGCTGGAGTCCGAGGACGGTAGCCCCAGGAACATCAGCAACATAGCGATACAGCTGGCGAAGGACTAGTTTTTTCACTCTTTCATTTTTTTAGGCTGAATGTTGAGTAGGTTCTATTGCTTGGTTTTTGCGGGGTATGAGGGTGCGTGTATCTTTGTCTGCGCGTGCACGGGTGGGGGGGAGGGGGGTGTAGTCGCCGCCGCCGCGGTTCCCCGTTTTCGGGCTTGTTTTCCAGTTCAACGGCTTTTTTCCGGGTATTTAGGCGGCGACTGCCGTCGGCCTGTGTCCGCTTCTGTTTCGCGTGTCTTCGTACAGGGTGAGGTACGACGAGGCCGGGTTCAAGGAGCACATCGCCAGGGTGGTCATCAGGAACCTGCTCAGGGACTTCCCCGAGGAGACGAGAAAGGCTCTCGAAGTCATTTAATGATGTTGAGGTTACTCTTCATCTTCTTCCTGCTCGCAGGCTTCCTGCCACCTTGTAGTAGTCGGCCTGGATCTCGGCTAGATCAACCAATATCAATCACTGGATTAGTATCAGGTGGAACTGAGGATAAGATCATGGAGCCCGCGCGCGGAAAATGATCATCACTCAACGAAATATTATTTAGAATCGCACCTCAAACACCTACCAGATGGTTGTTATGAGTAACGATGAGCTGTTTAAAGCCGCGACAAACGGGTTCGCGATGTACGGCGCCTTGGCTAAAATAATCATGGAGAAGCACGGTGAAGCCCTAGTTCACGAGGCCGTGGCATTGATGGGTGAGGCGAGTGGACCCGGCTCTGGAGAGGGATTCAAGCAGGGGGTGGAAAGGTTCGCCTCACAGCTGCTGGAGAGTCAGCTGGCTGGGGGCTGGACGTCGGATGTTAAAGTCGAGGGAAACAAGGTCATCCTAACGAACTACAAGTGTCCTTGCTATGCCGGTATGCGTGCAGCTGGTTTGAGCCACGAGGAGACTCGGCAGATGTGCATGAGCTGGTTTTCCAAGTTCCCGGATGGTGCCAAGAGCGTTAACCCAAATATCAAGGATTACTGGATTGAGAAATACAGGTCGCCCGAGTTGGACTACTGTCTCGAAGTATTTGAGGCGTACAAAAAGACATAACTTATACCCCCATCGCCTCGGGTTTGAAACAGCTGAGGATAAAATTATGGAGAGGCTGGTGATCGAGTGAATGCTTGGTTTCCTCTCCTTTCCCTAATCTTCTTCATCTCTTCATATAGGAATTCGAAATCCTGGTACATGTATGGAGTCGTGTATATTCTTCTCCACTCTTGGACCAACGGTCGGAACTTCTCCCAAAGAGCTATGACAGAGCTGTACATCAAGTCATACACTAATTCAGGGTTAATTAGTCCTCTTTTAACGAGAACCCCTGTTCCCTCATAATGTGTGAACACAGTGGCGTGTTTTCTATTCTCGACGACGTTTGCCATTCCATATTTCTTCATGTAATCATCATAGTCCTTCCAGTTCCAGTCCCAGACCATCGACTCCATGTCTGTCTGGAACTCTTTTGATGCGAAGGTTTGGAATATACCCATGAAGAGTTGAGCCTGCCTTGTCTCGAGGGTCTGCTCCTGCGCCTTCAGGGCTAGCTCCTGAGTTTTCAGGCTCAGCTCCTGGTTTCTCTGGCTTATCCGCAGGTTCAACACGTAGTAGATCGCCGCTATAGGACTCCTGTGGCCGCCACCATGTAGTAGGCGGCCTGAATCTCAGCCAACTCAACCAACACCTGAATAGAGTAAGTTTGAGGTTAGGATAAGATTATGGGGAAAAGTGTACGCGCTTCAATCATGTTGAGTATGTTCAATCATTTTCATTTCTGAGTCATCAGGTACTTGTCGTAGCTCTTCAGACACCTCTCATGAGTGTCCTTCACCATTCTGTACAGGTACTGGTAGTTCTTCCAGCGGTAAGTCGGGCCGCTCCGTTCTACTTCCTGCTGAATGTAGGGCTTGATGAGATTATTCCGACAATTATGGTTTTATTTACCAATAAAGCTAAAGGCAAACTCCCATTCTAATTTACACGGGCAAACACACGCCCAAAAAACTGTTATGAGGTGTTCTGATGGCGAAAAAGATGCTTCAGGTAAACTTCAAGTACAAAATCAAAGCGGAGGAGCTTCTCAAGTCCTTTGAGCCTTTTGTACCGGCTTTTGTCGACATGAAGGGACTCGAATGGAAGATATGGATTCACGACCCCGTCAAGAAGACGGCTGGGGGCATCTACCTCTTCAAGGACGAGAAATCTGTAAACGACTATCTTATTGGCAAGATAGTTGCCGGCTTGAAGGCGAATCCCGCTCTGAGTGACCTAGAGGCGAAGGTCTTCGACATAATCCCCGATTTCACTAAGAGGACGAGGGGACCCGTCTAATCTCCTTAATTTCTTTTGCAGTCGAAATGCGATAATCCTATTTTTTTTCTCAACCAAGGTGATTAATGTTGAGTCACAGTCTTATCCTCAGCTGCACGCATAGGAGATGTAATCTTTTTTTATAAATAATAACACTTCTTTACTCTGATTCCTGCGGAGGGATATAACGGTCTGAGAGGCTCAGTGATCCCTCAAGTTACAGCCTGGACGAGTACTCCGAGGACCTGTCCCTGTACTCGTCCAGGATGGTCTGGGCCACCTTCTCCGCTGCCCTGTACTTTGGGCTCAGCGTCCGGTAGTGGAGCGTCACCGCCCTGGCCACCTCCTCGTCGCTGCAGCTGCCCACCAGACCTCACACTCTGAACATGGGGTCACTCCGCTTCACCATACGCGGGGTACCTTCAGGATAGCTAAAAACATCCAGATTTCCTAAAACAACCCCGAAAAAGGCTCAGAAATGTAATTTTGATAGGTGCTGGGGATGGGATTTGAACCCACGCTCTCTATCCGGCTAAGGGCGCTGTTGCCTTAGTCCTCTGGATCATGAGTCCAGCGCATTAGCCAAGCTATGCTACCCCAGCTCTTCCAAGCCTATAACTGTACTATAATTTAAAGGGTTAGGGTAACCCCGGAACACGGCTATTCCCGTAGCTTCGGCGCGTAGAGGGCCACAGGGACGCCTCTCTCTGTGTAGACCCTGGGCGTCAACATGTTCAGGCCGTTCACTAGGCTGTAAGTCATGACGCCGGCGAGGTTTGAGAGGCTCAGCACATCGTTCTCGCCCTCTCTACTTATGGCCTCCACGATGTCCCCGGGCTCGACGTCAGTGCCGGTGAGGTCCACCAGGAAGTGGTTCACCGAGACGGTGCCGAGGACGTCCCTGATCTCGCCGCCCACCCGCACCTTGCCCTTCTGTGTCAGACCCCTTGGGAACCCGTCGCTGTACCCTATGTGGACCGTGCCAACCTTCATGCGTCTTGGGGCCGTGAACCTCCTGCTGTACGTGAGGCTCTCTCCCTCCTCCACCCACTTCACGTGCTCCACGCGGGCCTTGAGGCAAAGGCTCTGCCTCAGCTGGATGCCGTGATTCACGTCGGCCTCCTCGGGGTAGACGCCGAGGAGCATGAGGCCGGGCCGCACCGCGTCTAGGTAGGCGTGGGGCTCGTGGAAGACGGCGTTGCTGCTGGCCATGCTCTTAACGCCGACGCTTATCCTCTTCTCGCTGCACAGCCTCTCAACATCCAGGAGCCTCTCCACCTGGAGCTTGTCCAGCTCGCTGTCCTCTGAAAGCGTAGAGAAGACTCCGTCGATCTCTATGTTGGGCAGCTTGGCGATGTACTCGATGAGCCCCGGTGCCTCGCCCCAGCGGACACCCACCCTCCCGAGGCCCGTGTCGACCTTGACCCACACCTTGGCCTTCTTCCTCTGTTTCCTGGCCGCCTCGCTGAGCAGTTCGGCGGTCTTTCTCTGGTACACGGTCTGCGTTATCCCGTGTTCCACGACATACTCGTACTGCTGGGGGGCGAACAGCGGGTCCATGTTCACGATGTCCACATCTAGGCCCGCGTCCCTCAGCTGCTTGGCCTCCCACAGCTTGGCCACCAGAACCCTCTTCACCCCCCACCTGGCCATGTACGCGGCGACGGGCACCAGGCCGTGCCCGTAGGCGTTGGATTTCACGCATGGGATGATCTCCCGCCCCGTCGCGGCTTTCACCTGGTCCAGGTTGTGGCCTACGGTGTCAAGGTCGACCTCTATCCAGGACTGGAAGCCTTTGATCCTCTCGGCTATCTCCCTGGGCGGCGGCTGCCTCTCGAAGTAGCTGCTCATGGGTATTCGGGTGCGTGTGACCCGTATAAAATGGTTGACTAGAAGAGGAAGCTGGGGGGAAGAGCGAACTTCTCTATCTCGGTCCTGGTTATGGCCTTGATGCGCTCCAGCTCCATCTCTTGGTCGGGCATGATGAAGGTTATGGCTGTGCCCTTCTTGCCTGCGCGGGCCGTCCTGCCCACCCGGTGGAAGTACATTAGGGGGTCGTCAGGCACGTCGAAGTTTATGATGAAGGGCACGTCTATGATGTCCAAGCCGCGGGCCGTGAGCTCCGTGGATATCATTAGGTCGAAGTCTCCTCGCCTGAACCCGTCAAGGACTTGCTGGCGCCTGGCCTGGGTGAAGTCGCCGTGGAGGGGCTCGACGGACATGCCGTCCCGCTTGAGTGTGGAGGTCAGCCTGTCCACGGTGAACTTTGTGCGGCAGAAGATGAGGGCCCTGTCGATCTTGAAGAACTCGATGAGGCGGACGAGGGCGTCCTCCCTCTCGTGGGGCGCCATGATCATGTAGTACTGCTTGATGGTGGTGAGCGCTATCTCGTCGCGGCTCATGTTCACTGTGACCGTGTCGGGCATGAACTTGGCGCTCAGGTTCCTGGTGCGGTCGTCGAAGGTGGCGCTCCACAGGCTCACCTGCTTCTTCTTGGGCAGCCCGTTGAGGATGTACTCTATGTCGTCGTAGAAGCCCATGTCGAACATCCTGTCGGCCTCGTCCAGTGTGACCATCCTGACCCACCCCAGGTCCAGGTTGCCCCTCCTCATGTGGTCCATGATGCGGCCGGGGGTGCCCACGACGATGGTAGGCTTCTTCCTGAGCTCCCGCACCTGACCGTCTATGCTCACGCCGCCGTAGATAGGCGTAGCCCAGACCTTGCAGTACTTTCCGTAGTTGTTTATGTCCTCGTTTATCTGCACGGCCAGCTCTCGGGTGGGGGCGAGCACGAGCCCCTCGACGTGCCCGGACTCCGGGTTCAGCATCTGAAGCATGGGGACCCCGAAGGCGGCCGTCTTCCCCGTGCCCGTCTTGGCCTGACCCAGGACGTTCTTGCCCTCAAGCATGGGGGGTATCGCGTACTCCTGGATGGGAAACATCTCGTCGAACCCGATCTCCTTGAGGGCTTTCTTGATCTCGGGCTTGACTTGCAGTTCATCGAACTTCATTTTGATCAGTTTTGTTGAGCGTGAATCTCATGTGAGAGTGTGGGGGGCTCTAATAAAGCCTCTCATAAACATCCAAATGTTACTGTGGTACAGCTCCCCCGGTGACCCCGCCGATATGTAGTCCGCGGTTCAAGGCACAGGGGGGCCGACGACCATCAGATACCGGGATAGATACACGCTGGCTTTCATACTGCTCCTAGCTGCCATATCCGGCGCCTCCGTGTACCTCAAGAACAGGGAGCTGAGCGCGAAGCCCCCCAGGGCTATCATTCTAGACGCGTTGAACATGACCGGGGGGACCGGCTTCACCGTGGGCTGCACGTCGCTGCTTCAGTCCCACGGATACGCCGTGGATGTCCGAGAGGGCGCCGACGTGACCGTCGAGACGGTTAAGGGCCTGAGAGGGTACAGGATCATGGTTCTCAGGGTTCACAGCGGCGTCTTCGATGGCGGCGCCTGGCTCTTCACGGGTGAGGAGTACAGCGGCTCGGAGCACGTCGTCGAGCAGCTGTCAGACGAGGCCCACATGTCCAGGAACCCGAACGACCCCAGGCTGATGTTCGCGGTGGGCAGCAGATTCGTCAGGCACTACCTGGGCGGGCTGGACGGCTGCCTCGTATTCTTGATGGGCTGCGACGGCTTGGCTGTGGACGACCTGGCCTCGGCTTTCTGTGGCGCGGGAGCCTCCGCCGTTGTGGGTTGGAGCGGCGCCGTCACCCTGGGCGAGACCGATGAGGTCGTCCTCTTTGTGCTGGGTGAGGTGCTGGAGGGAGGTTCCATGGGTGCAGCGGTGGACGACGCCAACGCCCTGGGGGGTCACGGGTCGCCCCTCTTGGTTTACCCTGAGGCCGGGAGGGCTTGGAGGGCAGGGGGCTGAACCCTGCGCGCCTCATTAAAAGAGGTGGGTCCCCACCCGCCACGTGTTCCGGTTACTGTACCAATAATGGTCACATCCTTGTGACATAAATTGTGCGCACGATGCGAGAAAAAGCGCTACTATTAACACTCCTACTGTTATCATCAATTGCAGCGGCGCTGAACACGCCGCAGATCAAGGGAGGCTCCATCCCGTCAGGGTTCCAGTCATTCTACGTCCTCGGCGACAGCGACAAGATCATCAAGAACGCCGTAGACGTAGCCTGCAACTTCAACCCGGCCACCGCCCAGCCCTACAGCGTCTTCAGCCTCGTGGCCTACCAGAACAAGTCAAGGATATACATCGACCTCAGGGGTAATGGATACAGTTTCAACAAGCTCGACTTCACCGGCGCCGACGCCGTCTTCGAGCTTGACAAGGGAGGCGTCCTGACCCTCGACAACTGGGCTCCGCCATACTACACCATCACCCCCTCAACGCGGGGCACCCTCCTAAACGGTAACCTGACCGGCCCAGGCAACACCATCGCCGGCGTAGACGGGGGCGACTACTTCTTCGTGGCAGGCGGACCCCTGAACGTGTTCAGGGGCGCCACCGACAGGCAGCCCGGGACGGGGGACGGCAACTTCGTCGCGGACATGTGGGAGATCTACAACCTGGAGAGCGGCGGCCCCCTGGCCCAGAAGAAGTACATCGTCCCCGTGGGGGAGAACACGGCTGGCACAGAGGACTTCCTGGGTTCAGGGGAGCTTGTGGGCGGCACCTTCGCCGTGGTTCAGAGCACGGCCGACGGCACCGTCGTATACTACAGTAAGCAGGGCACACCGTTGACCAAGGCCCTGAGCCGCGGTGAGAGCTTCGTCATCCAGCACGTCTGGGAGGGCGACTACATAGAGGCTAACAACAAGATCCAGGTCGGCCTCATAGCCAGCGGCGGCGAGACCTACGACATAAGGTACTTCACGTTGAAGGACGCTCGTCTGACGGGCCGCGACTTCTACGCTCCCACGTTCCCGAGCGACTACGAGCCCATGGACCTCAGGTTCCACATATACGCGGTCACGGACGCCCACGTCACTATAGAGACGGACGCCGGCGTCGTCCCCGGGTGGAACCAGAAGGCCGTCCCCGTCAACACCACGGACACCAGCTTCACCACCGACGGCACCACGCCGGTGCACATATACGGCAAGCCCGGCGAACGCATAACGGTCCTGGTCTCAGTGGACGCCGGGAGCGGCGACAGGGACTGGGGCTTCACCCCGGTGGACAGGAACAGCCTGGTGAACGAGTACTTTGTGCCCTACGCTCCAAGCGGCAAGAACTCCACAAGGGACATGCAGCTCTGGGTCACCCCCGTCTTCAGCGGCACCACCATATACGCCGACTACAACCAGGACGACGCCGTGGACGAGAACACCACCCTGGACAAGCTGGAGGCACACGGGTTCTACGACAAGGCTGACATGGACAACACTGGCACCCACCTTTTCGCCGACTTCCCGTTCTCCGTGGTCTACGGCGAGTCCATCTACGCCATAGTGGGCGGCGACTTCTCGGGCTACGACTGGGGGTACACGATACTGCCCCTGGACTACGCGCTGGCCAACGTCACCCTGAACATATTGAAGGAGGTCTACCCGCCCACCGTGTCAGCCTGCGCCAACGTCTCATTCACCCTGACCGTGAAGACGGGGCCCCTGGACGACCTCCTGATGATGAACGTGAACGTGTCTGACACCCTGCCACCCGGGTTCCAGTACATAGCGGGCAGCTCCAACATCACCCACACCGACGCCTCAGTGACCCACGAGGACCCCTCGGTGACCGGGCAGCTGCTCGAGTGGACGCTCGCCGAGGACATGCTTCCCAACCAGACCATCACGGTCTCGTTCAGGGCTCAGCCGTCGCCTGTGCCCAAGGACAACTACATCAACGAGGGCGAGGCCCTGGGCATAGACCCGTTCAACAACACATACAACCCCAAGGACACGGAGTTCATCAACGTGGTGGCCGGCGGCGTCGTTGAAGGCTTCATATGGAACGTCACCAAGGCCCCCAAGGTACCCGTGCCCGACGTCAGCGTATTCCTCGTCAACGCCACGGACGGCGTGATGATCAACGCGACGAGCACAGACGGCAACGGGTTCTACGAGTTCACCGGCCTAGAAGGAGGCAACTACAGCGTGTTCTACGACGACGCAGACCCCCAACTATACGGTCTGGTTCCCAACAGCGACGACGACCCCTCAGAGCCACCGGATGCTCCTCTGACTTCCTCAGCCAACTTCACTCTGGAGACCGACTGCACCCACATACACAGCTTCACTGTATCCCTGCCTGTGGACCTGAACATAACGAAGACAGGCCCAGCCACGGCCCAGGTGGGTGAGACCATCGTCTACGGCGTCACCGTGGGCAACCTGGGGCTCACAGACGCCGCCAACGTCACAGTGGCGGACAGCCTGTGCGGGCCCCCCGCCTACACGGGCGGAGACGCCGACGCGGACGGCGAGGTGGATCCCAGCGAGCTGTGGACCTACGCGTGCAACTACACCGTCAAGGAGAGCGACGCCAGCCCCCTGGCGAACGTCGTCACCGTGTCCACAACGGACCCTGAGACCGACTACACAAACAACAACGACACGTGGAGCGTCACGCTCATCCGAACCAACATGACCGTGGTCAAGAGCATACTGGACCCCGCCTCTGGGGAGGCCCTCCTTGGGGACACCGTCCTCTTCCAAGTGAACGTCACAAACAGGGGCAACCAGCCCCTCGAGTACGTGCCCCTCAACGACACGTATGACCCATCCAAGCTCGACTACGCGTCGGCCCAGCCGCCGCCTGACTTCGTGAGCGAGGCCACAGGCGTCATACTGTGGCTCGACGTCACCGGTGGGGCAGGGCTGGCCCCGGGCTCATGGGTGGCCGCTAACGTGACGTTCCAGGCCTCTGGTGGGACTGCCCCAGGGGTGACCGTTAACCAGGCCAGGGTGATAGACGCCAAGGTGCTGGGCCAGGACATCTACCTGAGCGGAAACGATACCGAGCAGGTCAGGGTGCTTGCGCCGGGTATGCTGGTGGAGAAGACCGTGGAGGACCCGCCGGGCGGCGTCGCAGACATCGGGGACACCGTAGCCTTCGAGGTCAAGGTGACCAACACAGGCGACATACCCATACTGGTGCTGCCCCTGAAGGACACGTACGACCCCGCCAAGCTGGACTACCTGGAGGCCACACCGCCCCCGGACACCGTGAACGAGGCCGCAGGGGCTCTGGACTGGACCGACCTGACGGGCCCGGGCAGCCTGGCCCCGTTAGGCTCCGTCACGGTACAGGTCAAGTTCCAGACCCTGGAGGCCACAACGGGCACAGGCACCACCGACCTGGCCGAGGTCATAAACGCGTACCTGGGCGACGACACCTACCTGAACGGCAGCGACACGGCGAAGGTAATCATACTGGCGCCCGTGGGCGGCGAGGTGATCAGGAACCCGGTCTCAGCGGCGGCCCCCATCCTGGGCCTACTGCTCTCGGCGTTGACGCTGGCTGCATACGCGTCCATAGAGACGATGAGAAAATAGTGGGAGTCACACACCCCCATTTTTTTTACAGGACCTCGCTGTGGAAGGCCGTCACCACGGTGTCCGCGTTGATGAGCACCCTGGTGAGGTTGTCCTCGCCGACGCCCACCTTCCTCGTGCTCCCCGACCCGCCTCTGCCGATGTACCACTCCCTGAACTCCCAGCCCGGGTTCACGGAGACGCAGCTGAACAGGACGCGCCTATCCTTCTCCACGAAGTAGACGCCTGGCGGCGGATACACGGCTATGCCCTCGACGCCGCTGGGCTGGCACATGACCGTCAGCTTCACCTTCCCCTCGGGGGCCGTGAGCCACGGAGTCGGGCCCGGATCGACGCCTGGAACCAGTTCGACGCCGGCGGGGAGCTCGACTGCTGGACTCGGCTCCTCCGGGTCATCGACGCCGCCGTCAGGCTCCTCGCCGCTCGCCTGCCCCTCGTCGCCCTGAGGCTCCTCGGGCGCCTGCTCGTCCGGTGCGCCGCCGGAGGGCTCCTCAAGGAGATTGACGTAGACCAGGTCAACGACTAGGCCCGTCGACGAGTCCAAGTCGACGGCTGCGAGGACCGATGCGCCCTCACCCAGGCATCCAGCCTTGTAGAGCTCGGCGGCCCTGCTTGAGGCCCTGCACCAGAAGGTGGTCGGCGTGTTGTCCACGTTCGCCTCCACCTTGAATGGGAGATACTCCTCCGGCCTCACGTCGAGCACAACGCCTTCGTAGAGGTTGAGCGCGGTGTACTGGTCCTGGAAGGCTTCGACGCCTTCGGGTCTCTCCGGCCCCACGAGGATGAGGTTCAATGCAGCGGACGCGGCCAGTAGAGTCATCAACGCTATGGACCATTTCACGTTTTTTCTCTCGCTCATGATGGTCCATCGTAGGTCAATAACCTGGAATAAAAGAAATGTGGGTGAAAGGATACAGATTCAGGCTCCTTCCATGAAATGGGCTTCAAAATAGCTTTAATTGATGTTGCGTTCTAGCTCTTTTAGCTATAATTCGTGTTTTTAAGGGATATTTATGGTTTAGTAGCTACCATTCAGTGGCTTGGCGGCGACCCGAGCCATCGTTACACGGGCAGTTCAAGGGAAGGCGCCCCGAGCCCACTTCTTGCACCAACGAAGCGAAAGCGGAGGATCGGTGCTTAATAAAAAATCAGCAATCTTTAATAACATTTACTTGCGGTACTATAGAGTACATTATGCTCTCCAGTACCCTTGAGACGCTGGCCGCCACATTCGCCGTAAGCCTGATCTCGCTCGTCGGCGTGTTCGCCCTGACCATAACGGAGGCCAAGCTCCACAAGATCCTTGCTGTAATGATAGCGTACTCGGCGGGCGCCATACTGGGGGCCGCCCTCTTCGACCTGCTGCCGGAGGCCGTTGAGCTTGTCGAGAGGACCCTGGTCTTCCCCATAGTCGCCTCCGGCTTCGTTGTGTTCATGTTCCTTGAGAGGATAATCTACTGGTACCACGGCCACGGCCACAGCCACGAGTTCGAGAAAGACGGGAAGAAGAGGACGCCCCCAAAGGAGTTCGCGTACCTGAACATACTTGGCGACCTCATCCACAACTTCATCGACGGCATGATCATCGCCGCAGGGTTCATCAACAGCTTCAACGTTGGCTTGGCAACGACCATAGCCGTGGCCTTCCACGAGCTGCCCCAGGAGATAGGGGACTACGGGATACTGGTCTACGCGGGGATGGAGAGGAGGAGGGCACTCCTCTACAACTTCCTGGCCGCCCTGTCTGCCGTGCTGGGCGGCTTCATCGGGTCCAGCTTCTTCGCCTCCGTGGAGAACCTGGGCGGATACATGATCGCCTTCAGCGCGGGGGCCTTCATCTTCCTCGCTGCCTCCGAGCTGATACCTGAGATGCACGACGGGGAGAGCCGACTGCGCTCAATGATCCAGTTGGCCATACTTGTGCTCGGCATGCTCACCATCTACGTGATGGGGCTGGCGTTCGCCGAGTGAACACCTTAAATCCCGTCAGCGGCTGGGTGATCATGAATGAAGCTGGTTAACGTCGACGATCTGGGCCTACGGGACGCGGCCCTCGTCCTGAGGAATGGGGGCGTGGTCATATACCCGACCGAGACCGTCTACGGGCTGGGATGCCTGCCGATCGACCCGGACGCGACGAGGCGCGTATGCGAGATCAAGGGGAGGGCAGACAAGCCTCTGCCCCTCATCTGCGCGGACACTAGAGCTGCCAGGGGGGTCGTGGAGTTCAACGCGGCGGCGGAGAAGCTGGTGGAGAGGTTCTGGCCCGGGCCCCTGAGCCTGGTGCTCCCCAGCAAGGTGGACTACCCCATCTGGGTCACCCACCACAAGCCGACCCTGGCCGTGAGGGTCCCCGGCCACGAGGTGGCCAGGAGGCTGGCGGGCCTCTGCGGAGGCGTGCTTGTAAGCACAAGCGCCAACAGGAGCGGCGAGGAGCCGCCGAGGACAGCCAGGGGCGCCATCGAGCAGATAGGCTCCAAGGTGGACATCGTGGTGGAGGGCGGGACTACGCCGGGGGGCATGCCGTCCACGGTCCTGGACCTGTCAAGCGAGGAGCTGTGGATTCTCAGGAGCGGCCCCGTCTCGCGCGAGGACATCCTCAGCGCGTTGAGGGCCTAGAGCCTCCACCCCTTCTCCACCAGGAACGCCACATTCTGCCTCTCGGGCACACCCACGGCCCTCGCCACAGGCTCACACTTGGTCCTGAATACGTACATGAGGGGGCAGGGCGCCGGCGTCTCTGTGAGGGTCTCCCAGTTGGCCATGCCCTTGGCTACTATGAGGTCCGCGGACTCGAACCTGTCACGGAACCAGCCCGGAGCCTCATCCAGCCGCACGCCGATGGCCGCGGCGCCCGTGGTTATCACCTCGTCCGCGGCCCCGGTCATGCCCACGGCCTCGGCGTCGCCCATCAGCGCGTCGTTGAGGCTGGGCCCCGCCTTAACAGCAACCGTGACGTGGCAGCCCAGCCTCCGGAGCTCCTCGACGACCAGGGTGTCGAAGGCTATCTCCCCAGCGTTGTCCGTGAAGAACAGGAGCCTCGACCCGGGCCTGATCATGGCCTTGAACTCGTCCGTGTCGTCCAGGTAGAAGCCCTCCCCCAGGAGCTTCATCGCCTCCCCTATGTCGCTGTCGTTGCCCGGCACATCGTAGTCGATGACGTTGCCCAGGCAGCTTATAAGGCAGGCCGCCCTGAACCGCTCACGTGGCGGCTTCTCCTCGACCATCGCCCGCAGTGCGGGAAGCATCTTCAAGCCGGCCTCGTTGGACTCCCGCTTGAGCCCCGCGTAGGGGTCCGCGCACCCGGTGACCCTGGCGATGACCCGGCCGCGCTCCGCCCCGATGACGCTGGGCACAGCGTCCGGCTTGAAGTCCCTGCCGAGGAGTGCCAGGAGCCCCTGCATGGCCTCGCGCCGCTTCCCCTCGTCGCCCGTGCTCATCAGGATCATCTTGTAGCCCCTGTGCAGGAGGCAGTAGCCGCACCTGGAACCGACCTTCATGTTCGCCCAAACGGGGGGTGTAAACGCAATATAAAAAACATGCCAAAGCATAGTTTACTTGATGGACTACAACCTGTTAGCCACCACCGAACAGATCAGCCTGAGCCAGGCGTGCAGCGAGCTATGGATGAACCTCAGAGCCATAGGTGACCCCGAGCCCAAGGTGAACCGATCCAGGGTCAGGGGCGTCATACTGGCCAAGACGAGCATGAACCCGGTGGACGCGATCCACAGGCTGAGGACGCACATGGCCGAGGAGCCTGAGAGGTACCGATACGTCTACAGGGTGATGCCCGTCCAGGTCTGGACAGACACCAGCGTGGAGAGCATAGTCAAGGAGGTGGCGTCCATGCGTGGCGTGGTAGAGCCCGGGGACTCATTCAGGGTGACCCTGGAGAAGAGGAGAACCCGGCTGAGGAGCCTGGAGGTCATCGAGCCCGTGGCGGAGGCCATAGATCGTCGAGTGGAGCTGGAGGCCCCCGACTGGGTGGTCCTCGTGGAGATCATGGGTAATGAGACGGGCGTCTCCATCGTCAGGCCGCTGGACACCCTGAACGTCCAGAAGGAGAGGGCCGCTTCACTTTCTCAGTGAGAGAAGCGCGCCGGTCTCGATGATCAAGCTTGTGAGGACCTCTCGGGGGTCGCCTCCCACAGACTCCAGGGCCGCCTCGGATACGTTGAAGGTTTTCATGAGCCTCTCCTGCTTGGCTTCGCTCATCTGAAGCACCTCGTCGTCCTCCTCGCCCAGCGTCCCAGCGATCCTCTGCGCCGCCGCGGACGCGGCTTCACGGTCCTCACCGAAGACGAGGACCGCCACATCCCTGGTGTTCTTGGAGACGCCCATCGCCTTGAATGCCCTGGATATCTGATCGTGGCACGAGGCGTAGAGAAGAGTCTCCACGTCCAGCCCCTTGGACACCGCGAACCCTTTCTCAACGGCGTTCACCGCGTTCACGGCCGCGTGGAACAGGTGGCGCCAGCCTGCCACCGCGGCGGCGTCGAACAGCTGGAATGTGAGGCCACCCGACGCCTCCCTCACGGCTCTGAGGGTCGCCTCCACGTCCCCCACGTGGACGCGTCTCGCGCCCGTGATGGCGACGTGCAGGCCGCTGCCGGCTACCTGGCTCGTCTTCATCTCGCTCGTCTCAGCTTAGGGAGTGGGCGGCACCTGTTCATCAACCTTTCATAGGGCCGCCAGCCTGTCCAGTAGGCGATCCACCTCCTCGCGGGTGTTGTAGAAGCCCGTGGAGACCCGTATCCCCGAGGGCCTGAGGCTGACGACGAACCCCTCCTCGGAGAGCTTGTCGAAGTGCTGCTCCGTGGCATCCGTCGCGAAGCTGACGACGCCCGACCTGAGGCGAGGGTCCTCAGGCGTGACGAGGCTCACGCCTAGGCTGGACAGGCCGTCGATGAGGCGGCCGCTGAGGCGGAGCACCTGCCCCTCGATCCTCTCGGGGCCGAGGCTCAGTATGAGGTCGATGCCTGCCTTGGTCCCAACGAAGCTCAGGTAGCTGGGCTCGCCGAACTCCAGCCTCTGAGCCGTGTCCTTGAGCGCCAGCTCCTCTAGGCTGTGCCCCTTCACGGCCCTGTAGCCCGTCTCGTGGGGCCTGAGCTCGCCGAGTACGTCCTCCCTGGCGTACAGGAATCCTGCCCCTGACGGACCCAGTAGCCACTTGTAGCTGCCGCACGCGTAGAAGTCCGCCTGGTCCCTCTTCACGTCCACCCTGAGGGCTCCAGCCGCCTGTATGCCGTCCACGACGAGGTAGCCGCCGTGGCCGTGGGCGAGCTCAGCGAGGGGCCTCAGTGCTTGGCGGGCGCCCATGAGCCACTGGACCTGGCTTATGGTCACGGCCCTGGTCCTGTCGTCCACCGCGGCCTCCAGGTCGTCCAGGTGGACGGCTCCGCCTCTGCCCCTGACGATCCTCACGTCTACGCCCCTCCGCCTGAGGCCCGTCCACGGGTACACGTTGGCCCAGTTCTCCAGGTCGTTGACGACCACGTTGTCCCCCCGCTCGAAGGGGATGCAGCCTGCGGCCGTGGCTAGGCCCCTGGACGTGTTGGGCTGGCACGCGACCTCGTGGGGCTTGGCCCCTATGAGACGTGCGAAGCTGTCGTTGGCCTGCTCTACCCTCGCGTCGCCGTGGCGGGCGAGCCTGTCCCAGTCGTCCAGGTACGCGGTGATGGCCGTCTTCACGGGCGTCGAGGGCGGGCTGTGGTTGGCTACGTCGAGGAACGTGCAGCCTTCTGTGACTGGGAAAGGCTCCCTGAGGTCATTCATGGATCATGTTCCGGGTGTCAACGATATGAAGGCTGAGGCTCTGGTAACTCTTAAACAGGTGAAGCGCCCTATTTCACGGTCAGAGAGCGTGTGTGTCATGGATCAACGGGATGAGCCTTTAAGCAAGATCGGCGAATTGAGCAGCTTCAGCCGCAGGGTCTACACGGTTGTGAAGGTTGTGAGCAAGAGTCCGCCCCGCGAGGTGGCCTCCAAGGAGGACGGGTCCACCCACAGGGTGACCGAGGCCCTGGTGGCCGACGACACGGGAAGCGTCTACCTGACCCTATGGGACGGCGCCATCGACGACGTGCAGGAGAACCAGGTCCTGAGGCTCGGCAACGCCTACGTGAACACGTTCAGGGGAAGCATGAGGCTGAACCTGGGGCGTTACGGGAGCTACGAGGCGCTGGAGGAGGACCCCTTCGAGAAGCTGAACCTGGAGAACAACCTCTCAGCCAAACAGATGGAGTACAGACGCCCAGACCCATCCAGGCGCGGCTGGGACCGGTAACACTTTTTTTTCTATGCATCACGTTTTTTATTGTACAGGTTACCTGTGTAGTGATTCTATGAGCAAGGTCAAGGTCGGGTTACTGAAGCTACTGCACAACGGCCAGCTGGGCTACCCGGAGATGGATGAGAGCCCCAAGGTCATGGAGGAGGGCGGGCTAGTGAAGCTCCTCGAGGACTGGGGCTGCGAGGTTATGGACAGGGTGACGGCTCAGCTGACGGCTGAGGAGGAGAAGGCGTATGGGGCCAGGTACAGGATGGCGCTGGCAAGCAACCACCTGGCGGACAGCGTGGCGGAGCATATAAGGGCGGGCGCCCTGCCCATAGGGCTCCTCAGCAACTGCAACGGGTTGATGGGGATGCTGGCGGGCCACCAGAGGGCACGCGGCGCGAGGCCCCTCAAGGTGGGTCTGGTCTGGGTGGACGCCCACGGAGACTTCAACACGCCTGAGACCAGCCTCAGCGGGATGATGGGCGGGATGCCCGTCGCCATAAGCACGGGCCTCTGCCTGCACCACATCAGGCGGGCCTGCGGCCTGGACCCGCCGCTGCCCATGAAGTACGTCACCATGGTGGGGGTCAGGGACACGGACCCCTGGGAGCAGTACCTCATAGACCAGAACGACGTCAGCCAGATCACCGTGGACGACGTGCGGAGGCTCAGCCCCGCCATAGACATGGAGATGGACAGGCTCAGCGTCATAACGGACCTTGTGTACGTCCACGTGGACCTGGACGTCCTGGACCCTTCGGACATACCGGGGGCGGGGCTGCCGGTAGAGGACGGGCCCACCGCCGAGGAGCTGTCGGAGGCCCTGGAGATCATGTTCGAGAACCCCAAGGCCGCGGGCTTCGGCATGGCAAGCTACCCGGCCAAGAGGGACCCGGAGAGGAAGGGGCTGAGGTCGGCCTACAAGCTGGTGGAGGGGGTCGTCAAGGGCGTGAAGGCGAGGGAGACGGAGGCCCTAGGCGTCTTCACCTGACCCCTAGCTTCACCATTTTCTTTGGGCAGCATGAGCGTACAATAAATATGATTATGGGCGGGTGAGTGGAGCTAGATGACGAACTTCTCGTGCTCCACGTGCCTGTGCCTGACCCCCAGGTCGCTCACCCTGAACCTTCGGCCGCCGTGGAGCGTCGCGTACTCTTCCCCGGCGACCAGCGCGTCCAGTATCCTGCCCAGTGCGTCTGCCTTCATGATGCCGCTTCCGCTGGCCGCCCCCACGTAGTAGAGGCCGTGGGCCTCGTATATGACGGGCGTCTCGTCGAGGCTGTTGATGGCGTACTGGCCGGCCCACATGTTCATGGGGCGGACGTCCTCGAAGCACGGGAAGTACTTGACGAGGACATGGTACACGTTGTTTGTGTAGTAGTCCTCCTCGGCCTGTGGGTCCTCCTCCAGCATGAACCTGCGGCCCAGGTCGTCGGCGCACCCCAGCCAGATGCTTCCCTCGCTGAGCTCGCTCCTGAAAAGTATCTTGGCCTTGGGGAGTATGGTTAATGGTATACTTCCCTCCTCGTTGAGGCCCCTGACCTTGAATAGGGGCGCGAGCTTGGGGTCCTTGAATGCGAACAGCTGCCTCTTCTTGGGGCGCATGTAGCTGTCCAGGCCCACTGGGTCCAGGAGCCCGCTGGCCCACACGCCGCACGCCACCACAGTCTTCCCGGCGTTAATGACCCCCTTACTGGTCTCCGCCCCCACGATCTCCGTGTTCTGCCAGACGAAGGGTTCACCCGGGATGCCCAGCTCCTCGGAGGGCTTGACGAGCAGCCTCTTAGCCTCAGTGTTGTACATGATCTCGCCGCCCAGCCTCAGGAACTCCGCCTCGTACGTCCTGGTCAGGGCGTCAGCGTCCAAGCTGCCGCACTTCGCGCCGTAGACGCCAACCGCCACGTCCTCGAGGCCCATGAGCTCCGCCTCCTCGTCGCCGCTGAACCCTGTGACCAGGCAGGGGACCGCCTCCTTGAGCTCGTCGAGGGATAGGACGCGGACGCTGTCGCCGCGCTTCACTATGGCGTCGATGGCCGGCTTGATGGACTCGTACTGGCGTCTGCTGAAGAGCCACAGGTAGCCTATGAACGCCAGCTTGATGTCGTGGCCGCTCTCCTCCAGTTCCTTGTATGCGTCTATGCTGGTGTCGGCCAGCAGGTAGTTGGTCTCGCTGGTGAATATGTTACGGAACCCGCCCTCGCTCTTGGCGCTGTTTCCCTGGCCGGGTCCGCTGAACTTATCTATGACCAATATCTTCTTTGTGGGGTCACGTCGCTTCATGTGGTAGGCGGAGCTGAGGCCCAGGACCCCCGCACCTATGACGAGGATGTCGCAGTCCATTGAAATCTATTGGATTTCTCTTGTAGGGATATAACGTTAACCAAGAGATGTCACTCTTCGAACTTGATTAAGTAGTACATCTTCCCCATGTTCTTCACCAAGGCGACGCGTTCGCCAAGCGTCTTCGTCCAATTAACATCCCTTGCCTCCAGTATCTTGCCGCCGGACTCCTCCACCATCGCCCGTATCTCGTCCCTCGTGTAGAAGGAGACCTGGAGACCGATATGGGCCTCCCTGTGGGGGAGCTTCATCCTCAGGGCGTTGAAGAGGCTCAGTAGAAGCATGATCAGGGTCGAGGAGAGGGTTGGGGCAAGCCAGGACTCATAGTATTCCTCTCTCAGTATGAAGGCGCCTCCCGGGCGGATCATACTCTTTATGTTGCCGATGGCGCGCTTAGCTAGTTTCTTAGAGTCAGCCCGACTCTTGGAGACGAGGTGGTGAAGAACCTCTTCCATGAACACCAGGTCGAAGCGCCCCTCTCTGACGGGGAGGTCGAGGACGCTGCCCTGAGTTAGGTCAGCCTGGAACGGTTTATCGAGGAGAGACTGAGCCAGCATGCCGTCCGATATGTCTATGCCGACGATGTTGTGTGCACCGTACCTCCCGGACACGTATTTGAGGAAGACACCTGCGCCGCTCCCGATGTCCATGCAGCTGCCGACATCCCCAACGTACTTGGGTATGACGTCCTCCTCGAACGAGAAGAACTTCAGAAACTTTTCCTCGTCGTCCAGTTGTGAGCGGTCGTAGAACTCGGTGGTCTCGTTGAAGTAGTCCATGACCTGCCGCTGTTCCAGCGCCGCTTCATCCATGCGAGGCCCCGGGTCAAAGTCGCATCATAGAACATAAATACAGATGTCTGTTCGCTGAACGACATTCAGGGGCGGTGTCTTGGCAGTACGCAATAAAATATACTCGTTATTGTTATAAAACAATAAAATATCTATTAGCCTATGAAGCATTGGACTGAGCAGATATTCATAGACTCCTCCGACCTCTTTATGCTCGACATGGAGGCGGGCATCGAGAGAGCCAAGCAGGATTGCCAGGGAATCCGGAGGATATTGGAGAGCAATGGAGTAGTCGAAGGCTCAAGGCTTCTTGACGTCCCCTGCGGCATAGGCCGCCACTCCGTCGAGCTTGCGGCGATGGGGTACCAGGTCGTCGGAGTGGATTTCTCGGAGCCATTCCTCGGAAGGGCTCGAAGCCGGGCCGAGGAGGAGGGCGTAGCGGAGCAGTGCACTTTCGTCCATGGGGACATGAGAGAACTGGCTTCAGTTCTGAAAGAAGATGAATTCGACGCGACCCTCAACCTCTTCACGTCCATCGGCTACTACGACGAAAAGACCGACACCAAAGTGTTTAAACAGATGAGACAATTGACCCGGAGAGACGGCTGCCTGATCGTTGACACCTTCAACCGTGACTGGATGGTCCGCAACTTCAGGCCGCTGGATGTTATCGATAAGGGCGAAGAGATCATTTACAAGGAGACGCGCAGGTTCAACCTTGAAACCAGCAGAATGGAGTCAGAGCACACCTACTATAGGAGACGAGGAGACGACCTGGTCCACCTCAAGACCGTGAACGCGGATCACCGGGTGTACTCCCTACACGAACTAATAAACATGTTAGGGGAGGCGGGGTGGGCCCCTCATGCCTTCTACGGAGCGTTCGATCAGCGGCCCGCGTCATGGGACACAAACAGGATCATAGTGGTGGTTGTGAACGCCTAAAAACTCGTTAATAAATATGACTTTTAGTAGGCCTCGATAATCATATAACTCCGGTATCCACCTTCAAGGTTGAAATGTCTACTCCAGAAGACCGCAAACTATTGATGGGTGACCGGTGGTGGGACAAGCTCCCACGGAAGGTCTACTCGACCCTCGAACGGGTCCCCTGCAGCCAGGACTGGTTCGAGGTGTACAAGGTCAAGGACGGCATCTACTCCATCTACGAGCCGGGCCAGTACGAGGAGGCCCTCTGCACCCTGCTGCTGGGCGGGGACGAGGCGGCCCTCATCGACACCGGCTGCGGTATAGCCAACATACGGGCGTGCGTAGAGGAGATAACCGACCTGCCCGTGATGGTGGTGAACACCCACTCCCACAACGACCACATAGCGGACAACCACAGGTTCAGCAGGATAGCGATGCTGGACCACCCGTGGAGTGTCAGGGCCCAGAAGGGGCTCCCCAACAGCGAGATGATCCACCTCGTCGACCCCGGCATGGTGTGGAAGCCCCTGCCGGAGGGCTTCGACCCAAAGAAGTACGTGGTGCCGCCCTTCAAGGCGACGCGGTGGTTCACGGACGGCGACGTAATCGACCTGGGGACGAGGACCCTGGAGGTTATGCACACGCCCGGCCACTCCCCGGACAGCTGCTGCTTCCTGGACAGGGAGGACAGGCTCCTCTTCACCGGGGACATGTTCTACACAGGCGGCATCTACACGTACCTGGACGGCGGAGACATACCCACGTTCATCGAGAGCTACGATTACATGCTCAGCCACTACGACGAGTACGACAGGCTCATGCCCAGCCACAACGAGCCCTGGGTGGAGAAGAAGCTGTTGAAGGACGTGTATAAGGCCGTGGTGGACATCTCTGAGGGCCGCGGCAAGTACAGGGAGGGCACCGACAGGGGCGTCCCCATCAAGAGGTTCGACTACGGCAGGTTCAATATCGTCACCAGGGCGGACCAGCATAGGCCGAGGTGACGGCCCGCCTCAGCCTATCCTTCGCATTCTTTCTGCCTCTCTCATAGGCCGCGTCAACCCTACTCCTTAGATGTTTAACGTACCTGTAGGAGTCCGCGAGGCGGCCCTCCATTGGGCCGTGGGGCTCCACGCCCTCCAGGGCCTCGGTGAAGTCTCTCTCAAACCTATCGACTGTGAAGCTTCGGGACCTGTCCACCGCCCCTGTCCTCAGGGCCTCTCGGAGCCGTTCGTCCTCTAGGACCTCCCTTATCCGTTCAGCGGCCTCCTCAGGGTCGCGGTACGAGAGCCCCACCTCACCGTCCCTGCGTTCCAGGATGTCGATCCAGGGGCCGCCGCTTCTGGGGACGACGGGCACGCAGCCTGCGCTCATGGCCTCGAGAATGGAGATGCCGAAGGCCTCGTCGGGCTGGGTGGACAGGTAGACGCTGGAGCGCCTCATCAGGTCCAGTAGGTCATCTCTGCGGGGGTTGGTATGTATCTCGAGCCTGGGCTGCTGTCTGAGGGCTAAAAGCACCTTGTCGGAGTTTGACTGGGTCTTGCCGGCCACTGTGAACCTCGGCCCCCTCGTTCTCCGAGCCACCTCGGGGATCAAGGTGAGGTTCTTCCCGGGGGCTATCCTTGAAACGGTTAACACGTTGCCAGTCTTAGGCTCACCTTGGTAGAAGACCGGCTCGATGAAGGGGTGGACCACCACCGCGTCTCTGCCGAGGCGCTCTTTAACAAGCTCCATGTTGTACCTCGAGTTCGTGAGCAGCGTCCCTTCCTGGTAGTTGGAGGAGAGTTCAGCGTACACCCAGTCGTATAGTTTACGTGTGTAGCCCCACACAGGCACCCCGTAGGGGTCGCCCTCTACGGTGATGAGGGGGCGGCTGTGGATGTAGGAGACATCGCTTACGAGAGGAAACACCTCGCCGTAGTTGTTGACGCTGAGGCCCGCCTCCATCTGGGCTCTGAGCAGCATCCAGAGGTACGTCGCGGTGGCCCAGGCCCACGATGCTGTGTCTGATAGGTTGAGGAGCCCTTCCTGGTGGTATGTTTCCTTATCCGGCCTCGTCGATACCCCCCAGTTGGCCTCCAAGAGGAGCCAGTTGGTTCGGTCTATCGTGCACAGGTGGACACTGTTGCCTTGATCCTTAAGCACTCTCATGATCTCTAAGCAGACCCTCTCAGAGCCGCCCAGCCTATTGAGAGACGGATGTAGAAGCGTGACGGGAGGCAACTCAGGGTGAGTAGGTTCACTGGGGCATAATGTCGCTGTCACGTAAAGAAGCCTTAATCGAGGTCAGCCGTCATCAACACTTGACGCCAATATTCAATAACATGATCCAGAATTGTATCTAAGATAGGTTCAGATAGGATGCTGAACCCTCGTATAAGGCACTTCGAGGACGCTCTAACAGCTAATTAGGCGCAGCCCGCTACACTAGCAATTATTTTATCTCACGCCGGGCACCAGAAGAGGTATGGCTTACTCAGACAACACCCAGAGCGACATCATAGTCCCCAAGAAGTGGTACGAGAAGCTGCCCCGTGAGGCCTGGAGCAGCTACGAGAAGGTGGATCAGCCCGATCCGTGGTTCGGGGTCTACAGGCTCACCTCCACAGTGTACGCAATCTACGAGGACGGTCAGTTCGAGGAGGTCATCAGCTACCTGGTTCTCGGCGGGGACGAGGCGGTCCTCATCGACACAGGCAACGGCATCGGCGACATCAAGGCTGTCGTGGATAGGCTAACCAAGCTACCCATCACCGTACTCAACACCCACACCCACGGCGACCACATAGGAGGAAACCACCAGTTCAAGGAGGTGGCTGTTCTGGACACACAGTTCAGCAGGGAAAGGGCAGAGAAGGGTCAGACCAAGGAGCAGATGGGCCACTACCTGGACGGCGACATGGTGTGGAAGCCCCTCCCCGCCTACTTCGACCCGGACAATTGGAGCATCCGCCCCTTCGAGGTAACCCGGTGGCTCAGGGAAGGCGACAAGCTGGAGCTGGGCGGCAGGGCACTGGAGATAATCCACACGCCGGGCCACAGCCCGGACAGCGTCTGCATCCTGGACCGCGCCAACAAGCTGTTCTGGACAGGCGACACATTCTACCCTGCACCCATCTACATATACAGCCCCACCACCAGCCTGGACCAGTTCATAGGGAGCTTCAGGAAGATGAAGGATCTGATGCCGGCCTTCGAGTGGGTGATACCAAGCCACAACGAGCCCAGTATAGAGAAGCACCTCATCAGGGAGTGCTACGAGGCGGCAAAGAACATCAAGACCGGGAACGCCGGCCCATACAAGGAGGGCCTGGCCGCGGGCATCAAGGTCCGCCGCTTCGACTACGGCCGCTTCAGCCTCATAGTCAGGGCGGTCAACCCCTAAAGGCGCACGCGCACCCCCACGATCAACGAATATACTAAAATCAAACGGAGCAGGACACCAGCCCTGAAAGACATG
>CAZAKG010000013.1:0-31121 GCA_964485755.1 uncultured Candidatus Bathyarchaeia archaeon | reverse complement strand
GCTGCCCGTCTCGGCGGAGGCCCTCTATGAGTCCCTGAAGCCGTACATCTCGGTGAGGCGCCAAGAGCCCGCCTCGGACATGAGCTCCCTGGACAGCTACGCCGGAGAGTTCCACCACAAGCCGGTGATACAGGTCAAGGGCGTCCACTTCACGTACCCGGGTAAGGTCAAGGCTCTGAACGGAGTCGACCTGACCATCCACCACGGCGACTTCGTGGCCATCATGGGCGAGAACGGCGCGGGGAAGACGACCCTGGTGAAGCACTTCAACGGCTTGCTGAGGCCCCAGACGGGGAAGGTCCTCGTGGACGACGTGGACGTGTCCTCGACCAGCGTGGCCGAGCTCTCCCGCAGAGTGGGCCTCGTCTTCCAGAACCCAGACGACCAGCTCTTCGAGGAGACAGTGGAGAAGGAGATAAGCTTCGCCCTCAAGAACTTCGGGTTCAGCGAGCCGGTGATAGGTAAACGCGTGGAGTGGGCCCTGAACCTCCTGGACTTGGGGGAGTACCGCGACAAGAGCCCCTTCACCCTTAGCGGCGGCGAACGCAAGAGGGTGGCCCTGGCCTCCGTCCTAGCCTGGGACCCCGACATACTGGTCCTCGACGAGCCCACCGTAGGGCAGGACTACGGGCAGAAGGAGAGGCTCCGCCACTTCCTGAAGCAGCTTCAGACCCAGGGCAAGACGGTAGTGATAGTCACCCACGACGTGGAGTTTGTAGCCGAGAGCCAGCCGAGGATCGTCCTCATGGCCCACGGCGAGGTGATGGGGGAAGGCTCCGCCAAGGAGATCATGACGAGCCCGGAGAAGCTAAGCCAGTGCAGCGTGGCCCAGCCGGAGATCACGCGGCTCTTCGGGATGCTGTCTGCGTACGGGTTGCCCAGAGACGTCCTAGACGTTAATGAGGCATACGACATACTTGTACGTCACCTCAAGGAGGTGCAGAGATGAGCCTGCTTGAGAGCCTGAGGTTCACTCGCGGCGACACGCCCATACACAACATGGACCCACGCGTAAAGTTCCTTTTGACGATGGTCTTCTTCGCGACGTCCGTCATGTTCCTGGAGATTGTGCCCCTCGCGATCGTGTTCGTCATACAGGTGCCTCTGGTGGTCTACGCTAAGGTCACTGGGGAGTGGTTGAAGTCCATCAGGGGAGCCTCCTTCATCGCGGCCATCATCTTCGTCACCAACATGGCCAGCTTCTACTACTTCAGAGGCGGCGTCCTGACGTACGGGATACTCGAGTACAGCCTGGCCCTCACACTCAGGTTCATAGTACTCATAACCAGTTTCAGCATCTTCTTCCTCACAACGAGCCCCGACAAGCTGAGCCTTGCCCTGGAGAAGGCCCGGATACCCTACGAGTTCAACTTCGCATTCATCACCGCCATCAGGTTCGTTCCCGTGCTGGCCGACGAGGCCCAGACCATAATGGACGCCCAGAGGAGCAGGGGCCTCGAGTTGGACAAGGGCAGCTTCATCGCGAGGGTAAGGAACTACATACCCATACTGCTGCCCCTCATAATCAACTCCATCAGGCGGAGCCTAGAGCTCGCCGAGGCCATGGAGAGCAGAGCTTTCGGCGCCACCGAGAAGAGGACCAACCTCTACGAGCTGAGGATGACGGGCTTCGACTATGGCGTCTTGGCGATGTGCGTACTGTCCATAATCTTGCTCGTGTACATGAAACTGTACTTCCCTGGCTTCCCGAAGCTGCTGGGAGAAGGAGTGATCATGTGAAAAAGAGAAAGGCTTCACCGGGAAAGTACTGAGTATGCTTTATAAGCTAGTAATTATTCTTTTCCGCGGTTAATGATGGTAAAACTCCAGCCATCAGGGTGGACTCAACCTATGTACTTAATAGTATCCCACCCGTTAAGGTTGGTACCAATATATACCGTCACGGTGAAGTAATTGGAGCCTAGAAAGATACAGAAAGTAGGGTACTCGACGCTGTCAGTCTCCATACCCATGAACTGGGCAAAGAAGATGGGGGTCACCAAAGGAGACGTCGTGTTCATCTCGGAGGAGAACGACGGAGCTCTGAGGATCACCCCCGAGCCCACAAAGGCTGAAAACAGCAGCGTATTCGTCGTCAACGTGGACTACTGCGACAACACAAAGGTTCTGGCCAGGGTCATCGTAGGCAACTACGTGCTGGGCAGGAACCTCATAAGGGTCGAGTCCTCCAGACGCCTCATGAGGGAGCAGATCGAGAGCATCAGGGAGGTCACACAGAGACTCCTCGGCATAGGCATCATCGAGGAGAGCGACAGGCACCTACTGCTCCAGTGCAGCATAGACCCCAAGAACTTCCCACTGGACACCGTCGTGAAGCGCCTCTACGTCATCACAAGCATCATGTTCAAGGAGAGCATTGACGCCCTCATCGACCGCGACATGGAGCTCGCCAAGGACGCCATAGCCCGCGAGCACGAGGCGGACACAATATTCTGGCTGCTTGCGAGGCTCCTCGCCAGCGCCCAGCAGAGCAGACTCGTCTCAGAGGCCATCGGCATCGTTGACCCCATGGAGATCGTTGAGCACAACCTGATCGCGTGGTACCTTGAGATGATCGCCGATAGGCTCAACAACATAGCCAAGAACATCATAGACCTGGAGCCCTTCAGGGACGAGTCCGACGAAGAGCTCATCGAGAGGCTCAGCCAGATATGCCAGATATGCTTCAACATGTTCGATCAGGCAATGAAGAGCCTCTTCGAGAACGACCTGAAGCTGGCCAGCGACGCCGTGGACCTCTACGAGGCGGTTGACCTTGAAGAGGACAGCCTGCTGAAAGAGTTCCAGAAGAACCACGACCCGCAGGTGTCGGCCTACGTCAACGAGATCGCTTGGGAGCTGAGGATCATCAGCGAGTACAGCACAGCCATAGCGACCATCAGCATCGACAACGTCCTGAAGGCGGAGAATGACATCTGCTCAGTCGTCAAACGTGAGAGCAACAGCTAGACCGCCACCTCAAACATTCCCACACTTCATCCTAAACTGTATTTATCCCACTACCCTATAATTACTGGCCCGTAACCCTATATAGAACAGAGACGGCGTCGCCAAACTGTTTTACCTTACGAAAGGGTTTAAAAGAACCCTATCTCTGTCTATAGTCAAATTACGGTTAAGGAATTGACCCAGTAATGCCACGATTCAAGCAGACAGAAGAGATCATTAAACTGATGCATAATCGGGAAAAGGTCCGGAACATAGGCATCATCGCTCACATCGACCACGGTAAGACAACAATGAGCGACAGCCTGTTGGCTCAGGCTGGCCTCATGGCCCCATCCCGCGCTGGCGAAGCCCGCGCGCTGGACTACCTGGAGGAGGAGCAGAGGAGAGGCATCACCATCAAGACCGCTAACATCAGCCTCCTGTACGAGGAGGACAATGACGTGTACGTCATCAACCTCATCGACACACCGGGCCACGTGGACTTCTCTGGGAAAGTCACCAGGGCCATGAGGGCGCTGGACGGCTGCATTCTGCTCGTGGACGCCGTCGAGGAGTTCCAGATCATGACGGAGGTCAGGCTCAGGCTCGCCCTCGACGAGATGGTGAAGCCCGTCCTCTACATCAACAAGTTCGACAGGCTCATCAAGGAGCTGAAGATGGACCCTCAGGCCATCCAGAAGAAGCTGCTCAGGATCATCAACAAGTTCAACGAGATCGTTCAGACCTACGGCTCAGACGAGGTCAAGAACGAGTGGACGATCAACGCTGCCAAGGGTGAGGTGGCCTTCGGGTCAGCGCTGGACCTATGGGGCTTCACCCTGCCTATACTCCAGAAGAATGGCCTGACGCTACCCGACATCATAAAGATGTACGCCGACGGCAGGCTGGAGGAGATCCAGAAGATGATGCCACTCCACGAGGCCATCCTAGGCATGGCCGTCCACAAGCTGCCGAACCCCAACGAGCATCAGGGCAAGCGTATAAGGCACATCTGGAAGGGCGATCTCGACAGCGAGATGGGTAAATCCATGATGGCTGTCGACCCCAACGGCCCACTAGTTGTCTGCATCACAAACATTGTCATCGACCCGCAGGCCGGCGTGGTCAGCACAGGCAGGGTGTTCAGCGGCACAATAAGGAGAGGCGAGACTCTCTACCTGCTAGGGGCGGAGAAGGTGTTCAAGGCCCAGCAGGTCAGCATCTACATGGGTCAGTACCGAGAGATCGTGGAGGAGATACCCGCAGGGAACATAGTAGCGCTCCTAGGCTTGTCTGAGGCGAGGGCGGGCGAGACCATAGTAGACGAAACGCTCAAGGACACCGCCACACCTTTCGAGACGATAAAGTACGCCTCGGACCCCGTCCTGACGATAGCCGTCGAGCCTAAGAAGCCCACCGACCTGCCCAAGCTCATCGACGCCATGCAGAAGATGAGCATCCAGGACCCCAACCTGGTTACAACCATCAACCAGGAGACGGGAGAGTACCTGCTGGCCGGAATGGGTGAACTGCACCTGGAGATCGCGGTGAAGGACATCAAGAGCGTGTACGGCCTCGACCTCATCCAGACGGAGCCCACGGTCGTGTACCGTGAGTCCATCAGGGAGAAAGTCGGCCCCTTCATGGGTAAGAGCCCCAACAAGCACAACAGGATATTCTTCAACTTCCGGCCCCTAGACGAAACCATAGTTCAGCTCATCCGAGACGGCGAGATCAACGAGCTCCTCAGCCAGAGTAAGCTGGAGGAGGTGCTCATCCAGAAGGCCGGGTGGACCATGCGTCAGGCCCGACAGGTCTTCGCCATCAACGAGAACGCCAACATGCTCATCGACACCACTGTGGGCGTACAGGGGCTGAGGGAGGTCAAGCAGCACATAAGCGGAGGCTTCCAGTGGGCCCTCCAAAACGGGCCCCTCGCGGGAGAGACCGTCAGAGGCCTACTCGTGGACATGGTGGACATCAAGCTACACGAGGACCCCGTACACAGGGGGCCGGCCCAGATGATGCCAGCCGTCCGCGGAGCACTCTTCGCCGGCATCCTCAGCGCCAACCCGACCCTACTAGAACCCATATACAAGATCAGCGTACGCGTACCCGCCATAGAGATGGGCAACGTCACGGGACTCCTCAGCAGGAAGCGCGGCCACATCCACAGCGTGGAACAGGATGGGCCAATAGTCAACATATTAGGCATGGTCCCCGTCTCCGAGACCCTCGGCTTCTCCCAAGAGATGCGCGCCGCCACAAGCGGAGCCGCATTCTGGCAGATGACCTTCGACCACTGGGCCCCCATCCCGGACAACATGCTGCTGGACCTCATCAAGAAGATCAGGACAAGAAAGGGGATGAGCCCTGAGCCGCCGAACGCCAGCGAGTACATCGTCCGGGAGTAGCCCTCCCAAAACTTTTCCTATACCAAACCATTTCTCAGTTACCCGACATCGAAGTAGGCACCAAATGAAGATAATGAACCAGCGGCAGCTGACTGACAACGGAGGAAACCTGGAGCTGAGGAGGCTGCGGTCAGACGCAATCAAGGTGCTGGAAGCGGCGCTGGAGGCGGCTGACCCCAGGAGAGCCGTACTGGAGATACTTCGTCTGTCCGGTGACGAGCTCAGGGTAGGCGACCTGCGCATACCCCTCAGCGAGACAGGGAAGATAATAGTAGTCGGCGGCGGAAAGGCCGGAGGCCCCATGGCCGAGGCAGTGGAGGAGGCCCTAGGAGACAGGGTTACGACCGGCACCGTGAACGTCCTCATGGGAACAGAGGCCGGCTTCAGGCTGAAGCGCGTGCGGCTCAACCCCGCGTCGCACCCGATCCCAGATGAGGGGGGCGTCCTCGGCGTGATGGACATGATGCGCCTCGTCTCCGGACTCAGCGAGGATGACTTGGTGATCTGCCTAATATCGGGAGGAGGATCGGCCCTGATGCCTCTGCCAGCTGAAGGTGTGACACTCGACGACATTCAGGGGGTCACAGGGAGGCTGCTGAAGGCTGGGGCGACCATAAACGAGTTGAACTCTGTGCGCAAACACCTCTCAGCCTTCAAAGGGGGGCAGCTGGCCAGAGCGTGCCATCCAGCCAGGGTGGTAAGCCTGATACTGTCAGACGTCGTTGGGGACCCCCTGGACACCATATCCTCAGGCCCGACAGCTCCAGACCCAACAACGTACTCGACGGCCGTTGAGGTGCTGAAGAAATACGGCTTCTTCGGGAGCCTGAGCGAAGGCGTGAGGAAGCGCCTCATGAAAGGCGTCGAGGGCTTAATAGCAGAGACCCCTAAAGCCAACGACCCGCTGTTCAGAGGCGTACACAACCTCATCGTGGCCAGCAACCTCACTGCCTCGGAGAGAGCCACGGCGAGAGCCCGCGAGCTAGGATACAGTTCTCAGCTGCTCACAACCCACCTAGAGGGAGAGGCACGGCACGCAGGCGTATTCATCTCAGGGCTAGCCAAAGGAGCCACGGTCAACGGGCTCCCGTGTGAGCCTCCTCTCGCCCTCGTGCTAGGCGGCGAAACCACGGTCGCTGTGAAGGGGAACGGAGTCGGCGGCAGAAATCAGGAGCTCGCCCTGAGCGCGTCGAGAAGGATAGGGGGTCTGAACTGCGTGATCGCGGCGCTGGGGACGGACGGCATCGATGGGCCCACGGACGCGGCGGGGGCCCTCGTCGACGGCGCGACGTTAGCCAGGGCGCTGGAAAAGGGGCTGGTCCCCGACGCGTTCCTCGAGAGAAACGACTCATACAGCTTCTTCAAGGCCCTCGGCGACAACATCTTCACGGGGCCCACGGGCACCAACGTGAACGATCTGACCCTGATTCTATGCGGGTTGAACCAAGATGAATGAAGCTGGCAAGAGGGACGCCCTCGACCGGCTGAAGCTGCTGCTGTCAGAGATAGAGCAGAACATCGACCTGGTTCTGGTGGAGGGCCAACGGGACGTGGAAGCACTGAGAAGCCTGGGCTACACGGGTAGCGTCGCTACGTGCAGCAGGTTCTGCGTGAACTACGCTGAGCTAGCCGAGATGATCGCTGGCGAGAACGACAGGGTCCTCGTGTTGACAGACTTCGACCAGGAGGGAAACGAGCTTAACACCCGATTCTCTGAGCTCCTGGAGCGCATGGGCGTGGTCGTCGAGAAGGGCCTCAGGAGCCGGGTGGCTCGCCTCATGGCTGCCCTCGAGATCCACGTCGTGGAGGCCCTGGACAACGTCTCCGAGGCGCTAAGAGACGTTTATTAGATGAGTTTAATACGGGCTCCGACCCAAATCAGTTGTCGCGTATGGCCGAGACTATCACGGAGAAGGGCGAGAAGCGTAAGCCTAGAGCAGTTCTTTGCATGCTCAAGACAAACGTCCACGACCACACCCTGTTCCGCATCAAGATGGATGAGCTCAGGAGCCTTGTGGAGACGCTGGGCATAGAGGTCGTGGGCTAGATTATCCAGAGCAGGTTCAAGCCCTTCAGCAAGTTCCACATAGGCAGCGGTAAAGTCAAGGAGCTGAAGAAGAAGGTCGAGACACTGGAGGTGGACCTGGTTATCTTCTACGACATACTCAAGAGCAGCCAGAAGCTCAACCTACTCAAGGCTCTCAGCGTCGAGGTCATAGACCGGTACGAGCTCATTCTGGAGATATTCGACAGGATGGCGTCAGACAGGCTCAGCAAGCTCCAGATCGAGGCTGCCAGGGTGGAGAAGATGGCCCCCTTCTACAAGCTTCAGGCGTCCATCAACTACAGGTACGACAGGCCGTTCTTCAGGAGCGGTGGCGAGTACGGGTTCCGCAGCCAGCTGAGGGAGCTCACCAGGAGCCAGGCCAGGATCAGGGAAGAGATCGATAAACTGATGGAGGAGAAGGACAAGCAGATATGGAACCGTAAAAGACTAAGGTATCCTACAGTCTGTATCGCGGGTTTCTACAACGCGGGGAAGACCAGCCTCTTCAACGCCCTCACAGGGGACCACAAACTGGTCAGCGACAAGCCGTTCACCACCCTTTCCAGCAAGTACCAGCGCAGATACATCGACTACGAGACCTCGGTCATGTTCATTGACACCATCGGTTTCGTCATCGACCTGGACCCTAGGCTCATCCAGAGCTTTAAGCTGAATCTACTGGACATCAGAAGCTCTGACCTCGTCGTGCTGCTCCTTGAGATCACTGACCCGCCGCTGACGCTTCAGATCAAGCTCAACGAGGGCATCAAGCTGCTAAAAGAGATAGGGGTGCCCCATGAGAGGATCATGGTGGTCTTCAACAAGCTGGACAAGGCCCCGGAGCTTGAGCACACGATAGGGGAGCAGCTTAACATCGAGGCCTTCAAGGTGCCTTGGATAAGCGTGTCAGCCACAGAGCGCATCAACCTGCAGGAGCTGCTGCAGCTGATGGCCAGTCGCCTAAAGGAGTTTAAGTTGAGCCCCCCAGAGCCTACGCAGGCTTCCCGTTACAGGAAAGCTGAGACGGCTGTTTACCGGGTGCTCCAAGAGTACCCCGTCGAGTTTCCTCAGTACAACAGGGACCCCTTCAGGGGGCTGGTTGCCACCATCCTGAGCCAGAACACCAACAGGAAGAACCAGGCTACGGCCTACGAGAGGCTTGAGGAGACGGTGGGGATAACCCCTGAGAGCATCGACGTGGCGCCCACGGAGACAATAGCGGAGGCAATAAGGCCGGCTGGGATGCACAACCAGCGGTCTCGGACACTGAAGGCCATCAGCAGAGCCGTGATGGACAAGTACGGGGGAGACCTCCACGGGGTCTTCGAGAAGAGCTTCTTGGAGGCCAGGGAGGAGCTGATTGAGCTCCCCGGCGTGGGCTTCAAGACAGCCGACGTGGCCCTGATGTTCGTCGCCGACCGCCAGGTCGTGCCAGTAGACAGGCACATCGAAAGGATATGCAAGCGACTGGAGGTCGTCCCGGGGAACGCGTCATACGAGGACATCAGGAGGGTCCTCGAGGACGCCTCCACGCCGGACAGGTTCAGGGATGTGCACCTGTCCTTCATCAGGTTCGGCAGAGAGACCTGTAGAGCCCAGCGGCCAAGGTGCAGCGAGTGTACCCTTAACTCGATCTGTCCCTACCCTAAGAAGGCAGGCTTAAACAGTTAGAAGGAGACACCCCTGCACATCGACGACGTACGCCTATCCTGTTCCAAAAAACAGTTATTTTCGGTGGCTGCGCCGCCTCAACCTTCTACGAATCCTTTAAATCTAAGCCACGTTGATTCTTTACAGCCTAAAAATAGGAGTGTCTACAAATGCCACGTGTACGAGCACCTAAGAGAGGGTCGCTCTCCTACTCGCCCCGAAAGCGGGCGAGGAAAGCAAAAGGACGCGTCTCTTTCTGGCCTACCCTGGACAAAGAGCCAAGGCTGGTAGGCTTCGCAGGCTACAAGGCAGGCATGACCCACCTGTTCTACATTGAGGACAGAGAACGAGTTCCCGAGTACGGGCAGGAAGTAAAATCCGCTGCCACCGTAATCGACACTCCACCCATGCTGGTCACCGCGGTCCGCGCATACAAGAAGACTTACGATGGCCTCGAGGCCATGACCGAGGCGTGGATGGCGAACCAGCCTAAAGACCTGTACAGGAAAATAAGTTTCACGACGGACCCCAACCCAGCCGAGAAGTTGGCCGAGATGGACAAGAGCCTCGACAAGATCGCCCAGATAAGGGTCATTGTGGCGACCCAGCCGAGGCTGTCTGCGGTCCCTAAGAAGACCCCCGACATCCTGGAGATCCCCGTCAGCGGGGGCTCCGTGGAGGACCAGTTGGCCTACGCCAAGGGGATTCTGGGGAAGACCGTGACCATCCGAGACGTCTTCAAGCTAGGTGAGAGCATCGACCTGATCGGCGTCACCAAGGGCAAGGGCTTCCAGGGTCCAGTGAAGCGCTGGGGCATCCGTGTCCTATCCCGTAAATCCAGAAAATCGAAGAGAGCCGTAGCCAGCATAGGCGCCTGGTCACCCAGAAGGGTGCTACCTCAGGTGCCTAGGGCGGGCCAGATGGGCTTCCACAACAGGACAGAGTACAACAAGCGTATCATGCTGATGGGAGAGGACTCGGAGCGCGTGAACCCCAAGGGCGGGTTCATAAGCTACGGCTTAGTCAAGGGAGACTACATGCTCCTCAAGGGCAGCGTCATGGGGCCAGCCAAGAGGCTGATCAACCTCAGGAAGGCTGCAAGAGAGGGAGGGTACCCTGAGGAGGCGCCCCAGGTGACCTACCTACACACAGAGTGGAAGAGAGGCGACAAACAATGAAGGTACCAGTACTGAACCTGAAGAACGAGAAGGTCGCCGAGGTAGAGGTCCCCAAGGTCTTCGAGACCCCTGTACGTCACGATGTCATAAAGAGGGCGGTCGTCGCTCTCCAGAGCACGAGGTTCCAGCCACAGGGCAGGGACCCCATGGCGGGCAAGAGGACGACAGCTGAAGGCCACGGAACAGGACACGGCATGTCCCGAGTCCCCAGGCTCAGGGAGGGCAGCAGGGCGGCCTTCGGTGTGAGCATCGTAGGCGGCCACGCGGCTTTCCCGCCCACCTCCGAGAAGGTCATCGTGAAGCGGATCAACAAGAAGGAGAAGAGATTCGCCATAAGGTCGGGTATCGCGGCCACGGCCGCGAAGGAACTCGTAGAGAAGAGAGGACACAGAGTCCAGAACGTAGAACAGCTGCCACTTGTCATCGACGACGAGGTGGAGAGCCTCGGTAAAACCAAGGAGGTCAAGGACTTTTTCCTGGCCCTAGGCATCTGGGAGGACGTTGAACGCGCCGACCGGAAAAAGATAAGGGCCGGGAGGGGAACCATGAGGGGCCGCAAGAAGAAGATAGGGCGAGGCCCACTCATTGTGGTCTCCGAGGACAAGGGAGTCGGCAATGCCGCCAGGAACCTCCCAGGCGTCGACATAGTGGACGTGCACAGCCTGAACGCGGAGCTGCTGGCCCCGGGGGCGCACCCCGGAAGGCTGGTCCTTTGGGGCAAAACGGCCTTCGAGTCCCTGGACGAGGTGTGGGAGGCTTAGCCATGGAAGCACACAGCGTAGTTAAGTACCCCATGATGACTGAGCGCAGCGTCAACATGATAGAGAAAGAGAACAAGCTCGTCTTCATCGTGGACAGGCGCGCGACAAAACACGACATAGCCAACGCCATCAAGGTACTCTACGAGGTAGAGGCTGAGACAATAAACACCCTCATCACGCGCAAGGGAGAGAAGAAGGCGTTCATAAAGCTCAAGGACGGGTACGACGCGTCAGACGTCGCCATCCGTCTAGGAATACTGTAGGTGCGGAAAAATGGGTAAGAAGATAAAGGTACAGAGGAGAGGCCGCGGCGGAAGCATGTTCCGCGCCGCGAAGATGAACAAGATAGCTCCAGCGAAGTACCCGGGGATATCAGAGGAGAACCTCAACGGAACCATCAAGGAACTGGTCCACGAGGGCGGCAGGGGAGCCCCCCTAGCCTACATCGAGTTCCAGCCGGGCCAGGGATTCTACTGCGCAGCCATCGAGGGCACCTACGTGAGCCAGGAGATAGCTGTCGGCCCATCCGCGCCGGCCAGCCTAGGCAACGTCCTGCCCGTCGGCTCAGTGCCCGAGGGAACCATGGTCTGCAACATAGAGCTGAGGCCTGGAGACGGAGGCAAGATCGCGAGAGCCTCAGGCAGCTTCGGGACAGTAATCGCCCACACGGCCACCCACACCAGCATACGGCTGCCATCCAAGAGGATGGTCTCAGTGCCCAACAGCGCCAGGGCCACCGTAGGCATCATAAGCGGAAGCGGCCGGACGGAGAAGCCCTTCATGAAGGCCGGGGCCAAGCTCGACGCCAAGAGGGCCAAGGGCCACAAGTACCCCATAGCCCACGGCGTCAAGATGCCCGCGGCCATGCACCCACACGGCGGAGGCCGCAAAAGGAGGCCTGGAAAATCCACGACAGTAAGCAGGCACGCGCCTCCCGGAGCCAAGGTCGGGCTGATAGCGGCCAGAAGCTCAGGCAGAGGCGGTAAACGTCGGAGAGAATGACATCACTTAAATAATGCGAACAGGATGAGGAGAGTGTAAAATGCCTAAAAACTTCCAGTACCGAGGCAGGACGGTCGACGAGCTGCGAGCCATGTCCATGGACGAGTTCATCACCATCCTCCCGGCGAGGATGAGGAGAAGCCTACGCCGAGGACTCAGCAGCGACCAGAGGATCGTCCTGGAGAAGCTGCGCAGAAACCAGGGTAAGCCCATCAGAACCCACGCCAGGGACATGATTATTATCCCCGAGATGATCGGGAAGAGCGTCTTCGTCCACACAGGCAAGGAGTTCAAGGAGATCAAGGTCACCGAGAAGATGTTAGGCCACTACGTGGGAGAGTTCGCTATAAGTATCAACCTTGTGCGCCACGGGCGTCCAGGTATCGGTGCCTCGAGGAGTAGCATGTACATCCCGCTCAAGTAGTGTCCACGTAACTCTTTTCATTAATTTTATTTCAACTAGTGCTCGTAGTTCGGTTCTTAGGTTAGTAGATGTCACCAGCCGTGATGTGCCAACGCCCTAAATCTGAAAGCTCTTCCCCGTTCCGCATCACTGAGCCGCGCTCCTGGACAGCGTTATTAAGGGCCTTCATGATGACCTTGAACCACGGCGCCACGGTAAACCCCAGCCCAGCCAAGTCGTTTTCAAGGGGCTCCCCACGTAACGTGTAGATGTTAACGACATAGACGCCCGGGTGAGCCTCATGTAGGCAGGAAAATACGCCTCTCAGCAGCCCACCATCCATTAGGCCCGAAGGGTAATCCTCCAAGGTCAGCTCAAGCTCCCCGCCTTCAGTGATCTCGTCGACGACCAGATAGCCCTCAGGTGAGCCGCCCCTGTGAACCATGTAGGTCTGAACGCGTCTCAGAGGGTTCTCGTTGTACCAGCGGATGTATGGAAGAGTCCTGTGGATGTGAAGCAGGCCGCTGCCAGCGGCCCAGTCCTCGTAGAGGCCGCTCATGGCTTCGACGCTGATCGGCTCAAGGGCGACGCTTCCCCTGTCCCTGAAGCCGGCGAAGGTCTTTCTCCCCATGAAGCACCTGTCTATGTCGTGGGCGAAGGCCGAGCCCGCCTTCTGGGCCGCAGCCGCAGCCTCGACCAGGTTGAAGCCGATGAGGATCTCCGGACTGAGTCCCCTCATCTCGTCGGCCATGAAGTTCAGGGTTCTCTGGAAGAGTCCCTGCCTCCTGTGAGCCTCGTCGACGAAGCCGTCGCAGCCCTGGAGGACAGTGAAGACGTCATCGCCTTTCCTGACCTCGAGTGGGAGAAACGAGTTGAAGGCCACGGGCTCCCCTGAGGGGATGTGCTCCGCGACGGCTATTGACGGGAACCCCAGGCTGAAGGGGTTCCTCTCGAACTTCCATCGGAACAGCCGCTCACTGTAATCGTAGTAGAGGGTCTTGTTGAGCCCTTCAACGTATGAGCCTAGATCGCTATCCTTGAACCACCGGATCTCGTATTGTTCGGGCATCGGCTTGCCCCAATGTATCTATTCTACTGGCATAAAACCCACGCGATGGCAGGTTGAGAGGTCTGTTCATGTAACGGGGTTAGTCTAGGATGAGTAATGCAACTATTACGCGGCGCTTTTAGGAATCGACGCCCGCGAACGTCCCCTGATTCGCCATAGAAAACAGATATTTTTATATTCCAAACAAATCTATATCACTAGCGATACAGAGGTTTGGATTGAATGTACTGTAGAAAATGCGGAAAAGAGCTGTCCGAGGAGGACAGGTACTGCTCACAGTGTGGAACAGAGACCAAGGGAACCCACTGGGAAGAGGTGACGGTAGCCACCGACGACCTCATAGGGAGAGTTAAGGAGCTCATAGCCGAGGGAAACGTCAGGCGAATCGTCGTCAGGAACGACAAGGGCGAGCAGCTGCTTGAGATACCCGTGACGGCGGCAGCCATAGGCACCCTGATAGCGCCCTACCTGGCCGCTCTAGGCGTCATCGCGGCGCTCGTGACGCGCGTCAATATCCACGTGGAGCGCAGGGACGCTGTGGAGAAGTAGTTTCCCACCTATTCATAGGCTGAGGACGGCGTCTGATTCCGACATCAGTTCATTTATTTTATGGAGCCTACCTTCACGCCCTGGTTGATATCTCTGCCCGATAGGCCGTGCATCAGCAGGCTCTCCTCGGAGGCGTACAGACCTGCGCCCACGGGCCGAGCCTGTTCCACCGCTTCAAGAGTCCCAGTGTACCGTCTTGGCCCTTTCTTCAACGCGCCTTGGACGGTAACGGCTTTCACTCCGTCGAGGTGGAAGAAGACGCTAGCCCTGTTTACTGCGGAGGCCGCCGTGGCGAGTCTGTCACACAACAAGAAAACCAATTAAGCTGGAGGCGCAGGCCAGTAGAGCCAACGCCCCCAGGCCCACACATATTTTCCAGAAGCTCGTCCTCTCAGCTATCTTAATCAAGACACCCATGGCAGCGAACCCGGTCAAGGCGGCCACGGACATGCTTATCAGGGAAGCCTGGGTGACGGCTACATCCTCGATGAGCATCAAACCGAAGCCAGCAGCGAAGCTGGCGGGGATGCTCATTAGAAACGAGACCCGGAAACACTCTGAGGGTTTAAACCCTCTCATAAGCAGGAGGGTCGTCGTCACGCCGGCCCTTGAGAGCCCCGGGATGATCGCTAGACCCTGGGCCACCCCCAGGCCCAGCGCCTCGACCCAAGACAACGTACCCGAGTCTCTGCTCCCTCCGCTTCTCCCACCTCTCTGAATCAGCCCAGTCGCTATGAGGGCAAGACCCGTTAATGCCATCAGCGCCTCGCCCTGTCCAATCGAAACGTCTAGGAGGAGGTATGTCGGCAGCCCAACCAGGCCTGTGACCAGCGTCATGGCTAACAGTTGCGCCCTCAGCCGCCTGTGCTCCTCGTCTCCCCCGAGGAGTATCCTAACGACCTCACCTCTGTAGTAGACTAAAGCCGCGGCCCCCGTGCCTATGTGAAGCGTCACAGCCGTCCTCATGGCCTCACTCGGCTCCAGACCCATGTAGGCTACCATCAGTAGAACCAGGTTGCCTTCGCTGGAGACGGGCAGCCACTCGAGGAGCCCTTGGAGAGCCCCGAAGATGACTGCATCCAGCGCCGAGACCATGATTCACCACTCCGCCTCGAAGTTACTACAGGGATGACGGGGAACCCCATAAATCTGTCCCCCTCGCATTACACTCATGCGAACCGAGGCCCCCGAGACAAGAGCCAAGCTTAACGGCCTGATAGCTGAAGCCGACTTCCAGGCGCTACTTGCTGAGGCGGATAGGATGGTGGAGTCCGAGCCAGAGAGCTACGTTGGGCACTGGTGGAGGGGGCGGGCCCTCACTCTGATGGGGAGGCTCGACGACGCGGTGAGAGCCTTCTACGAGTCCGTGAAGCGCGCGGACGACGATCTGGAGGAGTCGCGTATCATGGCGAGCCTAGCAAACGTGTTCAATGTCCAGAAGAAACACGACGTGGCTGAGGAGTACGCTGAGATCGCACTGGAGCTGAACCTAGGTAACCCCGTGGGGGTTCTAGCCCTCAGCGTAGCCCTGGCCTCAACAGGCCGAAGGAGGGAGGCTTCGGAACTCATCTCCTCGAGCTGGGGTAAGCTGACGGAGGGCTATGAGAGGGCCTGCGCGTACGCCGTAACAGGGCAGAAGAATAAGCTTATCGATGCGCTCAGGGAAGACCTGGCGGCTAGCCCCCACCACAGGGTAACGGCGTTGCACGACCCCGAGTTCAGGCCTTACCTCAGGGACCCCGAGTTCAGGGCAGTCATCAAAACTAGCTAAGCTTAAAGCCCCAGAATGATAAAAGTCACAGGACCCTGATGAAGATAGTCGTACTTTACGGCTCTAAGCCCAGCGCCAACAGCCAGGAGCTCGTAGACACCGCTGTGCGCATGGGCCACAAGGTCATCGACGGCCCATCCACTGACGTGAGTAGCTGGGTGAGCCCCGAAGGCCCCAGGTTCTGGGTGGGCAGGGAGGACGTGACTGACGCAGACATCTGCCTGCTGAGGAGCTATGGACCGGGCTCGTGTGAACAGATGACTCGCCGCATAAGCCTCATGGAGCACATGGAGCTGGCCGGGATCAGGGTGATTAACAGGAGCTACCCCTTCAGGCGGGCCAGGGACAAGTACGCGACGCAGTACTGGCTGTACCAGTACGGGCTGCCCATCCCGTCCACGTTCACCACGGAGAGCCTGGCCAGAGCGTACGAGAAGACCCAGGAGATGGGGGAAGTCGTGTACAAGCCCATTCTGGGGAGCATGGGGCGGGGAAGCATGAAGTTCCAGGACACGGACCTGGCCTACAACGCCTACAGGACACTTGAGCGGCTGCAGCACCCCCTCTTCATCCAGAAGTACATCAAGAACCCGGGACGAGACATAAGGGTCTTCGTCATCGGAGGCGAGGTGGCGGGGGCCGTCTACAAGTACCTGCCGAAGAACAGCTGGAAGAGCAACGTGGCTCAGGGCGGGAAGATGGTTGAGGAGGCCATAAGCGAAGAGATCATCAACCTGGCACTGAAGGCCACCGAGGTCATGGAGCTGGACTACGCCGGAGTAGACCTCCTGGAGGGCCCAGATGGACCGGTGGTGCTGGAGATGAACGCCAGCCCGGGGTGGCAGGGCATAAAGTCGGCTACGGGGAAGAACTTCGCGGAGCTCATCATAGAGTACGGGGTAGAACAGTGTGAGTGACAGCCTGTCCAAGATACCTGTAAGGATCACGGTCGTGGATAAGGGGGAGGCGAAGGCCATCCTCAACAGGCTCACTGCGCCCCTCACAGTGGAGGACATACTCAAGAGGCTGCCCATGAACACCAGAACAAGCCCGGCGGTGGGCTTCGTCAGCGTCCTCATGGGCATCAAGCGGGGCACAGAGAAGCCCGTCAGCAAGGTGACTGCCGGAACCATAGGCTACTGGCCGAGGGGCGACGCCCTCTGCATCTACCCCAAGGACACGACCCCATACGGGCAGGTTAACAGGGTAGGCGAGGTACTGGAGGGCCTGGAGCTGTTCCAGGGACTGAGAAGCGGTTCGAGGATAATGATAGAGCGTGTCTAGTCCTGGTTCAGGGCGTAGACCTTGATGTTCTGGCTGCTGGCGGCCAGCTCCAGGGTTCCCGCGGCCTCAAGCTGTGCGAGCATCTTCTTGGCGATGCTCACCTTAAGGTTGAACTGGGAAGCAACCGAGTTAGGCGTGATGGCCTTCATGCGCTTAAGTGCCTGCATGACTTCGTCGCTGCTGGCGTCAGGTATCTCCACGGCGCCTATGATCTTGTCGCGTTTCTCCTTCTTCTCTGACTTTTCTTTGGTTTCCTGAGTCTTCTCGACCTTCTTTAGGCTCTTCTTACCCGGCATAACTGTTCACTCAATGAGAAATGGGGGTTCAGTATAAACCCTGCGGCTTAGATGAATTTCTTGACCTCTTCGTCGTTGAGGCTCGTGAACTGGTGGGTGGACACGGGGATGGTCGCGATGTTCAGGTTCTCGGGGGTCAAGGTCTCCTCTGCGGCCTCCTTTATTGCCTCAACGGCCAAGCCTATGGACTCGTCCAGGGTGATCTCGTCCCTGTACTGGTCCTGGAGCACCTTGCGGGCCTTCTCGCTGTTCCTGCCTATGGCCGTCGCCTTGTAGCCGCGGTAGCTTCCGCTGGGGTCGGTGGATATCAGGCTCACCCTGTAGTCGTCTACGCCGCCGAAGAGGAGGCTCACCCCAAATGGGCGGACGCCGGCGTTCTGGGTGTACCTCTGCAGGAGGTCCCCGACGCCGCTCGTCAGGTCCTCTATGTCCACGGGCTCGTCGTATGTCATCCTGTTGCCCTGGGCGATGTACCTGGCCTGCTTGATGAGGACCCTGGCGTCTGGGCTGAGGCCTGACACGGCGACACCCACGTGGTCATCGATCTTGTATATCTTCTTGCTGTTGCCCGGCGCGGCCAGCTTGCTCTGCTGGGGCTCCATGGCGGCCAAGACGACGCCCTCCGTACCCCTGATGCCCGCGATGGGGCTTCCCCGCTTAACCAGCTCGAGTGCGTACTCAACCTGGTATATGCGGCCCTCAGGGGAGAATATGGTGATGGCTCCGTCGTACTCTCTTCCACGTGACAAACCGATCAGCCCTTTCCCTGATAGGTCTGAAGACGGCTATTTAAACAGTGGGGGGCGGGGTTACCGTCAAATAGCTGTGGGGCGCATTTTACTGGATACTTATGGTTAAGACCAACAAGGATAGGCTCCTAGAGATAGCCGTGGTGGGCGAGGTGGTCCACTCGGCCGTGGAGCCACTGTACGTGACCGGCTGGGACGGCACCCCCAGCATGGGGCTGGGCAGGGGAGGCATCGTCTACAACGTGAAGCCGGGCGACCCTTGCTTCGGATGGGCGTGGGGCGATAAAGTGGAGCCCGGCGTCTCCGCCGACGGCACAGGAAACGACGGCCAGAAGGGCAGCTTCAGGAACTTCAGCTGCATAGGCAACCAGGTGAAGATCATGAAAGGCGAGGCCAAGGGCGAGGCTGGCGTGGTCGTGGGTAAGGTGGGCTACCTCCCCGGGGGCGCGCACCACCTGGTGCTCCACTTTGAGGAGGAGACCATTGAGAGGGTCGCCATAGGCGACAAGGTTCAGGTGAGGTCGGTTGGCGTAGGTCTAGAGTTCCCTGAGCATAGCGGCGTCCGCGCGGTGGGTCTGAGCCCCCAGCTGCTCGACGTCATGGGTCTGGGCGAGAAGGGCGGTAAGCTGACGGTCCCCGTCGCCAAGGTGATCCCGCCCGAGTACGTGGGCCAGGGATCGGGGGGCGCGCCGGCAGAGTCCAGCAACTGGGACGTGATGACCCAGAGCCCGGACGCAGTGGAGTTCCTCAAGGACCTGAGGCTGGGGGACATAGTGTGCCTCAGGGACATATTGACGGCGTGGGGCAGAGGCTACTACGAGGACGCATGCACCATAGGCGTCGTCAGCTGCGGGGCCAGCATAAGGATGGGGCAGGGCCTGGGCGTGACCACGATACTGACGTGCAGGGAGGGCGAGGCCGTCCCCGTTGTGAAGCAGAGGGCTAACATCGCCGAGTACCTGAAGCTGGGGGGTGGCTGAGATGCTCAGAGATAACAGGGACAGGCTGCTCATGATAGCTGTCCAGGGCGAGGTTGTGCCCCCGTCCACGGGTGGTTACAGGACCCAGTGGGACGGCCATCCCAAGATGGCGTTAGGCATGGGAGGCATAAAGTACAACCTGAAGGTGGGCGACCCATGCTTCGGTTGGGCCAGCGGCGACCACGTTGAGCCCGGAGTGACCATCAGGGGCAGGGAGAAGGAAAACCCCAGCGACTGCGCCCTGGCTCACCTGGCCTGCATAGGCAACGAGGCAGCCGTGGTGGACGGTGACGCGAAGGGGGCCAGAGGCGTCTTCACCGGGCGCCACGCCGGAGCCGACGACCTTGTCTGGCTCCCGGGGGAGGACATAGAGAAGCTCTCCATAGGCGACAAGGTCCAGGTAAAGTCGCTGGGCGTCGGCCTCAAGCTGCCTGACTACCCCGAGGTCAGGGTGAACAAGTGCTCGCCGCGACTCCTCGACTCTCTAGGCATAAGGGAGGAAGAGGGTAAGTTGGTGGTGCCGGTTGTGAAGGAGGTGCCCAGCTTCCTCATGGGCTCAGGCATAGGGTTCGGCACCATGACGGAGCCCGTGGACTACGACATCCAGACCACCGACCCCAAGGCCGTTAAGAAGTACAACCTAGAGTCCCTGCGCCTCGGCGACATAGTATGCCTCAGGGACCAGCTATGCGTCAACGGCCGCGGCTACTACAAGGGCGCCGTCACGGTGGGCGTCATCATCCACGGCTCAAGCGACTTCAGCGGCCACGGACCCGGCGTGAACCCTGTGCTCAGCACCAAGGACGGGCGGCTGGGCGTCGAGCTGGTTAAGAGGGCCAATATCGCCGACTTCTGGGGCCTGAAGTAGCCCCCATTTTTTCAGTTTAAAGCCATGTTTCATGGAAAATAATTAGGGTAGCTTTACAGTGTGGTAGACCCAATTCTTCTGGACCACGGGTTTAGCCTTCGTCAGGACTAGGCGGCCGTTCTCCAGCACTTCCTCGTCCACGCTGGCTGCCACCACCTCCCCGACGAAGAGGGTGTGGTCGCCGCAGGTGTGGGCCTGGACCACCTTGCACTCCAGGTGGCCATAGCACTCCTTGATCAGGGGGCTCCTGATCCTCTGGGCTGGGATGGGTGTAAGACCTGTGCCCTTGAATTTGTCGCCGTCGCGTCCGCTGGTGACTCCGCACTGGTGCATCTCCTCTATGATCTCTGTTGTGGGCACGTTGACCGCGAACTCGCCCTGCTCCATTATGAGGTCGTGGCTGTACCTCTCAGGGGCCACGCCGATGCAGACCAAGGGCGGGTCGATGCTGACGTTCATGAACATCCCAAGCGTAATGATGTTCGGGTTGCCGTCTCTGTCCACGCATGTGGCTAGGACGACGGAGGACGGTGGCCCGGCCTGGCTCAGATTATCTCTAGGCAGAACCTTCTTCATGAGATAATGAGGACATCCTTGTGATTTAATGCCACTGGTAGAGTCACCCAGCCTCTTCCAGAAATTTACTGGGTTCCCTGGCACTCAGATATTTATTTGGATACTGCGCTAGTCTAACTATGAACGAGAATGTTCGCGGAGTCATCACGTGGCTCTACTACAGGGACCTGCCCAGAGCCATGGAGTTCTACGAGAAGATTATGGGCTTCAGGATGGAGGTGGACCAGGGCTGGAGCAAGATATACAGAATCAGAGACGGAGCCTACGTGGGGCTCGTGGACGGGGCCCACGGGCACCACAGGGCCAACAACATCAAGCCGGTGATCCTGTGCCTGAACGTGGAGGACGCAGACGCTTGGTACAGCAAATTGAAGAGGAATGGCTTAAAGATTGAACAGCAGCCCAGAGAGTCTGAGAGGCTCAGGATCAAGGTCTTCATGTTCAAGGACCCGGAGGGCTACACTGTCGAGGTCCAGCAGACAATGCCCGGCGGCCTATCCATCTAGCCTCTCTCTGCGAAAAGTTATCCGGCGACGAGCGCAGTAGTAGCCGATAAGTATGGCGAAGCTCATCATAACGGCCGCCGTCACGGGCGGCGAACCTGTGAGCAGGGAGATGACCCCCTATGTGCCTACGACCCCGGAGGAGATTACGGAGGAGACGGTCCGGTGCTGGGAGGCTGGGGCTAGCATAGTGCACCTGCACGCCAAGGAGCCGGGCACAGGTAAGCCCGCCCCCGACCCCAACCCGCTTCTGAAGCGGTACGTCAAGATGATCAAGGACCGCTGCGACATCATAACCAACGTGACGACGGGCGGCGGACGCAGGGCGACGGACGAGGCCTTGGACAAGATGATCGAGGAGAGGTGCAGCCTGGGCCAGGAGATGATGTCCATGAACATGGGCACCATCAACCACTGGACCCCGCCCTACAGCGGCGTCTTCATGAACGACGTGCCACGCGTCAAGCGGTGGGCCGGCTACATGAGGAACCACGGCATGAAGCCCGAGCTGGAGGTATATGACACGGGCATGATCAACACGGCGAAGATGCTGGCAGAGGAGGGCGTCTTCGAGACGCCCCTCCACATACAGTTCGTAATGATAGGCCGCACCGGGTTCAGCGCGACGCCCAAGATGCTCCAGTACTGCGTGGAGGAGCTCCCTAAGGACTGGACCTGGAGCGTCTGTGCCCTTGGCCGCACCGAGCTGCCCATCGGGGCAGTAGCCATGACGCTGGGCGGCCACGTCCGCGTCGGCATGGAGGACAACATATTCCTCAGCCGCGGCGAACTGCTGAAGACCAACGCGGACCTTGTGAGGCGTATAGCCACCATCGCGGGGGCCCTCAACATCGAGGTAGCGAAGCCCGACGAGGCGCGGAAGATACTGGGTCTGGGGAAGTGAACTGCGTGGACAAGCTCATAATCACGGCGGCGGTCACAGGCGGCGAGTACGTGAGCAGGGAGACCACTCCCCACGTGCCCAACACGGTGGACGAGATAGTGAAGGAGGTTGTCGCCAGCGTCGAGGCTGGCGCCAGCGTGGTGCACCTGCACGCCAAGGACCCCGTCACAGGGGAGGCTTGGAGCGGAGACCCCAATCCGCTGCTGAAGGAGTACATTCAGCGCATCAGGGAGGAGGTGGACGTGGTCATCAACGTCACCACCGGTGGCGGCCGCGTCGGGAACCCGCCGGAGGTCTGGGACAGGCTCGTTGAGGCGCGGTGCAGGCTGGGCGAGGAGATGATGAGCCTCAACATGGGCACCATGAACAGGTGGGCCGAGCACCCCACAGGCGACACCTTCCTCAACACCGTGAAGATGATCGAGCGGTGGTGCGGCTACATGGTGAAGCACCGGGTGAAGCCCGAGCACGAGGTCTACGACACAGGCATGATAAACGTGTGCAGGCAGCTGGCCGAGAAGAGGATCGTGCCGGAGCCCCTGCACGTTCAGTTCGTCATGGTGGGCCGCACAGGGTTCCTGCCGTCGCCCAGGATGCTCCAGTACTGCGTTGACCTGCTACCCTCAACGTGGACGTGGAGCGTATGCGCCCTGGGCCGCAACGAGATACCCATGGCTGCCGTCGCCACAGTTATGGGTGGCCACGTCAGGGTGGGCTTCGAGGACAACGTGTTCCTCAGGCGTGGCGTACTGGCAGAGAGCAACGCCCAGCTGGTCACCAAGGTGGTGAACATCGCCAGGGAGCTGGAGCGTGATGTAGCCTCAGTGGACGAAGCCAGGGAGATGCTGGGCCTCAGGAGGCCGTGAAATTAGATATAAAATAATAAGGGTCTAGACGCAAGGTAACAGTGATCACATTGAACATGGATGATAGGAAGGCTAAGCGGGTCACTATCGACCTGGACGAGGTGATAACCCGCAGCGACGGCACCAGGGCCCCCATGAGGGAGTTCGTCAAGGAGATGCTCCACTACAACCCCGACTTCGAGATCACGACCAGCCTTCGGGGCGAGACATGGTACCTGAAAAAGAGAAAATAAGTTTTACCCGACCATAGGGCTCCGAAGCCGATGTAGACCCCAGCAAGGATGCCGAGGATGAACATCTTGTCAATTGGTAGATTGGTTTTCTAGTATCCTGCGCTACACATCGCTTCAGCGATTTCAGCCGGAGATTTTGAACTCATAACTTACACCTTATAGAGTCCAATTTATTTTCATCAAGTCTTTTATAAGTTTTCGATCAGCCCTCCAACGCCAGCTTCTCTGCGTAGGTGAAGACGGGCCCGTCCTTGCAGACGTATTTGTGGCCGACGTTACAATGACCACACTTACCGACGCCGCACTTCATGTGGCCCTCTAGGCTCACGTAGATGTTCTCGGGCTTGAACCCGGCCTTCAACAGGTCGAGGCAGCAGAAGTGTATCATTATGGGAGGCCCGCAGACGATTAGCGTCGCGTCCTCGGGGATCTCGACCTTTTCGAGCTCCGGCGATGGCGTGTCGTTGAAGAAACAGGTGACCATGCCGACGTTACCCGACCAGTCTCCTGCACGCCTGTCGCAGGTGATATGGACATCGGCGCCCATCTGCCTCCACTTCTCGTACTCCGACGTGAAGACTAGGAGATCCTGATCCCTTGCCCCGTACAACAGCTGGACGTTCTCGTAGTCGGACGGGTTGTCGAGCATGTACCTCAGTATGTTGGTGACCGCAGCCAGGCCGATGCCTCCCGCGACTATGGTTACCTTCTTGCCCTTCGTCTCCTCGAAGGGCCACCAGTTCCCGTAGGGCCCCCTTAGGCCGACCTTGTCGCCGGCCTTCATCTCGTGGAACGCGGCTGTGACGGAGCCGGAGTTCCTGATGACCAGCTCTATCTCTCCCTTCCGAGTCGGAGGTGAGGCGATCGAGATCGGTACCTCCCCGTGCCCGAAGGCCGAGACCTCGACGAACTGGCCCGGCTTGAAGGTCCATCTCTCCCTGAGCTCCGGGTCGTCGAACTCCAGAACGAAGCTCTTGATGTCGCTGGTCTGTTCACTTATCTCCTTTATAGTCGCCATGTAGGGTATGTACTCGTTTCTCTTCATTCTATACACCCCCCAAGATGTCTCTAATCATGTCCTCCATGAAGATGTACGACGGGCAGACCTGGGAGCACCTGCCGCACCCCGTGCAGGAGTAGGCGTCGTAGTGTTCCTTCGTGTAGCTCAGCTTGTGCATGAGCCTCTGCTTCATCCTCGAGGCCAGCGTGGCCCGCTCGGGGCCCATTCCGGCCAGCCAGGTGAAGCCCTGGAGCATGCAGGAGTCCCAGTACCTCTCCCTCCTGACCAGTTCTCCCTCGATCGTGTCGGTGACGTTGTAGCAGGTACAGGTCGGGCAGAAGAAGTTGCAGCCCCCGCAGACTATGCATCTACCACCGTGGTTCTCAGCCACGGCATCGATGGATTGCTCGATGACGTCCTCAATACCCTGCACCGCAAAACCCGGTTTCATCTTCTCCGAGCACCTCCTAGCCACGGCCTCCTTCTCAGAAATGTCTTTCTGAGAAGCCTTGGGCAGGGACAACCCACCTAAAATCTCCTCTCCCTTCACACTGCCGGCCTCGACCAGGTAGTATCCGCCCAGGTCCGACAACGCCAAGTCGAAGCCCGACTCGGCGACGGGGCCGGTCCCCATGGCAGCGCAGAAGCAGTGCTCCTTTGGCTCAGGGCAGTTATAGGCGACCACGGTCAGCTTCTTCATCTTCTCGATGAAGTATGGATCAGGGATCTTTTCGTCTGCGTAGTCCTCGAAGAACCTGAGCATGCACCGGAAGGCGGCGACGTCGCATGGCCTGAGGCCGAAGAGCACCCGGTCCCAGGACTCAAGGACAGGGGTGATCTCGCCTCCCTCCACCTCCATCATCGTCTCGGTGATGGGGAAGACGTACTCCTTAGGGCTGTCCAGGGGGATCTTCGAAAGGTCGATCTCCGAGACGCTCGACACAGGCATATACAGAATGTCTATACCTGTGTTCGTCGGAGCTATCACTTCTCCCCTTACTTTTAAGACCTCGACGAGGTCTCCGAGCCTATTCTTATCCAAAACGTAAGCTTCGGTCATCATTAGGCCACCTCTATCTTCACTGCACAGACCTTGAGGTCCGGGATCTTGGCGTCCGGGTCAAGGGCCGCTATGGTCAGCCTGTTCGCAGGCGCCTCCTGGTAGTGCCACGGGATGAAGACCGTGCCAGGTGGGACGATGTCTGACACCCTGGCCCTGAGGACTATCTCGCCCCGCCTCGAGGCCACCCTCACCATCCAGTTGCTCCTCACCCCTAGCTTCTTGGCGTCCTCGGGGTTGATCTCGATGTATGCGTAAGGAGCCTCCCTCTCCAGGGTGGGTGACCTACCCGTCATCGACCTGGTGTGCCAGTGGGGGTTGACCCTGCCGGTGGTCATTCTAAACGGATACTCCTCGTCCGGCTCCTCGGCCGGTGGGACGTACTCGCAGACATGGCACTTACCTTTGCCCCGGCTGAAGCTTCCCCCCTTGTGGAGGAACAGGGTCCCCGGGTGACCCTCGTCGGGGCAGGGCCAGGCTATGCCGAAGGGGAACTCCTCGGAGTCGATCCTGTCCCAGGTTATGCCGCCGTAGATGGGCGTAGTCCTGTTTATCTCGTCCAGGATCTCGCTCGGATGCGTGTACGTGCACCCCTTGTATCCGAGCCTCTCCGCTATCTGGCCAATTATCCACCAGTCGGGTCGGGAGTCGGCAAGAGGCTCTATGGCCTTCCTGATCTTGCACACTGTCCTCTGGGTGCTTGTGAATGTGCCGTCGGTCTCCGCGAAGCTGGCCGCAGGGAGGACGACGTCCGCCAGCTCGGCCGTGGGCGTCATGAAGATGTCCTGCACCACGAGGAAGGGCTTCTTCAGCGCCTCCTCGACGTGGTTCAGGTCCGGGTCGCTCACCATCGGGTTCTCACCCATGATGTACAGCCCCTTGACCTTCCCCTCCCCCGCGGCGTGGATCATCTCGACGACTGTGAGGCCCACCTCGTCGTCCAACTCCTCGAAGCCTACGCCCCAGGCGTCGGCCATCTTCCTCCTCGCCGCGGGGTCAGTCACCCTCTGGTACCCCGAGAAGACGTTGGAGAGCGCCCCGACGTCGCAGGCCCCCTGGACGTTCTGCTGGCCCCTGAGGGGGTCGACGCCTCCGCCGTGGACCCCCATGTTCCCAAGGATCATCTGGAGGTTGGCGCAGGATTTGACGTTGTCTGTGCCCTGGATGTGCTGGGTGATCCCCATCGAGTAGACGATGGCTCCGGGCCTGTTCTTGGCGAACATGATGGCCGCCTTCCTGAGCTCTTCGGCCGGGATCGACGTGATCTTCTCGGTGTTCTCGGGTGAGTATCTGCTGCTCGTCACCAGCTTCTTCATCGCCTCGAAGGGCTCTGGCTCAAGGTGCTTCTCGATGAACTCCTTGTCCTCTAGGCCCTCCTCGAAGATGACGTGCATGAAGCTGTTAAGCCAGGGAACGTCGGTCCCGCTCTTCTGCCTCAGGTGAGCGTCTGCGAAGCTTGTGAGCTGTATCTTCCTTGGCTCGACGACGATGAGCTTCGCCCCATTCTTCTTGGCCTCCATTATCTTGCCGCCGATTATGGGGTGCTGCTCGGTCGTGTTTGAGCCGGTCACAAGGATTGCCTTAGAGTCCAGCATCTCGTTTATCGAGTTGGTCATCGCGCCACTGCCGAAGGAAGCGGTAAGGCCGGCTACAGTTGATGCGTGGCAGAGCCTCGCGCAGTGGTCGACGTTGTTCGTCTTGAAGACGGCTCTGGCGAACTTTTGCATCAGGTAGTTCTCCTCGTTGGTGCACTTCGCCGAGCTGAGGCATCCCAGCGCCGATGGGCCGTACTCTTCTTTGATCTCCTTGAACTTGTCGGCCACGTAGTCAAGGGCCTCAGTCCAGTCGACCTCGACGAAGCTGCCGTCCCGCCTTATGAGGGGTCTCTTCAGCCTGTCTGATCTCTGAACGAACTCGTGCGCCTTCCATCCCTTGATGCAGAGCTTCCCCTGGGAGACGGGGTGAGACTCGACCGGGCTTACACCAACGATCTTCCCGTCTATAACATGAAAATAGAAGTTACATCCTGTGCCACAATACACGCATGTCGTCAAGACTCTCTTGATGTTGGGCCCATTTATTATCATTTTAAGGATCGAGATAATATCTCTGTTTTCGCTTTAAATCTTTTCAACTAGCGTGCGTCTAACCCCCGGAAGACGGGGAAGACCTAGTGTTCCTCAGAGAGGCCAATCACGTCGTCGAGTCCCGTCTTCCCAAAAAATAATTATCACTTTTCATCTCTGACCATCTCGCCGAGGCTGATGGGCTCGAGGGGCTCGCCTGTCTTCTTCAGAACTTGATCAGCTCAACAGTTGCGCCGCGGAGTAGTTTTCCTGTTTCGTCCCCTGTGGCTCGTCTAGCGATAACACTATTCCCAGTATCATTTACCCCACACCATAGGCACGCAGCCATGTTTGATGTAGTTGCTGATGATTGTGCCCACGTACTCGACCCTGATCCCCATCTCATCGATCCTTTCGCTGATGTTCTCACGGTCGCTGATGGCCTTACAGGCGTATGCCTCGCCCAGGCTCGCCACCTCTATGGCGGCGCTTGCGACGTCGGCGTCCTCGACCATGAGCTGCTCGCTGGGGCCGAAGTAGACTACCTTCACGTCGTCGAGCCAGCCCCGCTTCGACGCGTTCTTGGCGTACATGAGGCCGGTGAGCGCCTTGGACTTGTCTCCCGTCGCTATTATGACTAGAAGCTTGTCGGTCATGGAATCCTGGAATGCTCCTATGTGGGGCGATAAAAACTATTAGGTGACCCTTGCGCCGTCGGCGATGGGGTTGTCCGTGGTGAGGAGCGCGAGATCGCCCTCCTTCGTCTCGGCTGCGAGGAGCATCCCGTAGCTCATCTGGCCGAATATCTTGGCCGGTTTCAGGTTCATGACCACCGCTATGCGTTTACCGGTGAGCTCCTCCGCCGTATAGTAGTCGACGAGGCCCGTAACTATCTGCCTGACCTCGTCGCCCATGTCGACTTGGAGGGTGTAGAGCTTGTCCGAGCCCTTCACTTTGCCCGTCTTCAACCTGAGGGCATAGGTCCGCCAACGTCCCCTCCAAGGTATGCGTCGAGTATCCCGGCGACCATGTCGGGTGTGACGTCGCTGTATATGGCAGGCGTTGAGCCCCTGCGCTCAAGCTCCATCATCACCTCGGCGTAGCAGGACTCCATGCAGTCTGTCCTCACGAGCCTGGCGCCGGGGGCCTTCGCCGACAGCTGATCCTTGAGGGCTTCGTAGACGGCCTGGGCGCCCGAGGCCAGGCCGCGGGCCCCCACGCACCTCACCTGCTGGAGCGTGAATACGCCGTCCCGGGACGTGCCCGACTTCTCCGTGATTCCTAGCTCGCTCATGATGAGCTCGTTGACCTCCAGGGAGCCCTTCACACGGCACGCCGTGCCTCTGTATACCGTGATCATGTGTCGCCCCCGGGGGACCAGCCTGAACTGGTGGTAGAAGTTGGCGACGCCATATACATGGCTGGTGGGTAGCTCCAGGAGCTGTGAGACCCTCTCCAGAGCCTCCTCGGGGATGTAGCCCTGCTCGTGCTGGACGCCCTATAGGACAGGTATAAGGGCGCTCTGAATGGGTTTCTGGTCTCGGTGTCTCTCATAGATGCGTTCGACGATAAGCCTGTGGCTCTCAGCGGGTTCCAACTCGGTCTGCTTCTCCGTATCCTCTATCAGCTTTCATTGCGGTTTATCAGGTTTGCCCGCCCCGTCACTTAGTAGGGTTGGGCACTAGGGGCAAATATTTCCTCAGGTAGCTGCGCCAGGAAAGAGCAGAAGAATATCTTGTCCACGGTGTCCGTGGAGGAGGGCGCTATCCAGACTGCGAGGCAGACCAACCTGTTGCAGAGCACGCCCCTAAAGAGAGCCTCCTTGAAGGGGATGTTAACCCTCGCGTTGGCTATGGGACATCCACCGCAATCGTTGGCTTTGGAAAGCATATTATTCCTCGGCTCCTGGATCAGATACGATTCACATGCCTGAGATCATGAAGACAGAGAAGCTAGTCGAGTACCAGAAGGGCGCGGTTGTTAGCCGCACCCTTATCAACAAGCCCGCGGGGACCGTGACCCTGTTCAGTTTCGACAAGGGGGAGGGCCTGAGCGAGCATACCGCTCCATATGATGCTTTGGTTCATGTCCTGGACGGTAAGGCAGAGGTAACGATAGACGGTGAAGCCCACAACCTGGGGCGGGGAGACATGGTGATAATGCCCGCCAACTCTACTCACGCCCTGAAAGCCGTTGAGCGGTTCAAGATGATGCTCGTGATGGTTAAGGGCTAGGTGACCTTGGCGCCGTTGGCTATGGGCTTATCTGTGGTGAGAAGCACCAGCGAGCCGTCCTTGGTCTCGGCGGCAAGCAGCATCCCGTTGCTGGTCTCGCCGAACATCTTTGCGGGCTTCAGGTTGCAGACGACAGGTATGCGGAGCCCCTGTAGTTCTGCCGCCTCGTAGTAGTCCACGAGGCTTGTGAGTATCTGCCTGGTGTGGTCCCCCATGTCCACATGGAGTTTGTAGAGTTTGTCGCTTCCCGGGACCCTGGTCACATCGGCGACGGTGCCGATCCGTATGTCCAGCCTCTTGAAGTCCTTGTAGGATACCTCTTCACTCATCTCGGCTTCACCCCCACATGGGGCCAACGGCTTTTAAGGCTAATCCAACTCTACGCGTCTAACGTTTCATCGTCTTATGGCATGATGGCTGGAAATCGGTTGCTTGGCTCCGCATCTGATGATGGAGAAGAGTTTTATTCCGAATACTATAACGGCCGGTTGAGGTGGCATGTTTGAAGTACAGGGTTCACCGTTTCGAGATAAGGATGTCACAGGACCAGGAGAGGCTGGAGCAGTTCCTCAACGGGCTGAAGGGGGAGCTGGTGACCATAATACCCAACGTGAGGCCCCACTTCACCATGGGCGGGATGGGGGCCAAAGTCAGCTTCCTCTTCATCGTCGAGAAGCTGGGCTAGGAAAGGTAGCGCAGGGCTAGCCGCATACACATCTCCGAGACCGGCATGAGCCAGTCCAGGGGGACGTACTCGTTGGCCTGACAGGTGTTCCCCCTCCAAGGGCTCAGGTGGAGGCGCGGTATCCCGCCGACGCCCGTGAGGGTGTTGGCGTCTATAATGCTCTTGCTGTACTGGTAGACAGGTGGGCTCAGATGCGCCCCAGAGTATATGAGCGCATCCACTCCGCCACGAATACCTCTAAATAATGATGGGGCGGACATACAGGGATGGATCATGCTGGCCATTAAAGGTGGAAGGATACTCACGATCACCAAGGGCGTGATTGAGGAAGGCACCGTACTCATCGAGGACGGGAAGATAACCAAGGTGGGGAAGAACGTCAAGGTCCCCAAGGACGCCGAGGTCATAGACGCGTCAGGCAAGGTTGTGATGCCCGGCCTCGTGGAGGCCCACAGCCATATAGGTATCTGGGAGGAGGGCATTGGCTGGGCCGGGAGCGACGGAAACGAGATGACTGCACCCGCGACGCCGGAGGTGAAGGCCCTGGACGGCATCAAGGCCAACGCCGATGAGACGGGGCTCCGCGCGGCGTTGGAGACGGGGATCACAACTGTCAACATCATGCCGGGCAGCGCCAACGTCATAGGGGGTTGGGGAGTCGTGGTGAAGACGGCCCCCAAGACCACCGTGGAGGACATGGTGCTGATGCACCCCTCAGGCATGAAGTGCGCCTTCGGCGAGAACCCCATGCGCGTCTACGGCGTAGACAAGAAGCAGTACCCGTCAACCCGCATGGGTGAAGCCGCCGTGCTCCGCAAGTGGCTGCAGGACGCCAAGACCTACATGGAGAAGAGGGAGAGGCTCAAGGACGACCCGGACAAGCTACCCGACACCAACCTCCAGCTTGAGGCCCTGATACCTGTCCTGAAGGGTGAGATACCGTTGAAGGTTCACAGCCATCGGGCCGACGACATAGCCATAGCCATCAGAGTCGCCGAGGAGTTCGGCGTCAAGGTCACATGGG
>CAZAKG010000012.1:0-34585 GCA_964485755.1 uncultured Candidatus Bathyarchaeia archaeon | reverse complement strand
AACACCATAAGGGAGTTCCTGAACCTCTAGGTGGACGCCGTGGGCCAATACTTCACCCACGTCTACTCCGCGCCCAGCGACTTCGGCACAGTGAAGAAGGACGCCGGCTTCTACAGGCTGATCGTAGACGCGATGGGCGTGCGGCCCGGCGAGATGGTTCACGTGGGGGACCACCCAGAGTTCGACTACAGGGCGGCCAGAAGCCTGGGCGTCAGAGCCTACCACCTGGACAGGTCAAAGGGGACGACGGGGCGGGACACGGTCCACGACCTAGTCGAGCTCACCGGCTTACTTGTAGACCCCTGAGCTCTTCTCCGCCTCATATATTAGCCGGGAAGTGACCGTCCAGGCCTCCAGCGGCTCGGGGTACACGCTCACCCTCTCGTCAGCCAGGGCCGTGGTCTCCGGGCCCATGGCTCCGGCTGGGTATGCTCCGATGAAGGCCATGGGGCTGGCTTCAGCGGACAGGCTTCTGCCCAGGGACTCGAAGCTGCCGGGCTCGCCGTGGCTTGTGAGGGCCACGACCCTGCTGGGTTTAAGCTCCTCAACGAGCCCCTTCAGGCCCAGGTCCCTCAGCTTCAGCAGAGGCGGCTCGCCGCCGGGCGGGGCCCTGCCGCCTAGAAGCAGCTGCTCCATCAGGCTCTTGAACCTGTTATAGTCTCTGGCGGGGCGCGTAGAGGGGTCAACCTCTATGATCTGGCCGCCGACTGTGCTGACCCAGACCCTGAGGAGCCCCGACCTGTTCAGGGGCGACCCCATGGACTCCAGCAGGCAGAAGTGGATTATGTCTGGGCGGCCCCTCCTCTCGCCGTCCGGCAGCCTGTCCATGGCGTAGTGGTGGAGGCTCCTGTCCAGGAGGGTCTCCTCTGGCCGCCTGTCGCGCCTCTTGGCGTTCCTCCTCACCGAGGGGTGCCCGAGTATCTCGGCCGGCACCAGCTCCAGCGCCGCCTCAACGAACACTAGGTGCAGCATCGTCTCTCACCTCAGGCTCACGTGGTCTACGCTCAAAGATGTTGCTGGTCGCTGACCTTCTGCCCAGGAAGAAGAAGGCGATGGATGCGAGGAACACGGCGGTTATCGCCGTGGTCAGGCTCTGTTTCGCTTCATCGAGCTCCACCTGCTTCAGTTGGTAGGTCTGGGACAGGGCGGCGTACCTGGCTTGAAGCTGCTCTAACTCGAGCTCCAGCAGGTTGATGCTGTCCTCCAGCTCAAGCTCCAGCAGCTGCACCCGCCTCTCCAGCTCAGATATGGTCTCGGCCCTCTGCCTGGAGGTGCTCGCCTCCCTCGTCAGGCTGCTTATCAGGTTGAGCCTATACTTATCTTCGTATCTCTGGAAAATCTTTAGAGCCGACGTGTAGTCGCCGTCTCTGAGGCTGGAGTTCATCTCCTCCAGCATACCCACGTAGAGCCCCGTGTTCACGTACTCGGGCCTGATTAGTCCGCTCAGGGCCTCCACCTCGTCTGCCATGTCCTTGAGCTTGCCCTCGATGTATCCGATCTTGGTCTCATCTATGAGGTAGTATATTGCTGTGGACGAGGCTATCTCAGGTCCTCTGAAGGGCGCTGTAGGGCCAGTTGTCTGGTTGTACACTTCGTGGTATGCGGCCGCCTTCGCGGTCACCTCAACGTCCTCGTAGGGCTTCAAACCATATTCGTAGGCATCCTTGGTGAAGGTGTAGTTGAATGAGACGTAGGCTCTGGTCCCGTTTCCAGGCATTATGGTTGGAGCATTAAATTCCACTTCCTCCAGCGTTTGCGTGGTGTAGCCGGTGGTGGATTCTCCGAAGTCGTAGCTGCCCCGCCCCCTAATGGTGAGTCTCAAAGAGACGACGACTCTTCCAGTGTACCTGACCCGGCCCGATTCATCCACGGGTTCACCTTGTTCCATGGTTACACCCAGATTTTCCATGGATACGTTGAAGACGTAGCTCTCATAGGCTGTTACCTGGCTGTGTAAGGGCGTTGGGGTAATCTCACAGGTGACCTTTATCCCGCTGGCATGTGCCTGCGGAACGGTTGTGACTAATAAAAGGATGGGCAGCAGATAACGGAGTGGACAGAGTCTCATATCTCTTTGAAAAAGGCAGGCTCTCAAATATGGGTTCCTAAAATGGTGTGCGTCTACTCGTCCTCTACCGTTATGGCGCCGGCCGGGCACCCGTTTACGCACGCCATACACATTATGCAGTCGTCGGCCCTCGTAGGCCTGGCCTTCGATTCTCCCCTGATCTCAACCATGTCGTAGACGTTCATGGGGCACGCCTGGGCGCAGACCCCCACGCCCTCACACTTGTCCAGGTCAACAGTGACTTTAGGCAACTCGATAACCTGACTTGACAACGGTGGACGGCTCTATTTACACTTTATCCTCGTACGTTCAGAGAAACGTTATATCATGTCGGGGTGCTCCAAGATACGAGTTGGCCGAGGAGTTCACGGTGGCTCCCATAAGGAGGCTCTTGAAGAAGGCAGGGGACCTCAGGATAAGCCCCGACGCAGCGGAGGAGATGAGGCGGCTCCTGGGCCTATACGGGGCCAGGCTCGCGGAGTGCGCTGTGGAGAACGCCTCCAAGGAGGGCCGTAAGACGGTCCTAGAAAGGGATATCAAGGCCGCGGCTGTTAGGGTTAGGGAACTGGAGGAGAAATGATCTGGGCGATAAACCGTCGGGGGTCTTAGGTTTCCTCTTTGGGGCTCAGAAGGACTACGTGAAGGCTCTTGGCCCCATCTTCGCTCTGAGCCTATTCCTCTTCACTTTCAGCACGTTTATGGGGTACTCCATGGGCGACGAGATATCTGCCTCGGTCTTCGAGGGGGTCCTCGGCAACATCCCTGACCCCAGCGAGGCGACAGACCTCGAACTGTTCTCGGCCATCCTCACCAACAACGTGATAGCGTGCTTCATCTTCCTCGCCTCAGGCGTTCTGGTCGGCATCCCGCCTCTCCTGTTCATAGCTCTGAACGGCTTCTTCGTTGGGTGGGTGTCCTACTCGGCTGCCTCAGAGCTGGGTCTGGGCTTCGTCCTCATGACGCTCCTACCCCACGGCGTGATAGAGATACCGGCGATAACCCTGTGCGTGGCCATGGGAGTTGGCCTCGGCTACCAGATCATCAACACGCTGAGGCGTCGGGCGGGGCTTCAAAGTTATGTTGTGGACAGCCTCAACGTGTTCATAACGAGGATTGTGCCCATGCTGATAGTGGCGGCCCTCATAGAGACCGGCCTCATAATCTTCTTCGGGTGACCAAACAGCTTTTCTGGGCCGCGAGCCCCTCTAATGCCCATGATCGAGCAAAAGGGACTGAGGTTCAACTGCTGCGAGAGCACCCTGATCAGGGTTGACGAGACGCACCCGCTCCCCGGCTTCGGCTCCCCCGTGATGAGGGTGGCATCCAACTTCGGCGGAGGCGTCGCCGGGTGGGGCTCAGCCTGCGGAGCTGTTACAGGAGCCGCCATGGCCTTCGGCCTTCTCATGGGCACCGAGGGCGATGAGAACCCAGACGAGTTCAAGCAGAAGAGGGACAGGATGAGGGCCATGACCCAGGTCTTCAACAAGGCTTTCGAGGAGAAGTGGGGCAACGTAAACTGCTACGGCTTACTGGGCGTCAACACCAGGACCCCTGAGGGTAAGGCGCGCTACGATGAGATGAAGGCCCGGGGGGAGCTCCACTGCGAGGACTACGTCAAGTGGGCGGCCGAGAAGGTCGTCTCCATCCTAGGGAGCGAGTAGCCACACAGTATTTACCCTATTTTTTCAAATAAATACTCGCTCCGAGGAACTTATTTAAGGGAACGTACTTTTAGGTCAGGCGCCGGGGAAAACCTCTCATTTCCAGGTCGGGTACTCTACCTGTGCCTCGGCGAAGTAGGGGGCGGCCATGTCCCTGAACTGGTCCAGTTCGCCGACGCTGAAGGGCTCCACGTCCCTACACTCGCGCCCCATGCTCTCGTCGGGCCTGAAGGCCCCTATGATCATCTTCCTCGACCCCGCCAGGGTCGAGGCTATGGCCAGCACGTCGTTCCCGTCGTGTATCCCCGGCACGGGCGTGAACCTGAACTCGTGCCGTGCGCTGCTTCTGCGTATGATCTGTATGGACTGGCGCATTGTCTCGGGCTTGATCATGTACCTCGTCACCTCAGTGTACCGATCCAGCGGTGCCACGATCTTCACGCTGAAGTAGTCCACAAGTCTTCTCTCGACCAAGTTCTTGAGCGCTCTGGGCTTGGACGCGTTGGTGTCCAGCTTGGTCCTGTAGCCCATGTGCTTGAGCTCGCTTAGGAAGTCTGGAAGGCCCCTGTGGAGCAGGGGCTCCCCGCCGGTGACGCTTACAGCGTCCAGGAACCGTACCCTGGGCCAGAGGGTCTCATACAGCTCCGTCATGGGCGTCTTGGGCATGGGTATGTGGTGGTGCACGAGGTCCTGCCTGGAGCAGAAGGGGCACCTGAAGTTGCATCCCGGGACCGTGACTGACGCTGAGAGGCAGCCAGGGTAGTCGCTGAGGCTGAGCATCCTCTGCCCCACTATGGGGAGGTCTGTCCTCACATGCCCTTGACGTCGTGGAACACTCGTTGCCTGTGCGCCTCCTTCAGTCCCTCGTTTAATGTGTCCAGTGGATGTGCCTGGCCGTCCACCCACACGTAGACCCTCGCGTCCTGGCCGCAGGTCGGGCATGCCCCGGCCCCGCCGTAGACGTACCCGTGCACGGGGCACAGGCTGAACACCGGCGAGACCTTCACGTCCGCGAACCCCTGCTGCATGATCCTCTTGACAAGCAGCCCGCACTCGTCCCTGTAAGGGATGCCCGCCCTCAGGTGGACCTCCATCATAGTCCCACCGCTGTAGATGATCTGCAGACGCTTCTGGTGCTCCAGGGCCTGCCACAGGTCGTCTCCGTGGCTGGGCGGCAGCTCGGACGCCGCCGTGTAGTATGGGGCAGCCTCTCCCTGCGTGAATGTGTCACTGTACAGCCTGCGGTCTTCGTCGGCGAAGAGTGCCCCGGCCTCAGCGGAGGGGTAGGCCTCAAGCGAGTAGGGGTGCCTGTGCGTTTCCCGGGCTTCGAGCACCTGGTCCCTGAGGAACTCCAGCACCTTGTATGTGACAGCCTTCCCTGCCACGTGGCCTACCCCTGCGTCTATGAGGTTCACGAGAGCCTCGTTCAGGCCCGCCACAGCTATCGCCGAGTAGTGGCCCTCGAGGGAGCCCTGCAGTTGCCCGGTGTACGGCAGGCGCCCGTCTTCGATGGACTCCTCCACCGCCCTTCTCTTCTGTTCCAGGGCCTCCACGGTCAGCTGCGTTAGTTCACTGAGGCGGCCGTAGAAGTCCTCCTCGTTTCTGGCCTCGTACCCGATCCTGGGCAGGTTCAGGGTGACCACACCCAGCCTGCCGCCGTTCCGCGGTTCGCCCAGCATGTACCCTGTGAGGCTCTGCCCGCCCAGCTCTCTCAGGGTCCCTATGAACTCCACGTTGCCGTACCTGTAGGCGTGCGACACGAATCTCCTGTGAGGCTCCTCCGCCAGGTCGGTGTCGTCGGTTACGTTGTACACTATCGCGGGCGCCATCCTGCCATGTGCGGCGTGGGCCTCAAGCTGGTCGGCGAGTACACGGGAGAACCCGTATGAACGGTTCTCCTCGTTCAGAGACAGGGATACGTTGAACCGCAGCCTGTTGAGCTCCGAGATGAAGTCGCTGACGGCCACTGCCGCCTCCACCTCACGCTCCCCGTCAAGCCAATCGCGTGCACCCAGGTCCAGGCCGTGGAGGGTGACGCGGTGGGCCCACTCCCCCTCGATCTTCTTGACCGCTTCCACGACGCTGTGCAGGTACTCGCTCAGCGTGCGAGCTCGGCCTTGGGCTTCCTGCAGCTCCCCTACGTCTATCCCGGTGGAGTATCCTATCCCGGCCTCGTCCACGTGATGGATGAATATCTCGCCTGCCCTGTGGGCCTCCAGGGCCTCACGGCTGTAAACGTCTGATTCATCCATCCGGGTTCACTACGCAGAACGATGCAGGGTGACTCTGTTTAAAGGTACCGTAAAACTTGGGGATAAAGGGGTGGTTTACAGGGACTCGGCGAACTTTTTGCCGAACTCCCTGGCCTTGTCCAGGCTCTTGGCGTTGAACTTGATGTCTGAGTCCACCATGACCAGCACTTCGTCCATGGGATGGTAGCCTAGGGCCTTGACCCTCGCCTTGAGGCGCTCCTCCATGATCCATGCGCCGTCGTAGCCGTAGCTGCCGAAGACCGCGGCTGGTTTGCCGTTTATCTTCTGCTTCTTGGCCTTTATGTAGCACTCGACGTGTTCAAGGAAGTCCTTCATCTGGTTGGATATGTCAGCGTAGTAGACTGGGGACCCGATGGCTACGCCGTCGGCCTCGGCCATGATCGTGAGGGGGAAAGCCTCGCCGATCTTCTTAAGCTCCACCTTGGCCACCTTGCCCGCTCCCTCGGCTATCGCCTTGGCCATCTTCTCGGTGTTGCCAGTCTTGCTGTCGTAGATCACAACTATCTTCATGTTCATCATTCCGAGCCGGGGTTGGACCCCGATCACACATTCATGCCTTTCGGCGCTTTATATATAGGTTCCCCTGAAGTGGGCGAGGCGCCTCAGCTAAACATATAGGGCGCCCGTACGCGGGGTACCTTGTGCGAGTCGGGGAGGCCGCCTGCAAGAGCATCATCAACCGGAGCGGCATCAAGGGCGTGGACTACGCCGTTAACCCCTACATCGGGTGCGGCCACGGCTGCGTCTACTGCTACGCCAGGTTCATGACCAGGTGGTACCACCCCGGTGAGCGGTGGGGCAGCTTCGTGGACGTGAAGAGGAACGCACTGGACTGTATGAGGAGGGAGGCGGGCTCCAAGCCGCCAGGCGTCATACTGTTCTCCAGCGTCACGGACGCGTACCAGCCAATCGAGAGGAAGACGCGGCTCACTAGGAGCCTGCTTCAGGTCCTCGCGGAGCACGACCACCCGGTGGAGGTGCTCACCAAGTCGTCGCTGGTGGTCAGGGACTTGGACGTCCTGAGCAGGCTCGACCAGGTCGAGGTGGGCCTCACCTTGACCTCCATGGACGACCGGGTGAGGAGGGTGTTCGAGCCCGCCGCCTCCACCGTCCAGGAGAGGCTGGACGCCCTGAAGACCTTCAGCGACCAAGGGATAGAGACCTACGCGTTCCTGGGGCCACTGCTGCCATACCTCTCAGAGGACCGGCTTGAGGAGCTGCTGAACGTCCTCGCCGACAGGGTGGGCAGGGTCATCGTGGACAGACTCAACATAAAAGCCGGGAACTGGGGCCCCATAAGGGAGACCATGGAGGACCACTACCCGGACCTGCTGCCCAGGTTCAAGGAGGCCTCCGCGGAGGGTAGCCAATACTACAACGCTTTGAAGGGCAGGGTGAAGGGGATGCTGGACAGGCGGGGCGTCCCCGCGGACATGGTCTACTAGAAGCCCTTCTCCATGAGCTCGACCATGTGGCCGTCGGGGTCCCTGAAGAAGCAGAGCTTCTCGCCGTTGTCCCTGGTCACCTTCCTGAGCTCAAGGCCCATCTTCTCCAGCTTCGCCACCCTCTTGTCGAAGTCCGGCTCGTGGAGGGCCACGTGGCTCCAGTTGCCCTGGGGAGGCGTCCCAGGGCTCCCCGGCCTTTGAATCAGCTCTAGGAGGCCGCCGCCTATGTCGAGCATGGCGATCTTCGCCTCGCCGCTGGTGAACCTGTTGACCACTGGGAACCCGAAGAGGTCCTTGTAGAACTTTGTGCTGCGGTCAAGGTCCTTGACGTACACGCCTATGTGGTTTAGTTTAGTCATACCCCTGTCTAGGCGTTTAGACGTATAAAATGTGGGGCCCGTCGATGGGCCATGAGTTCGTGGGGCTACTTCTTCCTCTCGGTCTCTATGGCGATCCTGGCGGCCGCCAGCCTCGCCACGGGTATCCTGAATGGGCTGCAGCTCACGTAGTCGAGCCCAGCTTCGTGGAAGAAGTAGATGCTCTCAGGGTCGCCCCCGTGCTCGCCGCAGATCCCTATCTTTATCTTGGGGTTTGCGGGGCGCGCCAGTTGGACGCAGGTCTTCACGAGTGCGCCCACACCCTTCTTGTCAAGGGTCTGGAAGGGGTCCTGTATCAATATCTTCTTCTCCACGTATATTGGCAGGAATGTGCCCTGGGCGTCGTCTCTGCTGAGGCCCAGGCCCGTCTGTGTGAGGTCGTTGGTGCCGAAGCTGAAGAACTCGCACTCCTTGGCCATCTCGTCGGCCGTGAGCGCGGCCCTGGGCATCTCGATCATGGTGCCGTACTTGTACGGGATCTTGAAGCCGTACACCTTGGAGACCGCCTCGTTGGCCTTCACCACATAGGGCTTGATGTAGGCCAGCTCCCTCCACGTGATGGTGCCGGGTATCATGATCTCCGGCCTGGGGTCGTAGCCCTGCTTCCTCAGCTCTGAGGCCGCCTCGAAGATAGCCATCGCCTGTGTCTCGTATATCTCCGGGTAGAGTATACCCACCCTGCAGGCCCTGAGCCCGATCATGGGGTTGGCCTCCTGTATCCTCCGCACCTTGGCTAGGATCACCCTCTGCTCCTCAAGCTCCTTCTCGGAGGCTCCGGCCTTCTCCATCTCGTATATCTTGGTCAGCATCTCCGCCTCGTGGGGCATGAACTCGTGGAGCGGCGGGTCCAGGAGCCTGATCTGGACGGGCTTCCCGTTCATGGCCCTCAACAGGCCCGTGAAGTCGTCCCTCTGCAGGGGCTTGAGCTTGTCCAGGGCCGTCTGCCTCTCCGCCAAGGTGTCTGCCATGATCATCTCGCGTACCAGGGCGACGCGCTCCACTCCCAGGAACATGCGCTCGGTCCTGGCCAGGCCGATGCCCTCGGCCCCGTTGTTGTTGGCCTTGGTCGCGTCGGCCTCGTCGTTGGCGTTGGCCCAGACGCCCAGCTTCCTGTACTTGTCTGCCCACTTGAGGATCACCTCCACCTCGCCCCCGATCTTGGGCTCTATGAAGGGCATCTCGCCCACGTAGATCTCGGCCGTCAACCCGTCGATGGTGAGCACGTCGCCCTTCTTCACAAGGACATCACCGACCGTGAACTCCTCCTTGTCAAGGTCGATGTGGAGGGCCTCGCAGCCCACTATGGCGGGCTTCCCGATGCCTCTGGCGACGATGGCGGCGTGGCTGGTCATGCCTCCGCGGCTTGTGAGCACTCCTTCGGCCGCCACCATCCCGGCGATGTCCTCGGGTGTGGTCTCGGGGCGCACCAGTATAACCTTCCTGCCCTCGGCCTTCCACTCCTCGGCCTCCTTGGGCACGAACACGACCTGGCCTGTGGCCGCGCCCGGCGACGCGGGGAGGCCCTTGGCGAGAGCCTTCACGTGGGCGTCAGGGTCGATGGTCTTGTGCAGCAGCAACTCGATCTGCTTTGGCTCCACCCTCATGATGGCCTCCTTCTCGTCGATGAGGCCCTCGTGCACCATGTCTACAGCGCAGTTGACGGCGGCCTTGGCCGTCCTCTTGGCGCTGCGGGTCTGTAGCATGTATAGGACGCCGCGCTCGATGGTGAACTCAACGTCCTGCATGTCCTTGTAGTGCTTCTCCAGCTTCTCCACGATGCCCACGAGCTCGGCGTGTATCTTGGGGTGCTGCGCCTTCAGGTCGTCCAGGTTGACGGGGGTCCTGATGCCGGCTACCACGTCCTCTCCTTGGGCGTTGAACAGGAGCTCGCCGAAGACCTTCTTCTCGCCGCTGCTCGGGTTCCTGGTGAACAGGACGCCGCTGCCGCTGTCCCACCCCAGGTTGCCGAACACCATGTTCTGGATGTTGCAGGCTGTCCCCATCTCGTCGGGGATGTTCTCCATCTTCCTGTACGTCCTAGCCCTCTCGGTGTTCCAGCTGTTGAAGACGGCTCCTACGGCCAGCTTCAGCTGCTCGTAGGGGTCCAAGGGGAACTCGCGGCCCACCTCCTTCTTGAACAGCTTCTTCTGCTCATCCACCACTTTCCTGAGTCCATTGACGCTGAGGTCCGTGTCCGACTTGACCTTCTCCTTCTTCTTCTCCGCGTCGAAGACCTCGTCGAACTTCTGCCTCTTTGCGTGCATGACGACGTCGGCGAACATGGTGATGAAGCGCCTGTAGGCGTCGAGTACGAAGCGCTCGTCGCCCGACAGCTTGACGAGCCCCCTGGCCACATCATCGTTGAGGCCCAGGTTGAGGACCGTGTCCATCATGCCTGGCATGGATATGGGGGCCCCGCTGCGCACCGAGAAGAGCAGCGGGTTCCTCGGGTCCCCGAACTTCTTCCCAGTCCTCTTCTCGACGCCCTTCACGTGGTCGATTATCTCGTCCCAGAGTCCCTCAGGGAACTGTCCTTTCGCCTCGAAGAACTCCATACACGTCTTGGTGGTTATGGTGAACCCGGGGGGCACCCTTAGCCCCATGTTGGCCATCTCGCACAGGTTCGCCCCCTTGCCGCCAAGAAGGTTCTTCATGTCTTTGTTTCCTTCTGAGAAATCGTAGACACGTTTTGCCAATCGTTTTATCTCCTTGATCTCTTTCAGGTTGTAGTGCCTCCTTTTACATTTACCGGTTTCTAGTAGAAACCTGTGGTTCCTGTGCGGTATCCGTCGTGATCAAGTGCATCTTAGAAGTGGCGATGTATTGGTAGAGGTTTGGTATATACGGTTCCATGTACAGTACATATCAGAGTATACCGCTAGGCCCCATGAAAATACGATAAAACCATGAAGCATCGTTTTTTCTCAATATCTGAGAAAATCAAGCCTAAAAATGGGGCAAAAAATCAAAAACAGTTATAAGGCAGGCATTTCTCCTATTCATAATTCTCGTGAGGGGTTCTTTGACTGCAAAACTGAGATCAAAAGTAGCCTGCACCGAGTGCGGTGGATCCAGCCTTCTACGAGACTACGAGACCGGTGAGCTTGTCTGCCAGACATGCGGCTTCGTGATCTCGTCGATGCTCATAGACCAGGGGCCCGAGTGGAGGGCATTCGACCAAGAGCAGCGTGACAAGCTGCCCAGGGTCGGAGCCCCGGTGACGTGGACCATCCACGACAAGGGTCTGAGCACAACCATAGGCTGGCAGGACCGCGACGCGTCAGGCAGGAGGCTGAGCCCTGAGGAGAGGGCCCGGCTGTACCGGCTCAGGAAGTGGCACAGGCGGAGTAAGGTATCGGACAGCACGCAGCGTAACCTGGCTCACGCGTTGAGCGAGATGAGTAAGATAAGCTACAAGCTGAACCTGCCCAGGAACGTCATCGAGACTTCAAGCATGATCTACAGGCGCGCCATACAGAAGCAGCTCATACGCGGAAGGACCATCCAGAGCGTGGCCGTGGCCAGCATCTACATGGCCTGCAGGCAGTGCGGGGTCATCAGGACCTTGGAGGATGTGGCCGAGGCCGCCAACATCACCAAGAAGGAGGCAGCCCGCAACTACAGGTTCCTACTCAGAGAGCTAAAGCCCACGGTGCCCCAGGTGGACCCCCAGGGCTACATAAGCAAGATAGTGAACAAGCTGGCGTTGACGGGTGAGACGGAGAGGCTGGCGATGCTGATACTGAACCAGGCGTCCGAGATGAAGCTCACCAGCGGCAGGGGCCCCTCGGGCATAGCCGCGGCGTGCATCTACATCAGCAGCCAGTTGACCGACGAGAGGCGGACCCAGGGCGAGATAGCGAAGGAAGCCCAGGTCACCGAGGTCACCATCAGGAACCGGTACAAGGAGCTGGCGCAGCGCCTGGAGTTCAACGTCCAGCTGTGACCCCACCCTTTTTCACTTAGCTTACCTATTTCTAGTGTATGCCTGAGCGGTACATCATATTCACGGGTCGACCCAACGCGGGTAAGAGCACAGTCATCAATGCGTTAACCGGGTTGAAGCTGCCTGTGGGTAAACGTCCGGGCACCACCACCAAGGTCAGGATGTACCCCGTGGCCCCCGGCCTGACCCTGGTGGACATGCCGGGCTACGGAGCCAAGGCGGGGGGCGGCAGGGACTGGGAGGACAGGACGAAGGACAGCATCCTCGCCTTCATCGAGGAGAACTCGGGCAGCATCGTGGCCGCGGTCCACGTGGTGAACATCACGACATACATCGAGACCGAGGGGAGGCTGGCCAGGAAGGGCTACCTGAGCCTGGACGTGGAGATGGTTCACTACCTGAGGGAGACCCTGGGCGTGTACCCCCTGGTGGCCGCCAACAAGATAGATAAGGGCGACGAGGACGAGGTGGTCGCCAACATCGAGGCGTTCATCGCGGCCGTCTCGGCGGGTGACCCTGAGGCCGGAGACCACGTTTTCCCCGTCAGCGCCAAGACGGGCGTTGGCGTCGGGAGGCTCAGGGAGGCTCTTGTCAGGAGGCTGAAGGAGGCGGGCTTCAGGGACCCATTCGAGTACCTCAGAGGCTAAACAGTTATCAGGGGCAGCCCCCGAAACACTTATGATGAACAGGCTTCTGGCCTCGGTCACCAAGTACTCGGGGCTCGCGGCGGCCCTCACGGCGTGGGGGACCTTCGCGTACACCATCAGCGTGAACCCGTGGTTCATGTTCACGGCGCACGCCTTCAGTGACCTGGGTGGCCCAGGCGCCTTCCACCCGGGGGTTTACAACATCGGCATGATGGCGTCGGGCTTCCTGGTCTCCCTGTACTCCCTCAAGTGCATCGAGGACGCTGTCAACAAGCTTGAGACGGTGGGCGGAGCCTTTCTGGCCGTCGCCGGCGCGTTCCTCGTGTTCATAGGGATCTACCCGTCAGGCACCGAGGCCCACGGCTTCGTCTCATTCTGGTTCTTCGCGCAGACCGACCTGGCGATAATGGCTTGGGGCCTGGGGCTGCTTTCAAGGGGTGAGAAGGAGCTAGGGCTTGTGGTCTCGGCGCTGGGCTTCGTCAGCCCCGTGGTTGCTTACCTGGTCCCGTGGCCCTCCACGGCTATGCTGGAGGCCTTCGGGATAGTGGTCATGAACCTGTGGGTGGTGTTCATGCAGAGGGTTCACGGGTAGAGGAAGGGTACGGCTCGTCGTCCCTGTTTTTCCTGTCCTCGTCTTCGTCCCACGCGGGGACGCTGCCGTCCTCGTCTGTGATCCCGGCGGGGGTTATGGCGATCCTGACCTTCACCTCGGGGAGGTAGGGGCTGTCTATGATCTGGGCGAGCCGGGTGTTGGCGCGTCCTCTGCGGAGGTACATCCTGTGGGTGCATGCGTGGGCCATGACGTGGCCGCCGGCCGGCTTGTTGGGGTCACCGTATGCGGTGTCCGGCTTGGCCTGGACCTGGTTGGTTAGGACCACGGCCAGGTTGAAGGCCTCTGCTACGCGCAGTAGGTTGCCTAGGGCGTTGCCCAGCTTCTGCTGCCTCTCGGCGAGGGTGGCTCTGCCTATGTACTCGCCCCTGAAGTGGCCTATCATGCTGTCCACTATGACAAGCTTTACGTCGTGCTCCTGGCAGACCTGGGGAAGGTTCTTGATGAGGATGATCTGGTGCTCGCTGTTGTATGCGCGGGCTATGAGGATGTTTCTGAGGATCTCCTTGGAGTCGTATCCCCGCGCCTCGGCTATCTGGACTACCCGTTCCGGGATGAAGGTGCCCTCGGTGTCTATGACGCAGACGCGTCCGCCGAGGCCACCCTCCTCCGCCGGCAGCTGTGCCAACACGGAAAGAGTGTAGCATATCTGGGTCTTTCCTGAGCCGAACTCTCCGATGAGCTCGGTTATGACGCCGGTCTCGACGCCTCCGCCCAGTATGCGGTCGAGCTCGTTGGAGCCGGTCTTGCAGCGCAGCATGTGGCTGCGCATCTCCAGCATCTCCGTGGCTGAGACGAACCCGGGGTCCACCTTGAGGCGTGCGAGGGCGCTCACCTTTATGGCGGTGTCCGCGCCCATGCCGGTTAGCTCCACGATCTCGCGGGGGGGAGTAACTGCGATGGATTCGAGGGTGACTAACCCGGCCTTGTGCAGCTTCTTCAGGGTGGTGCTGGCGATTCCTTCTAGGCTTCCGGCCTCAACTACCTCTCCCATAACACTCTCAAGAGTCTCCACGTGGTCCACGGCTTTTAATGTGAACGCACACGAATATACTGGGGGGAGGCGGGTGAAAGTGGAGTTGATGTGGATAACGATATAGTGGTGGTGCGCCGCATCGTATGTGATCGCGTTGTCTGAACTCAAGAGGCTCAAAGAAGTCGTTAAGAAGACGGTGGACGAGGAGAGGCCGCTGCTCGTGGAGATAGCCAGGTTCCTGTACGAGAACCCTGAGCTGGGAAGCGAGGAGTACAAGGCCTTCGAGAAGCTGACGGGGGTCCTAGCAGACCACGGCTTCAAGGTGGAAAAGGGAGTCTACGACATGCCCACGGCCTTCGTGGCATCCTTCAAGGGGAAGAGGAAGGGGCCCAGGGTGGCCGTGCTGGCTGAGTACGACGCTCTGCCCGGGGTGGGCCACGGCTGCGGCCACGACCTTATAGCCGCCTCAGCTGTCGGAGCCGGTATCGCCGCCAGCAGGGTGATGGGTGAGCTGGCGGGCGAGGTGCTGGTCGTGGGGACGCCCGCCGAGGAGGGCCACGGCCCCAGCGCAGGGGCTAAGGTGATAATGGCGGACCACGGGTTCTTCGACAAGGTGGACGGGGTGGTGATGCTTCACCCGGCTAACAGTTGGGGCGTCGGGGGCCAGGCCCTGGGCATCCACCAGGTGGAGATGGTGTTCAAGGGCCAGACGAGCCACGCCGCGGCCAGCCCCGACAAGGGCAGGAACGCCCTGAACGCTGCAACCCTCTGCTATATGGCGACCCACATGCTCCGCCAGGAGGCCCGGAGGGACGCCAACCTGGTGATCCACGGCATCATCACCGAGGGTGGACTGGCCAGCAACATCATCCCGGACAGGGCTGTGTGCCAGTTCGGTGTGAGGAGCAGCGACGAGAAGTACCTGGTGGAGATGGTTGACAAGGTGGCCCGCTGCGCCGAGGGGGCGGCCCTCGCCATGGGTGTGGAGGTGGAGATCACCAAGCGTAAGCTGTACAGCAGCAAGAAGCTGAACACCCCCATGATCAAGACGCTCTGGCAGAACTACGTGGACCTGGGTGCCCCGGTGAAGGACTGGCAGGAGTCAACCCGCGCCATGCCCATGGCTTCCACCGACTACGGGGACGTCTCCCAGAAGACGCCCGTGGCTGGGAGCAACATCAAGATCGCGCCGGAGGGGACCCCCGGTCACAGCAGGCAGCTGGCCGACGCCTCCATGACCAAGGAGGGGCTGGACGCCATGATCCTGGGCACCAAGGCCCTGGGCATGACTCTGGTGGAGCTGCTGGACAGGCCGGAGGTTCTGAAGGAGGCCCGGGAGTACTTCGACTCCCACTAAAACTATGAGTGTTACTTTATCTTTACTTAATTTTTTATAATAACGGTCCGTATCATAGTGAGTTGAATAAGGAGACGGTTGCTCGAAGGAATGCGACTATATTAATGGTGTCATGTTTTGCTCTGAACCTAGCTGTGAGTCTCATCCACGGCACCCTGCCCCTTATCAATCTGTGGATGCACCAGGGCGACACCATCGATTATAGTGTAATCAAGCCGGTTCTGGGCGCCGCCCCCATGATAATTCCTGTCATCGCGATCCTAGTAGGCTTCAGCATCGGAAAAATGGGGGACGTGGACAGGGCTTACGGTCGTTATGTGGCGGGTCTATTCATTGGTGGCTTAGCCACTGGAGCCACTCTAGCCCTCGTCTATCTTCTTGTGCAGGACGAAGCAGTGAAGGTGGTTATGGAGGTTGGAGCAATCTACAGCGTGACAGGTCTCCTTGATGTGGCTGGATACATCTTCTCAGGGATCGCTTTAGCCTGGTTCCACACGGGAATCGATTCGAAGCCTTCCCTTGTTACAGGACTGGCCAGGGGCGTGGCGTTGTACAAGTTGTGGAGCGTAGCGAGGGTCGCCATCATCAAGATAGCGTGGCTGAGGATAAGTGAGATCGGGAGCCTAAGTGAACTAAGCATGTACGCATCCGCACTGTCCCTAATCGACATCCCGCTATCGCTGATCTACCTTTACTTCCTTTACAGTGTGGGGACCCGTATCGACATGAAGGAGAAGTACTTGGACGTTGTCTGCACGATTCTCGTCCTGGAGGTTGCCGGCGCCATCATCGTGTTCCTAGTCAGCCAAATTGGGTATGAACTAAACGTGTTGGATATCTTGACATTGGCGTCACGCATCATTATATCTGGGTTGGGCGTCCTCGGCGCCCGTTTCGCTTTAGTCTCGTACGGGTATTTCAGGGCCCTGCCTGAACCAGATGAACCGATATAATGGCCACGGCCTCATCGACTCTTCTTCGCCTGCACCATTAACCTTTCTCCGCTCATCAGCCTGGCTTCTATGAATCCTGTCTTCTCCAGCAGCCACACGATCTGGTGGTATGTGAAAGCCCTCAGGGCCCCCGAGTCGGTTACCCTCTGCGTTGAGCCATCCTTCTCTATGGTGTACTCCCACTCTGCCACCCACCGCTGGGTCTCGGGGTTCCAGTCCCTGTTCCTGGATCGGCGGATTATCGTCGCTCCCTCAACCCTGTAGACGTTCTCCCTCCAGTCCCTGTACCTCTCGGGGTCGAAGCGCTCAGCATTGAAGTTGTCTAACACAAGGATTCCGCCTGGCTTCAGGGCGCCATGGAAGCCTCTCAGGGCTTTTAACGCGTCATGGTCGGTGGACATGTAGGTGAAGCTGCTGCCCAGGCAGAGGGCGACGTCGAACTCCCCGCTGAACTCCAGCTCCCTCATGTCCCGCTGTACAAGCACGCCCTTCACCCTGGGCCGCGCCAGGGCCAGCATCTCGGGGCTCAGGTCCAAGCCCGTGACCCTGTAGCCATGCGCCTCAAGGATCGCCATGAGGCGGCCGGTGCCGCAGGCCACCTCCAGGATGGACTCGACGCGGTTCTCCTCCAGGATGGGCTTCAGGAAGCCGTACACGGCTTCGTAGTCGAAAATTTGCGGGTATATGGCGTCGTAAACCCAGGCAAGTTCATGGTAGAGCCTGTGCGTGTCTCCCCTCAGGAACTCGATCCCTCATCGTTACTCCACCACCCACCCAGTGAGCCCTGAGTATTTAAACGGGTGAGTGCCCACCATCCCCACCCTTACCTTGCGCCAATTATTATCTCCTTCACGTAGTTCGTGAAGGTGATGGACTCGTACCCCTCCAGCTCGTGTTCGAGACCCTTGATCTCCCAGTCGATCTTCTCAATCTCGTCGCATATCGAGGCTAGGCCCGCCTTGGCCTTGCTCACCGTTGCGTCGTGGGCCTGCTTGTGCTTCTCGATCTCCTCCCTGAGTGAGTCGTAGCGTTTGGTGTACCCGTCCCTGATGGCGTTCTTCTCGCGCTGTATCTCCTCTTTGGCTTTCCTCTCGTCTTCCTCGAGCCTGTTCAGGTGGAGTTTGTACTTGTTCTTTATCGCCTGCTCCTCCTCCTGGCTGAGTTTAGTTGGCGCGTTCGACTCGTATCCATCCTCCAGGCGGCTTCGCCACGTCCTGAGCGCATCGACCTGCCCCTGGTTCACCCACCATACCATGACCGTCCGTCCGTCTCTCAGCTTGAAGCGCGCGTTTTTCCCTGTGATGACCGATGTCCATACGCCCACATCCACGAAGTCCGCAGCCGTCCTTATGCCCCTGCGCGCGAGCATGAAGCTCTTGATCAAGCCTAGGCCGGGGGTCTTGGAGCCGCTGATCCGGTGGGCCGATAGTTGGGCTGCTATATAGTCTCTCTGCTTCTCCTTGAGGAGGGCGTACCTCTCGTTCCTCTCCTGCACCTTGACCTCCTTCTTCGCCTCGGCTATTTGCTGCAGCCTGCTCCAGTGCGTCGACTCCCTCTTCTTCAGCTCCAACTCCTCCTGGTTCTTCAGGGCCACGATTCTCTCCTTCAGCTCCTTTATCCGCTGGTTCACGTCCTCCTTGATCTGGTTGACTCTCTCAACCTCTCTACGTATCTTCTCCTGCCGCGACTTGATCTCGGACTCAAGCTGCCTGATTCGTGATGCCTTCTGGTCCCTCTTCCTCACGACGTCCCGGCCAAGGTAGGACGCCGTTATTAGGAGGGCCATCACTGGGATGCCGGACGCGTAGCGGGCCAGCTCTGGGAGGGGCACTTGGTAGACTGCGTAGACGCCACCGACCACGAGGGTGTAGAGGAGGGTGAAGGCCAGGGCCAGCCTCTCAAACCTCATGTTCTTAGGTAGGCTCATGCGCTCCACCTCCTTGTTGGTCCATATCCACGACTTATCTCTCCGGGGCATCGTCACCTCGAGGCCGTCCATGGATATCTGCGGTATCTTCGCCACCTCGTTCACCAGCTGCCTCCGCCTGCGAACGATCTTGCCCTCGTCCACTATGGAGGGTATATCCTGGAGGTTGTAAGTGTAGACCGCGTCCTTGAAAGTGTCCAGTAATAGCTTCAGGTTGTCGTCCGGTATGTTCTCGAGGGCCCTGAAGGCCTTAGAGTGGTCGGGGTCGCTGTAGTCGGTGCTCCTGAAGAGGAGGCACTGGTCCCCTCCCCTGAGTTCCTCCCAGATGTCCGGTCTTCTTGCGAGGGCTATGAGCGAGATGTAGATGACCCACTCGCTGAAGTTGTCGATGTGGGGCCCGAAGTCCTCCAGTCTCCTCTCGGGGTGCTGGTAGTTGGTGTGCCCCACTTCGCTGCCCGGGTAGCCTTCGAGCCCCGGGACGAACATGGCGTCGTAGTCGATCATCTTCAGCTCTCCGCCTACCACCATTATGTTCTGGTCGTGGAGGTCGCAGTGGGAGACCCGGCGCTTCTTGAGCTCGCTGACCAGCTCCTTAAACTTCTGGGCCATGTCCTCCATGGCCTGGCCGTTGCGTCTGTTCTTCTCGACGTATTCCCCCAGGGTCTGGCCGTCAAGCCACTCCATCTTTAGTATGGGGTGCTTCTTCCCCTTCACGAGTATGCCCTGGTCAATGTACTCGAACTTCACGAAGTAGGGTGTCCTCTTCCGTTTGAGGAAATCCTGTATCGCCTTGTACCGCTTCTCTATGTCCCCGATGTCCCGCAGGAAGCAGCGCGCGGCGTAGCTCTTGTTTCCCTTCTTGATCTGGAAGACCCCTGCGAAGCCCCCTGATATCACCTTGGGCAGCCCGAACACGCCCGAGACGGGTTTCCCGCTCTTCAGGTCGCCGTCCTTGAAGCACAGGTCTGGCCGTTGTATGGCCTCCTGGTACTCCTGCAGCGTGGGCTTTGGCAAGGGTCAATCCTCCGCCAGCTTAATCCGGGCGATGGTCACGTCATCGTTTTTCAGGCTTCCTTCTTCCCGTAGCTGGTTCACGTAGTCCTTTAACCTGTCAGTCTCGAGGAGCTCCTCGAGGGTGGCCCAGGGTCTATTCCCCTCCGCATTCTGGGCTATGAACCAGTTGGCTACGGCGTCCGTCATCAGGTAGAAGGAGTCGCCGAAGAGGAAGTAGCCTGTTTTAACCTTTACCTTGGTTTCCAGTTCCTGGTTGTACGCTGGGTTCGATGATATCAAGTCGGGGCTGTTGCCGAAGGAGGACGACTCGCCCATAGGGAAGGACTCGATGACACTTTCCCTGATCTGGAAGAGGCAGGAGTCCCCCACCGAGATGGACCTCCAGTACCCCCCTTCCGGCGTCGCGTTGAAGAAGGTGACCCCGAGTAGGGTGGAGAATGAGCCCTTGATCATGAGGTTCTCCTCGAACCATTTCAAGGGGTTGTTGTTCTCATTTCTTCTCTGAATGTACTTTTCTCTCTGGTCGTCGTAGACGTCGATGCAGAAATCCGTGAATTGGTGGATGTCCAGGTCTGTCCGGTCGAAGTTGACGTAGGAGATAGTCAGGATCTTGCTCCATAGTTTGCTCAGAAATCCCTCGCTGGCGCCATCAGCGATGGCCATGGATTGGTGGTCTCGTTTGATCTCCGCCTCGTGTGGGTAGAAGAAGTCCTCGTTCTCGTTGGGCGTGCTACCCTTCTTCGGTATGGTAAAAAAGGAGGAGATCAGCTTCATGTAGGGTTATGCTCATCGCAGGTTTGTAGCTCTTGTCCCTATGTCCAGGAACTGGATGACCTTGACCATGTCGGAGTTGAAGATGAATCCTCTGGACTCGTCCGAGACCTTGAAGCCCTCGCTCTCGGCCTCCAGCCTGATCTTCTCGGGGAGTACGCTGGACATCTCGTACAGGAGCCGGGCGAACTCGTCCGGCAGGTTGTCGTTGGTGTCTGGGAACTCGATGGGGGGAGCCTTGCTGGATGAGAGGTGGAGGTTGAACAGTAGTATGTGCCCGTCGCTGCTCTCAAGCTGCATCATGGACTCCGCCACACTGGAGGGGTCCCCGTCCGTGGGCTCGCCGTCGGATATGTTTATCACGATGGGGGGGAAGCAGTCGGGGTGACCGTTAAGCCACTCCGCCAGTACTCCCTCGGCCTTCTTCAGGGCCTGCTTCATGGGCGTCGGGCCCTTCGCGACGGGTTCGAACCACACTGGGAACTTCACCGCCTGCTCCACGACGCCGCCGGCTCCGTCGGGCACCTTCTGCATCCTCTCCTCTATCATCAGAGGCCGGTCGCCTATGGCGCTGATCGGGACGAGGCTCTCCCCGGCCAGGTCTCCGCCGAAGGCTGGGCCCACCTTTGCGCCGTACCCTATCACGCCAACGTGGAAGTAGTCCCTTATCCCCTCAGCCTTAGCGCAGCGCAGGACTAGATTCTGCAGTAGCCGGTTTATGGCGTCGGCCACCGCGTGGGCCTTGGAGCCTGAGGTGTCGCCGCCGAAGGGGTCCTCCATTGATCCTGACTGGTCGATTAGGAACAGGAAGCACGTCGGGTTCCCCCTGCTTATCTCTGCTGTGTACATTCTTGATCCCTAGTTATTGTTAGTGGCTTGAATATAAAAAACTCTGATCATTAGAAAGTAGCTGTTATAGTAATTAAAACTATATAGTTAGTTAACAGAGTGGAATTTTATACTTGTTGAATACGCGTTTTTAACCCTTTAATATCAAGTTATTTTATTTATGCCTAAAATGTATTCTATGACCTGTAATATATTGATTAATCTCTGGTAATAACAATCATCGTTTTGATATCGTCATCACAAACTCGTCTTATGGAGCAAATAATCGAGCCATTATTGCCCGTCAAGCATCTTCTCTATCTCCACGGCGTCCAGGAGCTCCCCGTCCCAGTCTACGACCTTCCTGTGGTAGCCACAGACGTGGAACCCGAGCCTCTCGTAGAAGGTTATGCTGCCCGCGTTGTGGGCCATCACTAGGGCCCCCAGATGCCTGAATCCCTTCTCTTTGCACCACGGTACGACGCCCCTCTCCCACAGGGCCCGGCCCACCCCTTTTCCGCGGAGCCCGGGCGTGACCCATGTTCCGCACTCTCCACAGTGCATCATGCGTTCGCTGTAGGCCCACCTCGGGGACACCCCCGCGAACCCTGCGAACTCTCCGCCCACGTAGGCCACAAACACGGCCTCGCGGTCAGGCATGCTCCGTAGGTAAGCCTCCTCCTGCTCGGGTGTGAACGCGTTCAGTGTGGTGCGTCTCTCCTCCCTGCAGACCCTGATGAGGGCGCTTATCTTGGGCGCGTCTCTCCCCGACTGGGCGTGCTCGACGAGTATCTCCATGGGTGCTAATCAGGGGCTTGAATATTTTTGTTTACCTTGAGGGTTTAAATCAGCGTGAGCCCAATTCAAGGAGGATGAGAGTACTCCTAGTCGAGCCCCCCAAGGACATCTGGTTCATCATGGGCGAGTACCTGCCCCCACCCTACGGGATCATCCAGCTGGGAGCATACCTTGAGCGTGAGCTCCCAGGCGTGGAGCTGGAGGTCCTGGACTGCAACGCCAAGCGGATAGGCTGGGATGAGCTGAGCAGGCGCATTGAGGCTTCGGGCGCCGACATCGTGGCGTCCAGCAGCCTCGCTACATGCAACACTTACCTCACCGCCCGGACGCTTCAGCTGGCCAAGAAGGCGAACCCCGGCGTCTTCACCGTCACCGGGGGAGTCCACTTCTCGTCCCTGGCCGAGGAGTCCTTGGCGACGTATCCTGAGATAGACGCTGTGGTGAGGGGCGAGGGCGAGGTTACGTTCACGGAGCTGGTTAAGGCCAGGATCGAAGGCTCACCCCTCTCCGATGTTGCGGGGCTCGCCTACAGGGACGGCGACGCCGTGCACGTGAACCCCGACAGGCCCCTGATAGAGGACCTGAACACCCTGCCCTTCCCCGGGTACCACCTGGTGCGGGACACCGTCCAAATGTACCACTTCGCGGCCATGGCTGGCAAGGACACCCCGTACGCCCTCGTCGAGGGAGGCAGGGGATGCCCTCACAGGTGCACCTTCTGCACACAGTGGAGGCACTGGTGCGGTATGTGGAGGCTCAAGACCCCAGCGAGGGTCGCGGACGAGATGGAGTACATCTACAAGGAGTTCGGGAGCAGGTTCATCTGGCTCACGGACGACAACTTCGGTGCCGGCGGCAGGGGCGCGGAGCTCGCTGAGGAGCTGCTCAAGCGGGACGTCGGCGACGACCTCATGTGGTTCATCCAGATGAGGTGCGACGACGTTGTGAAGGCGAAGGACTCACTGCCCGTGATGAGGAGGTCGGGGCTACAGTGGGTCATGATGGGCGTGGAGAGCCCTAGGCCCGGCACCCTGGAGAGGTACAGGAAGGGTATCGAGCCAAACCAGGCCAAGGAGGCGGTGCGGCTGCTGAAGGCCAACGACATCTTCACCCACACCATGTTCATAATAGGCGACAGGGAGGACACCCACGATTCCATCGCGCACCTCAGGAGCTACGTCTCGGAGCTGGACCCCGACTTCATCATATACACGGCGCTGACCCCGTTCCCCGGCACAGAGGTCTACGACGAGGCCAAGGAGAAGGGGTGGATCGAGGACGACAACCTGTTCAACTACGACATGGCCCACGCCGTGATGGGCACAGAGACCATGACGAGGAAGGAGGTCCAGGAGGAGCTCTACGAGTGCTACAGGAGCTTCTACGGGAGCTGGGGCAGGAGGATCAGGGGCATGCTGTCCAGGAACGAGTTGACGAGGAGGATATACTGGCACATGGCCGGGCGCAGCGTACTATCGCAGCTCAAGAACCTCATCTAGTGAACGGGGCCGGATGCCCGGCGCGCTAGGGCTCCTTCTTCATGAAGGTGAGGCCCCTGTACTGCTTCACGGCCTCGAAGAGGAACGCCACGGCGCTGAACAGGCCGATGAAGAGGGTCGCCAGGTCCCTGAAGTCGCCTCGCCAGGGCCAGAAGCTCACGTAGCTCACCATGAGGCCGAGGAGGAGGGCCGAGTATATGGTGAGGCGGGGTATGAGCATGCCGCGGAGCAGCAGGAAGCTGCGCAGAGCCTCGATGGACTCCTGGTCGTTGACTATGTACTTGCCGTCGAAGTCGGCCTCTATGAGCCTCAGGTCCAGGAGCTTGTTGACGTGGTACTGGGCCAGGCTGGGCGTGCTGAAGCCCAGCTCCCTCCAGATGTCCCTTACGCCTACGCCGCTGTCTTTGGTCAGGATGCAGAGGTAAACGTCCAGGGTCTTGCCGTAGATGCGTTTAGCCTCGGCCACTAGCCCTCACCCAACTCCACGGATACGATCTCTTCAAGGGTGCCCAGGTCGTTGACCTTGAGCATGCCCCTGCTTATGGTGTACAGGTTGTCCTCTATGTAGAGGCTTCGCTCGACGCTGTACTCGGACTCGAACCAGAAGCCGCTTTTGATGAAGCTGTCGTCGCTTATGTGGGTGACCCTGCCCCTCAGCTCTATGCCGTCCCGGCTTATGCTGAACACGTAGGCGCCCTGGTACACGTACTCGCCGTAGAAGTTGGCGGGCACCGTGCCGCTGAAGTCTCCCCCGTCGATCTGAGCCTCCAGTACGGGGATGACCAGCAGGTTCCTTTCCCTGCTGAATAGGAAGGCGTGGTGGTCGTACAGTGCGGGGCTGTCAGTGCCCCTGTCACCTATCTCTATCTTGGCCAGCTCACGGGGGTTCTCCACGTCGCTGACATCGAATAGGCTGATCTTCACGCCCTGGTACCAGGAGAAGTCGCCCTCCTTGGCCTCCTCCGTCTCCTTGCCCACGCCTATGAGTATGTTCTCGTCGTAGGGGTGGAGGTAGTCGCTGTAGCCGGGTATCTTGAGCTTGCCCAGCACGCGGGGCTCCTCGGGGTCGCTGAGGTCTATGGTGAAGAGGGGGTCCACCTTCTTGAATGTGACAAGGTAGCAGCGGTCCCCCATGAACCGCGCCGAGTATATCTCCTCGCCGGGGGCCAGGTTCTCCAGGCGGCCCACGGTCTTCATGTTCTCGTCTAGGACGTACACGTTGTTGCCCTCTGCGCCGGTCCTCCAGCTGCGGCTGGTGGTGGCGACCCTGAAGTAGCCTTCGTGCTCGTCCATGCTGAACTGGTTGAGGACGTAGCCAGGCACCGTGGCGTTACCCCGGCCCACTATCGAGCCGCCGCTGATCCCTATCTTGGTTATCTCGGAGTCCTCGCCCCACCACCTCTGGCCCACTATGTACATGTTGTCGAGGCTCACGTAGAGGGTTGTACCCCCGTCTAGGAGGAACGTCTCTGAGCTCATCTGGGACTCTGGGTCCTGGATGTTCACCGAGGTGACCGTGTAGTAGTTCATCCAGCCCCGGGTGGCGTTGGGGTACCAGATGTCCTCGGCCTGGACTGCGCACCAGGTCTTGCCGTCCCTTATGACTGGGAGCACCACCTCGTCGTCGTCCAGGTAGGCGCCGCTGGTTATTATGAAGTAGAGGTACTCGCCTATGAGGCGGCTGTCGTAGTGGTAGCCGTCCACGGACAGGTCGCGCTCTTTAGAGGGGCTGGACCTGTCGCTTATGTCGTAGACTGTGACGCGGGCCCTCTCCTTGTCCGGTGCGATGGTCCTGCCGGCCTCGTCGTAGTGCCAGAACCTGGGCATGTAGCTGAAGACGACGAGCTTGTCGCCGGAGACGTAGATGTCGCTGACGGGCTGGCTCACGTTGAGCCTGTGGACGATCCCGGCTTCCTCTGCAGGGTACGCCTTCACTATGATGACGGTGCGGTCCCTGACTATGTAGACGTACTCGCCGTCGGTCTTCACCACATCAGCCTCGTCCACGCCCTCCACCTGGATATTGGTGGATGAGTAGTCAATGATCGTTCCAGTCGCTCCAGAGGATGGTACGACCACAAGTTCTGCAGACGAGGCGGACTGGGCGGATTTGACAACCCCAAACGTGGGGAAGCCGCGGGCGTCCTCCCAGTATATGACCCCGGAACTTGACCTTTCCTCAAGGTACTCCTTGAGCTCGTCCACACTAGCGAACTGGCGCATGTTTCCGAAGCCCAGGCCCTGGCTGAGGGTGGGCACGTATACGCCCCCATAGTTCCAGAGGGCGGTGCCCAGGAGGCCGCCGAACATGAAGGCCACCAGGGCGAAGCTGACCAGCTTCTTTGTGTCAAAGGACACATGCATGGTTGGAAGCATCACATTTCACTGATCCTACCGTGGTGCTAAGCCGTTATAATCCTAGGCATTTGAACACCCCGCCGCCACTGTTCTAGTCCATTGAACAATGGAAACCGTTAAGCGGGGGAAACCTAGATTCATGGGCGGCGATACGTTGCACCTCCTGCTCATAATCTCCAACCCGCGGATGCTCAGGCACATGAGGGGCGTCGTCAAAGCCGCCAAGAAGAGGCGGCACAGGGTCACCGTGTTCTTCAACGAGGAGTCGGTGAAGCTGCTCCTGGAGCACAACGTCCTCCGCGACCTCGGGGCCGAGATGCTGGCCTGCGTCACGGCCTGCGAGTACAGCGGCGTAAAGCAGGAGGACATGGTGAAGGGGGCCAGGGTGACCAGCCTGGCCGAGGTGGTGACGCTGATGCAGGAGTGCGACAGGACGCTGTTCATGGGGTGAGCCTATGGGGGAGACGATGCTCATCATGCGGAAGCGCCTCATACCCGGGGCCAGGGTCGAGGAGGGGCTCCGGCTCTCCGCCGCCATGCTGGGGATGGACTACCCACCGAGGCTGGTCTTCGTTGACGACGGCGTAGAGATACTGCGCCCCGAGGCCCTCTACAAGAGCAGCCTGAAGGACTACCTGAAGGTAATGTCGGACCTGGCCGGCGTCTACGCCCTCAGGGAGAGCCTCGAGTGGAAGGGCTACACTGAGGCCGACTTGGATCCCGAGATAAACGTCACCCTCGTCGATTTCCATGAATTAGCGGAGATGGCTAAGCGGTGCAGCACAATAACCAGCTTCTAGGGGGAACATGATGGAGACGCTCGTGGTGATTAGCAGGGCCCACAACGAGACGGCGTTCAGGTTGGCCGAGGAGATGAGCAGGGAGGGCCGGGTGACCATCCTCTTCACGGGGAAAGGAACCCACCACACATCGGATCGTGAGCTCATCGCCAGGCTGAGCCGCTTCGCGTCCCTCATCACCGTGGAGACCGAGTTCGACTCACCCCTGGACGAGGTGCAGGCCGTCAACTACGACCAGTTCGTGAGAATCCTCGAAAAGTGCGAGCGTACCTTCAGCTGGATCTAGTCCACCCACCAGACCCAGCCGCGGGCCTCCCTGCTGCGCTCGCCGTGGATGGCTCCGCTCTGCCTGAGCCTGTTGAGGAACACTATGGTGGAGTCAGGGCAGCGGACGAGGAGCTTCTGGGTCTCAGCCTGGACCTCCCTTGTGGACAGGGGCCGGCCCGCCCTCCTCAGGATGTCGATGATGGTCTTGGATGCTTCCTCACCCTTTAGCTCGCGCGGCTCCATGGGTTCCCCTTAGGGCTACAAGTTTTTATCCTCATCGCCGATCAGGAGGGGCATCGAGAAGCTGGGCCTCAGCACGTACCCGGTGAAGGGCTCGGAGAGCCCCACCGTCAGCTGCATAAACGCTCCCGGGAAGATGGGCGACCCCGACTTGTACAAGGCCATAAGGGGCAAGGGCTTCGAGCTGGCCCAGGGCTACGGCACACTGAAGGACACCACGTTCAGGGTCGATATGGGCTGGATACCCGAGAAGAGCATCGACGAGATGCTGGTGGCCCTCGCCGAGGTCGTAGGCTAACCCTTTTTCCTAAACCAAACCCCCTAATTTACATTCCAGCTTCAGGATCAGGCGCGTTCGTAAACCTTAACAGAAATGAATAATCTTATTGTTCCATGGCTTCTACGCTTCGCATAGGCGACTCCACATTCTCGAGGGTCGACACCCACAATAACTTCACACAGCTCCTCAAGAAGAATTTACCCGACTCAGATCCACTCATAGTTAAGGCGGATTGGGTTGGGGTAGAGGATAACTCCCCTAGGAACCTTGAAGCCCTACGCTGCGTCGCCGAGGCAGCCAAGGGCAAGATCATCGTAACCGAGGGCCACCAGCTCTGGAGGTCAAGAATACTTGAGCCGAATGGCCTAAAATTCACTGTAGACGACAAGGAGGTCGACTGGAGCTGGCTGCTTGAGGGCAAGGGCTGGACGTGGCTGATTCGCCAGCGCGCCGATTGGGGATTTTTCATAGATGGGCCTCACTGGAGCCACCTCATGAAGGAGGAGCGCGCCTTCCTGGAGAAACACGGATTCACCGACTTCTTCAATGATAATGGCATCGAGTACGTCAACGTGACTGATGAGATCTGGTCGGGGCGGATAGCTGATCCGAAGATCGTGAAGGAAGCCGTTGAGTCCAAGTATCCCTCCGCCTTCACCGAGAAGCTGTACGGCTTCGTCCCTGAGAAGCTGTTCAGGCACCGCGGATCGGGCCTCGTCAGCCTGAGTAAGCGCAAGGGGTACCAGAGCTTCACTATGAAGAACATGTTCGGCCTCATACCCGACCCTGTGAGGGCCTGGTGGCACGGCAGAGGGAACAGGAGGCTGGCCAAGAGCATCTTAGACATAAACAAGGTCTACGGGAGCCTCTTCGAGCTCGTTGGGGTCTTCGAGGCCCCCCGCGGCGACGTATCAAGCCCGTTCACCAGGGATGTCGGTGTGAGCAAAGGCGTCGCCCAGCTTGACGCGATCCTTAACCACGTGACGGGGTGCGACGTGCAGAAGGCGGCCTACATCTCCATGGGGAACGGCTTGTTCGGAGTCCACGACTCCGGGCTGCTTAGAGAAGCTGAGAAGCGTCTAGGCGGCTGGTTCCCGGCCCCTCGGAAGGCGCCCTGAGGCAGACACGCGGTTTCACCCACACTATTGTTTTTCCGGGGCCGGTCGTGCGCCTCCGGCGCGCGGATAAGTATATAGAGCCTGCCCTCCCCTGATTGCTGAAAGGCGGTGGCCGTGGAGTCCATACGACGGGAGTTCGGCTTCCTCAGGGGGAACCTCCTGGTGCTGGTGGCGAGCTACACGGTCTTCGGCCTCGTCTCAGGCCTCTACGAGCCCTTCAGGAGCCTCTACATCAGGGAGCTGGGGGCCTCGCCCCTGGTGCTGGGCCTCCTCACCTCCCTGAGCTCAGTCATCCTAGCCCTCATCAGGCTGCCCGGTGCCTACATCGCGGACAGGCACGGCAGGAGGAGGATCATAGTGATCTTCACGTTCTTCGCGGCTCTCAGCTACGGGTTCTATGTCTTCGCCCCAGACTGGAGGCTCATAGCGGTCGCGGTGGTCGTCTCGGGCCTCAGCCACATCTACCAGCCCGCCCTGGAGGCGATTGAGGCTGACAGCATGCCTCCGGGAAAGAGAGGCCTCGGCTACATCACGGTCTACGTGCTACCTGGGCTGCCCTACCTGTTCGCCCCGGCCCTGAGCGGGTGGGTGGTGGAGAGCCTGGGCCTAGTCCCCGGGATGAGGGTGGTGTACGCCACGGTCTTCTCACTAGCGCTGCTAGTGGCAGGCATCAGGTGGAGGTACCTGAAAGAAACCGTGCCGGACGCCGAGGAGCTGAGGGCCAGGCACCTTTGGCCTGCCTTCAGGCTCAGCCTGGGCTCCATAAGGGGGGCATGGACCTCAATGGGGCGAGAGATATGGTTCCTCGCCGCCTTCCTGCTCCTCTTCAGCTTCGAGAACCCACTGTTCAGCCTGTATCTAGCGCTGTACGCGTCGGACGCCGCCGGCGTGTCTGGGCTACAGTGGGGCCTCATTACCAGCATGGGAACAGTGGTGATGCTGCTCCTAGGGCTGCCCGTCGGTAGGCTGGTGGACGGCTTTGGACGGAGGAGGAGCCTGCTGCTGGCCTACCTTTTCTCGACGCCTGTTCTCCTAGCCCTGGGTCATGTGAAGGGCTTCACCATGATGGCCCTGGCGTTCGTCTCATTCATGGTGTGCAACACGCTGCGATTCCCGGCCTACAGCGCCCTTCAGGCGGACCTCATCCCCCAGGACAGGAGGGGCAGGGTCATGGGGCTCATGGGGACCCTGAGGAACTTGGCCATGGTGCCCTCAGCCGCACTGTTCGGGTACCTATACCAGGTGGACCCTGTCTATCCCTTCTACCTGGGCGCCGCGGTGGAGGTCCTCGCCGTGGCCATCGTGCTCTTCCTCATCAAGGAGCCTGGGAGGGTGCCCTGACCGGGTAATAGCCGAGACTCCCCAGGAATTACGTTTCCTGTCCGTCCTGCACTCTGCTGTAGATGGCGGCGGCCACGAGGTGCATCGCTCCGTATATGACGCCCACGGCGCCCCAGCCAATGAGGCTCAGTGCGACGCCGCCGAGAGCCGCCCCCAGGGCCACGCCCAGCTGGGTCGCCGCCGAGTTGAGGGACGTGACGGTGCCCCTGTAACGTGGCACCTGGCCAAGGAGCAGCGTGTTGGCGCACGTCAGGACCACGCCCGCGTCCAGGCGCTCATGGTGCTCAAGGAGAGCCTCAAGGCAGGCGAATGAGCCTTCTCCGAATAGTCTTCATTTTATACTAAGAATAGCTTTGGTGGCGCTCAGTAACTCCTCTGCGCCTTCAATTACTACCTTGGCGCCTGTTGGGGAAAACTTGAGGCCGTAGTCAGCTTCTTGCCTGAGGTTCATGGCGTCCTCGAATCTATCGATAATGGTGGGCGTAAGCTCCTTTGAGAAGAGCTCTCTGATTGCCACCAGTAGTGCGTGGTGGCTCTTCTCCCTGTATCCTTTGCTGTAGAGGAGTGCTCTGGCGCTGTGGAACATGGAGTAGTAGCCTTGGATGGTGGCCCACTTGTGCTTCGCGGATTTAAGGGAGTCTCGTGCGTCCTGGAGGTCTGATTGGGCAGCTGTTACTTCTTTCTCGATCATGGCTCTGGTTATCCGTTCTCTGGTCAGCTTCCTGTCGGCCTTCAGCCTCTCGAACTCTGAGCTCACTCCATCTCCCACAGTGCGATGCCCCTTTCTATATTTTCATGTAACGGTTTATCTTCTTGTGTAAGTTGGATATATTCGTTTGTGTCGAGGGTTATCGCGGCGATCCTCTTATTGTTTCTCTGGTTGTAGGCACTTACGATCCTTTTTACCGGCTCCTTGTCAAGGCTGATTATGAGGAGGTCTACGTCGCTTTCCTTGACGTCGGTGCCTTGGGAGCAGCTGCCGAACATCACTATCTTTCTGGTGTGTTGCTTCAGCTGGTCCACCAGTTCCTTCAGGGCGTAGATGTTGGCGAGGACCTTGAGTTGCCTGACCGTGGGTTCGCCTGTTTTGAGCCTGTAGAAGACCATCCTCCCTTTTCTTTCTCTGATCAAGAAATCATATTCAGTTAGTCGCCTCAAAATATTGTTGGCTGAGCCCTTGCTGACCTTCGCCTCTCTCATGACTTCTCTCTCGTGGCGCTCTCGGAGGGGGTCTTCCATGAAGACGGTGAGTGTCTTCATGAGGGTCGGGGTGATGAAGTCTAATTTTTTGGGCATATGCTCAATATTTTATACTTTACGCAGTTTATAAGCGTTATAGATGGATAGGGCCATGGGGTCCAATCTTTAAAGTAATTGTATCAAGGAAATGGCCTTACTCGGGCAGACGCTCGCACAGAGTCCGCACCCGAAACAGAGGTCTTTATCGTACTCGAGTTTCCCCTCGACGACCTTCCTGGCGCCGAAGTGGCATCTATCCACGCACGCTCCGCATGAGGTGCACTTTGAGGCGTCCGTCGTGGTCGTCGCGATGGACTTCAGCAGGTGGACGTTCTTTCCGAGCTTCAGGCTCACGCCGAGTGCGCTGCAGCAGCAGGAGCAGCAGTTGCAGATGAAGTTGACGCCTTCGGGCTTCGGCGTGTCCGTCCTGATGTAGGCCATCGGTACCAGCCCGGCCCTGTGGGCCTCTTCGACAGTCTTCAGGGCTTCCTCGACGGAGACTTCGCGTGCGGAGCCGTTTTTCACGAACTTGTCGGCGGCGTCGTTCAGGGTCAGGCAATTATCAACTGGGTGCTCACAGTGTCTGCGCTTCGTCCGGCAGCTGCAGTCCATTACAGCTATCTTCTCGGCTCGGGTGAGGTACCGCTTGACGCTGTCCAGGTTGAGCACGGTGTTTTTCAGCTGGATCTCCTCGTATATGGGCAGCGCTATCCCGGCGGCTATGTGTTCCGAGTCGGCTATCGCGTTGGTCAGGTCGGTTTCGTCGATGAATGGGTGAGTCGGGTGTTCCTTGGCCATGGTATTAGACGCGGTTGTGTGTGGTATTTATTTTTTCAACTAGGGTTACCGGTTCTATTATTTGGGTGTCCGTGAAGCCCTTGACTGCTTTCTATTTGCTTCGCTTATTGCGAGTTTCTCGGCTTCTTTCCTCATCTCGTTGAAGGGTTTGGGTATGCTGAGCGAGCCCTTGAGGTCGTCCAATGATTTGTGGGGGAGGGGTATGATCTTGAGGTGGTCGCCTACGTTGAGGATCAAGACTTTCTTGGTGTTCAATGTCCTGTCACGGTCTTTCTTTGGTATCGTGATCCTGCCTTCGCTGTCGATCTCGCGGATGCTCATTCAGTGGTTGAATGTTCTGAGGCGGATAAATCCCTTTTATTGTGGGGAGGGCTGACTCCGGGTGACTTGTACACTTTTTCGGGCGTGTGCTCATTATTTTGTGCTCTAGCGCCTGATCTCGAAGTCTCTGAACTCGTGAGTGGGCTCCGATTTCTCCACGTCCAGTCTGGTGACGTGAGCGCCTGTGGGTCCGTGGCGGCACCAGTCTGTGAGCCTCTCGATGAGGTCCGGGTCGCCCTCTGCCACGATCTCCACTGAGCCGTCTGGCTGGTTGGCGACGTAGCCTGTGATGCCGTACTGCTGGGCTTTTCGTTTGGCGTTGGCGCGGTAGCTTATGCCTTGGACGTGTCCGTGGGCTGTGATGGTGGCTCGGATCACCTGGTTTCTACTCCGTAGCGGGCTGAGATGTAGCAGCTGCCTTCGTGGCTGACCATGCATGGGCCGACTGGGTTGTCTGGGGTGCATGCGGTGTTGTATAGGGGGCACTGCCAGGGGTAGATTATGGCTCGTAGTACGTCGCCGCAGCGGCAGCCGCTGGGCATCTCGTAGGACTCCTCTTCTTGGACGGGGAACCTGGCGGTGGCGTCGTGGTCGGCGTACTCGTCGCGGATTTTTAGGCCGGACTTGGGTATGACTCCTATTCCTCTCCAGGGGGCGTCCACGGTCTCGAAGACTGTGTCCATGAGTTTGAGGGCGCGTGGGGTGCCCTCGGGTTTGACGGCTCGGCGGTAGCTGTTCTCGATCTCGCCGCGGCCTTCCTTGATCTGTTTGAGGATCATGGCTACGCTGAAGAGGATGTCGAGGGGCTCGAAGCCGGCGATGACCTGGGGGACCTTGAAGCGGTCGGATACCTGCTTGTAGCCTTGTTCGCCTATGATTGTGGATACGTGGCCTGGGTCTATGAAGCCGTCTACCTGGGTGAGGCCGAGCTCCATGAGGGCGGCCATGGCCGGGGGGATGAGTAGGTGGGCGCTGTAGACGCTGAAGTTGGGCGGCGGGCCTGCGGCCAGCTCTGAGGCGGTTGTTGGGGCTGTGGTCTCGAAGCCTACGGCGAAGTGGATGACCTGCTTTTCCGTCTTCTCCGCCATCTTTACTGCGTCGTGGATGCTGTAGACTATGCGTACGTCGTGGCCGCGGGCCTTGGCGTCCTGTAGGCTTGTGTCTCCTGCTGGTACTCGCATCATGTCGCCGTAGGTTGTGACTGTGTGGCCCTGCTCGGCCAGGCGTATGGCTGTGGTGATCCTGTTGGGGGGGACGGTGCATACGGGGCAGCCTGGGCCCATGAGTACCTCGACGTTCTTGGGTAGCATGGTTCGTATGCCGTACTTGGTGATGGTGTCCTCGTGGGTGCCGCAGACGTGGACGATCCTGTAGGTGCGTGCGGGGTCGGCTAGCTGCTCTATGTATTTGGTGAGCTTCCTCGCTGTCTGGTTGTCTCTGAAGGCGTCCACGAAGCTGTACATGGGTGAACCAGTGCAGCCACAGAATAAAAACAAGACCAAAAGACCAGAACAGTCGCCTTGAAATCTCTGATCTACTTTACCGGATGAATGGTATAGTCGACAGTACGCGCACTTGTGTCATGAACATTATCCACAACACTTTGCGCTTGTCTGATTTTTGAGTTAACTGCATTGATCAAGTCTTTGCCAGATATAGGTTTATATAATATCAGATTATCCATATTCCCGACCATTTTCATATAAACATCATATTCGGAATAACCTGTTAAGAAAATGATGTTGGCAGACTTATCTAACGCAAAAATCATATTAGCCAACTCGTCCCCCTTCATTTTAGGCATCATGTAATCAAGGATTAATACGTTAAACTGCTCAGACTTGATCTTCTCTAAGGCTTTCTCAGGATCGGTAGAGGTATCAACCTTGAATCCCTCATCGGATAATACCATTTTGTAAGCCCATAAAAGATTCTCGTCATCATCTACCAATAGAATCTTGTAATCAGCGTTCACGTTAAAGTACGAATAATGAGAATTATATTAAAGAAATGGATGTATTTTTCATAGAATCTTAATATTGAATAATTGTCCACAGTAGTTAAACAAAATAATATATTTATATTTTTAAACCCATTCGAATAAAAAATAGTGCGGGAAGACCGGCATGATGCTATATGACTATCGGTATATGTTGTTCGTAAGTTGTATAGTGTCTGCGATTGCGGGGTTTTATGCCTTATTTAGGAGGAGGATGCCTGGGTCGAAGGTGGGGGGCGTGCTGATTCTGCATGGTTCTCTTTGGACTTTCATGTATATTCTGCAGAACCTCTCGGAGCATACTCCTGACGTATTATTTTTCTACAAGGTTCAGTCAATGTTCGGATACTTGATGCCTACGATATTCGCGATATACCTTGTACATTATTTTGAATTGTATTTTAACGCCAGATATTTCCTCTTTTTTTACATCGGGATTACTCTTGTGCCATCAATAATTGTGGTGCAAATGATGTTAGGTGATCCATCTAATTATATATGGAGAAGTTTATCTGTTCTAAACTATAATCAAGTGTACGCTGATATAGGCATCTTTTCGCAAGTTATAGTAGTATACAATATTATTATCATGTTTGTTTCGTTATTCTATTTTATGTTTACATTGTTAAAACCTCAAAAGATTCTGAAACAACGGACTCTGCCCTTTTTAATCT
>CAZAKG010000011.1:5636-35238 GCA_964485755.1 uncultured Candidatus Bathyarchaeia archaeon | reverse complement strand
AGTACGGGGTGACAAGGGACTTCGTCAACGGCCTAGAGGTGGTGCTGGCCAGCGGCGAGGTCATCAACGTGCAGGGTAAACACGTCAAGCACAGCACCGGATACAGCCTCATAGACCTGTTCATCGGAAGCGAGGGGACCCTAGGCGTAGTCACCAAAGCCATACTCCGCCTGATACCTAAACCCAAGTTCACTGCCCTCGTATTCACGCCCTTCATGTCCACGCTGGACGCGGCTAAGGCGGTGAGGGAGATCATCAGGCAGAAGATCGTTCCCTTCGGCTTAGAATATATGCCGCAGCACGCCGTGTTCACGGCTGAAAAGTACCTCGATAAGAAGATGCCCGACAACAGCCACCCCGCGTACCTCATAGTCGCAGTGGAGTCCAACAGCAAGGAGGAGCTTGAGAGGCAGCTGGAGACGGCGGGCGAGGTGTGCCTGGAGGCCGGCGCGGTGGACGCCTACGTGGCCGACACGGCGCAGCGTCAGCAGCAGATATGGGAGGCCCGGAAGTGCCTCTTTGACGCCTACATGAGCATTTACACACTGGACGAGGCGGATATCTGCATCCCGAGGAGCAGGATACCGGAGTACATCGAGAGAGCCAACGCTATTGGGGCGAAGCACGGGGTGACGCTTGTGCCCGTGGGCCACGCCGGGGACGGCAACCTCCACTACTTCATCATCAAACATGATGACACGCCCGCCGAGGAGTGGCCGAACCGCATGGAGGGAGCCCTGAGCGACCTCATAGACATGAGCCTAGAGATGGGCGGCACAGTGTCAGGTGAACACGGCGTCGGCTACACAAAGAAGCAATACTTGGAGCGGGAGGTGGGACACGCTCAGGTGGAGCTGATGAAGGGCGTGAAGGCGGCCTTCGACCCGAACAAAATACTTAACCCGGGTAAGGTGTGGCCTTAGCCCAGCTTCACCTCTTTGCAGCAGCGGCGCTCCAGGTGGCTCATTATGCTGACGCCCGCGCGTGCTCGCTGCTCCTCCTCCTCAAGGTGCTTCTCTAATCCAATATCTTGAACCCTTTCGTAGTTATCCAAGACGAAGGGGTACCACTCCCGCTGGTACTCCGTGTTCTTACAAGATGTATACTCTCCGCATTCCAAGCAGCTCTTTACATCCCTATTTTTGGCGCAGCCCCGGTTGGTACACGGTGCGCCGCCGCCGCGTAAACAGCCGGGGCACTGAGCCTGAGCGAACCACTCCAGGCCCTTCCTGAACTCTCTGAAGCTGAAGGACTTCTCCGCCTCCTCCAGCCACTCGTACCTGGTGGTGTCTACGAGCCTCTTGATCTCCCCAGCTGCATGCCTGACTCTGCCGTTACCGCTGGGGCACTGCCCACAGTAGACTCCGCACACCCCGTAGTTTTCGCTGGTCAAGAATCCTCATGGTAAAGCAAACCTGGGCCGGCTATAAGATGTGTCCTAGTACTCCCTGAAAGCCTCGGCGAGGGGGTGACCCTTACAGTCCAGGGTGAAGGTCTTGTACCAGCCGAACGGGCTCTTGTGCGCGTCCATGCCCTCCTTCAACAGGGCGTCGGTGAGCTCTACGAGGAACTGCTTGGCTCTCTTGGGGCTGCCCAGGTTGTTGCTTAGGTGGGCGTAGGGGTGGATCAGGACGTTCTTGCACCCTATCCTCCCTGTGTCTGTCTTGATGTTCTCCACGTACGCGCCTATGATCTCCTGTTCACGGCCCTCATCTGATTTCTCGTAGCACGTGAAGCAGACCAGAACGTTCTCGTACTCACCCTCCTTAGGATAGGGGGGATGCTCAGCTACGGGAGTCTCCTTAATAGCCCTATAGGTAAAGTCTGTGCAGTGGAGCTGTAGAACCTTCATGTGTGTCGCCTAAAGGTTCTAGGCAACCTGTTTAAGGAGTTTACCCCTGAAGCTCGCTGGCTGCCTTGATGACGTTCTCAGCCTGTTTCTCCGTGAGGCCTGTGGCCTTAGCCAAATCAGCGGCCGTCGCCCCCTTGATCTTGTCCACGGAGCCGTACCCACCCTCCTTCAGCTTCTCGGCCGTCACGGCGCCCACACCCTTTATACTACTGACGTCAACAGCTGGCGCGGCCTCCTCAGTCTTCTCTTGTACACCCTCTCTGCTCAACGTTATAGATATACAAGAAACGTTCCGGGTTTGCTCGCCGTCACTCATCTTCTCGGTTTCAATCCTGATTACGGGTCTGGACAGGCCAGACATGTACCGGTTCCTCGTTATCTCGGCTACATCAACCGCTGTAGTAATGGATTGTCCCCTCGCCTTGAGCTCGACACTCTGGGCGTTACGGGTGTTAAGGGTCGTGAGTACCGCCATGACGTAGGCCATCACTGGCTTCTTTCCGATGTACACAATGTTATCTTGGCTCATATGGTTCTCAGTGAGATTCTGTCCGCTGGGCTTAAAAGTCCATCCTTTCCCACGCCCAATCATACCATAACATTTGACCAGGTCAGTCTGATAGGTACAGTAAATTGAGACAACGGGGACCCAGGTAGTTAGCTAAATGCAACCCAAAAAAAATGTACGTTCTGTACAGCCACTGTAATCTCAGTAGCACACCACTGAGCCGTCGGGGGTTCTAAATACGGGTGCAGCTCTCCAGATACACGGTGACGAAATGAGTTTCTGGCCCAAAGGATACAAAGCATGTTTTAACCTAAGTTTTGATTATGACTCAAACAGCGCGTTAATGTGGAGGGCTCCGCTCGACATAGTGGCCCAGAGTAGAGGAAGGTTCGCCCCTAACGTGGCTATAGACCGCATCCTGGATCTGCTGGATAAGCACGAGATCAAGGCCACATTCTTTACCCCTGGGTGGACCATAGACCAATTCCCAGAAAGCTGCGAGGAGATAATCAGCAGAGGACATGAGATGGGCGCTCATGGTTATCTTCATGAGCGTCTTGCTGAAATCAGCATGGAGAGTGAGCGCGGCGTCTTCGAGAAATCTATGGCTTCTTTTAAGAAACTGGGGGTTAAACCGGAGGGTTTCAGGGCTCCATATTGGCTGATAAGTGACAGAACTCTTGACCTTCTCCAAGAACTCGGTTTCAAGTACGACTCGAATTTTATGGATAATGATATGCCGTATGTGCTAAAATGGAGAGGCAAAGAAACTAATCTTGTGGAATTACCCGTAGAATGGTTACTGGACGACTGGCCCCACTTCGACACTAATAGAATGTCCACAAAACAAGTTTGGGACATCTGGAAACCAGAGTGGGACGGCATATACGAATTAGGCCGATACTTCGGGTTAACATGTCACCCCCAGTGTATAGGCAGGATAAGCCGACTCAAAATGCTGGAAAAGCTATTGGTTGACGCTAAGGAGAAGGGAGACGTCTGGTTCGCCAACTGTAAGGAGGTGGCAGACTGGACGCGGAAGAAACTCTCATAACCCTTTTTTTATGAACAATCTGTACACCGAAACAACGGTGTTGAGCACCTGTTAAATCAGGTCAACCAGCAATAAACGACTATGCCGAGTACCGTGAAAGCCCTCACCGTGATAATTATTCTGCTAGGGTTTCATCCGGTGCATGCACAAGAAGCCAGTGCCACGTTATCGCCCCGGACCGGGCACCGTCTCGTCTACGACTCAGGCAACGACAGGATCATCCTCTTCGGCGGCAACACAGTCAACCACGAACGGGTCTACTATGACGACACTTGGGTGCTCAGCCTCAGTGAGAACACCTGGACGAAGCTTCCGGTCGAAGGACCGAGTCCCAGAGGGGAACACGCGATGGCGTACAGCAGCGACTATAACAAGGTACTGCTGTTCGGCGGGGTTGATCCAACGGGCAGACTAGGCGACACCTGGGTCTTCGACTGCGACACAGACACGTGGACAAGAGTGGAGACGGATGGCTCTCCTGAGGGCAGAAGCGACTTCGACATGACGTACGACTCCCGCAACGTGGTCTTCATCATGTATGGCGGGTGGGGCCGCAGCACGGGCCTACAACACGACACCTGGGTCTTCGACCTCCAAGAGAACACGTGGCAGAAGGCCGAGACGGGGCGCGACCCGGGGAGAATGTATGGTCAGGCCCTTGAGAACGACCCTGACACAGGAAGAACTATCCTCTACGGAGGCCACCTGCGCTCCCCCACGTCACGGGAATTTGTTGAAGACATCTGGTTTTACGATCCTCAGGATAGCACATGGGTGGAGGCAAACAGCACCGGTAGACCCATGGGTAGATACTGGCACGCCATGGCCTACAGCCCTGAACATACGCGTCTGGCTGTATTCGGTGGTGGATACAGCGAGGGAGCGAGAAACGAGACCTGGGTCTACGACCTCGAAGAAAACAGCTGGAGCCTGGCACCAGGGAATGGTCCGCCAGCCCGTCTTATATCGGACATGGTGTATGTCACCGGTGACGACTGCTTCATACTCTTCGGCGGCGTTAACAACAGCTACCACCACTTCGGAGACACTTGGAAGCTCGACCCAGACACGTGGGAGTGGAGTGAGCTAGAGCCCGATTTCAGGATAGAAGAAGTAGACGAACCCCGAGAAGAAGGTTTTCAAGTACCTGGGTATCCTGCCGCTGCCCTGTTGACCGGGGCAGCCGTAATCGTTTTCCTCCTTCGCAGGAGATCAAGTGATCCTTTTCAGCTCTAAAACTAGTGCAGGGAGCGCCTCCCCAGAAGGCGCATAGACGTTGGCGTCGCAGATGCAGCTGATCTCGCTGCTCCTGACGTTGAACTCCGCCAGCCTCCCGCCGCCCCTCTTCACGATGATGGGCAGGTTGGCCGCGGGGGTCACCGTGGCGCTGGTCCCCGCCACGATCATGCAGTCGCTCTTACCCGCCTCCTCGAAGCACCTGCTGAGCACCGTCGCCGGTATGGGCTCACCGAACATCACTGTGTCGCTCTTCACTATCCCGCCGCACTCTGGGCACCTGGGGGGAACCTCCTCCAAATTGAACTCGGCCACTGGCCGCCTAAACGAGCACTCAACGCACCGCAGGTACGTGCTGTTGCCGTGTATCTCAAGCACGTTCCTGCTCCCCGCCGCCAGGTGAAGGTTGTCAATGTTCTGGGTTATGAGCCACCTGAGGACACCCATCCTCTCCAGCTCGGCTAAGGCGAGGTGCCCCGGGTTGGGTCTAGCCCCCATTATGCTGATTCCGAACTCGCCCGCGTCCCGTATGCGGCGCTCCCAGTACGCCTTGGGGTCCCGGAGGAACCTCTGGTACCCGTCCATGGGTGGCTCACCCTTCTCAGTCCACAGGCCCCCTGGCCCCCTGAACGGCCTTATGCCGCTCTCCACGCTTATCCCCGCCCCCGTGAGGCACGTGACGTAGCTGGAGTCGACGACGATGGCGGCGGCCTCCCTAATGGCCTGAAGAGCGTCGTCGCCCAGAACCATGATACGAAGTAGGCGGGAGTAGATGAAAAAACTTAGGCTCTTTCCCTCAGAGCCTTCGTGAGCGCCGGGACAACCTTGTACAGGTCGCCGACGATGCTGTAGTCGCTGAGGCCGTGGATTCCGGCCGACTCGTCGCTGTTTATGCTCACGATGATCTGGCTGTCCCTGATGCCAGCCGCGTGCTGGATCGTGCCGCTTATGCCACAGGCTATGTATAGACTCGGCTTCACCTTCTTGCCGCTTATCCCCACCCACTGGTCCATCCAGCCCAGGTCCGCGCTAATCGGGCGGGTGCACCCTATCTGGGCCCCTAGCACCTGGGCCAGCTCCTCAAGCAGCCTCAGATCTTCCTTGGACTTGAAGCCTCGACCAGCTGACACTATTATCGACGCGCTCTCCAGGTCGACGTTGCTTCTGGGCTTGGGTCTCCTCTCGACCACCTTGACTCTGGGTTCGGGCGCCTCCACTCTGAGCTTAACGACCTCGCCGGACCTTTCCACAGGCTCAAGCTTCTCATACGTCCTGGGAGGAACTGTGATCATTATGGGGCTGCTGCTGCAGGTCTCCTTGGCGATCGTGGAGCCGCCGTAGGTTAGCCTTTCGACGATGACCTCGCCGTCAACGACGTCAACGGAGGTGCACTCAGCCATGGACCCAACACCTAGAGCGGCGGCGACCCTTGGCGCGAGAGCTTTACCTCTCCTTGTGGCACCCAGTAGCACTACATTGGGCTTCACCACAGAGATAACCTTAACCAAGGCACTCCGGTAAGACTCGACGTCGTAGTCGCCAATGCCATCCACTTTGACAACCTTATCGGCTCCGTGGCTGAAACAGGGCGCCGGGTCCAACGTGGTTAACGCAACGGTTTCTCCGCCGGTCCTGTCAGCCAAGGTCTTCGCCCGGCCAAGAAGCTGGAAGCTCACCTCGGGCTCCTCGCTGTAAACCAGGAACCTCATTTCAGGACCCCCTCCCCGACCAGGTAACGGGCCAGCTTAGCGGCCGCCTCCTCCACGGTGTCGGCCTCCACCTTTATCTGCTTTCGCTCCACCTTCGGCGCCTTTACGCCCAATACCCTGACGTAGCTCATCGACTTCACCTCGTCGGGGTTCAGGCCCAGGTCCGACGCCGTCCATACGGTCTGAGGCTTCTTCTTGGCCTTCATGATGTTCATGAGGCTGGGTATCCTGGGCTCATTGATCTCCCTTACCACGGTTACGAGGGCGGGTAGCTTAGCCTCAGCCACCTCGTCCATGTCCTCCATGTCCCTGACGGCGCGGACACTACCACTCTCGACTCTCAACTCCTTCACGTAAGTGAGCTGCGGTAGGTTCAGGAGCTCAGCGAGCCTTGGCCCCACCGCGCTGCTCAGGCTGTCCAAGGTCATCTCGCCCGCTAGGACAAGATCGTATCCACCTATCTTCTTTACAGCCGCCTCTAAGACTCTGCTCGTGGCGTTTGTGTCTAGTCCTCTGAACCTGGGCTCGTCGACGACGTAGGCTGCGTCGGCGCCCATGGCCAGAGCCTCCAGCATGCTGGTCCTGGTCTTCTCGTCCCCCATAGACAGGGCCAAGACCTCGCCACCTGCCGACTCCTTGATCTTGATGGCCGCCTCCAAGGCCCTCTTATCCACGTCGCTGATCCTGCGCTTAACACCCTCCAGCCTGGGCACCCGGGTCTCCGAGTCTATCTTGATCTCAGACAGGTCCGGGATGTCCTTCAGCAGAACGATCTGCCTCATAACAGTTCTAGCCGCAAATTAGCCACGGGAGGGTTAAAGCCTTTGCCACCCGAAAAACGCTATAAACCCAGAGCCTGATAACCAGTTTGAAGCATTATGCACGCTGATCACGTTCAGAGAGTGACTGTCCTCGGAGCCGGCGTCATGGGGCACGGCATAGCTCAGGTCGCTGCGGCCGCCGGGTACAACGTCACAGTCAGGGACATCGCTCAGGAGTTCCTAGCTAAGGCTGAGGAGGGCGTCCGCGGCAGCCTCGGGAAGCTGGTGGAGCGGGGGCGGATGAGCCCAGAGGAGATGAAGGCGACCCTGGGCCGTATCAGGTTCACCGTGGACCTGGATGAGGCCGTCAGGGACGTCCAGCTCGTTGTGGAGGCCATACCTGAGAAGATGAGCATCAAGCACAGTGTCTGGAAGGAGGTAGCCTCCAAGGCGCCGAAGGACTCCATACTGGCCAGCAACACCAGTAGCCTCAGCATCACAGAGATAGCCGAGGTGATTCCCGTCCCCGGCCGCTTCATCGGGATGCACTTCTTCAACCCGCCTGCTCTGATGAAGCTGGTGGAGGTCAACCAGGGAGCAAAGACCAGCCCTGAGACCGTGGAAGCCGTCATGGAGCTAGCTGTAAAAATGGGTAAGACCCCTGTTCACGTAAAGCGGGATTCCCCCGGCTTCATAGTCAACAGAGTCCTAATCACCTACCTCAACGAGGCAGCCAAGCTCCTAACCAAGTACAGCGTTCAGCAGATCGATGCAGCGATGCAGCACAAGGCAGGGATGCCCATGGGCCCATTCATGCTGAGCGACCTCATAGGCCTCGACATAGTCCACGACATCCTCAGGGTATTCGAGGAGAAACTGGGCCCCGCTTACACCCCGGATAAGCACATAGTTGAGCTCTACCAATTAAAAAAGTTGGGCAGAAAATCCGGGGAAGGCTTCTACAGCTACAAGGAGAGACCCGCGGTTTCTGAGGCCCAGGCTCAAGGATTCGACGTGACGCTCCTGCTGAAGCCCTTCGTCACGGAGGCGGAGAAGCTAGTCAAGGAGGGCGTCGCCTCGGAGGCTGACGTTGACACAGCCATGAAGCTCGGAGCCAATGTTCCCAAAGGCCCCTTTGAGATGAAAAAAGCTGGGCTCGGGGAGGAGAAACCCGTCCTCACCGAGAAGAGGGAGGGCGTCTACACAATAACCCTCAACAGGCCCTCGAAGCTCAACAGCTTCACCCTGGAGATGCTGGAGCTCGTGGAGGAGGCGGTAGGAGAAGCATCAAACGACAAGTCCGTGGGCTGCATCCTCATCAAAGGAGCCGGAGACAGGGCCTTCAGCGCGGGCGCCGACATTACAGGGTGGCCTGAGTTCACGGAAGAGCAGGCCAGGAAGATTCCTGTTACAGGTCACAGAGTCTTCAGAAAGATCATAGAGACGCCGAAGCCTGTTGTAGCCGCTGTAAACGGCTACTGTCTGGGAGGCGGCAACGAGCTGATCCTGTACTGCGACTTCAGGCTAGCGTCAGACAAGGCTAGGTTCAGCCAGCCCGAGGTCACCCTGGGCCTCATCCCCGGGTGGGGAGGCACCTACATGCTCTCCAGGCTGGTAGGCAAGACGCTGGCCACGGAGATGACCATGACTGGGAGGAGGCTGGACGCCGACGAGGCCCTTAAGGCGGGTCTGGTTACAACAGTCTACCAGGCTGTAGAGTTCGACGCCAAGGTCTGGGACTACGCCAAGAAGCTGGCTGAGGGCCCACCTCACGCATTGGCTGCCATGAAGAAGCTCGCCAGCATGGACCCGCAGCTGGGCAAGGCTCTGAAGGCTGAGGAGGAAGCTTTTACTCGCCTATGGGACCACTGTGAGCTGAGAGAGGGCATCGCCGCCTTCAACGAGAAACGGAAACCGGGGTTCAGGTCCTAGACCGGCTGGAAGGCTAGGATCACTCGATCCCCCTCTTTCACGTACTTCGCCTTCACCCTCGTTCCGGGCTCCACAGCTTCGCCGCCACTCAATAGTAGTCCGCTGATCTCCTCTCCCTCATCCAGTTGTACTACTCCAACAGAGTGGGGGCACATTGACTGGAACCTCGTGAGGGGCACGTATATCACCGTTGAAGTTTTAACGTACCCCGCTCCAGCAAACTGATGGGGCTCCAGGTCGGTCGACCCGCAGCTACGGCACACCATCCTAGGCGGCACCATCAGCCTCCCGCAAGACTTGCACCTGCAGCCCTTCAGCTTCTCCTCGGATAAGCCCTTAACGAAGGCGTCCACAGTGAACTCGCTCATCACGTCACCTCCCATACACCTGGACGGCCACGGTGGCTCCGGCCGCCCCCACGTTCTGGGTTAGCCCCACCTCCACGTCCTTAACTTGGTGGCGGCCCGCCTGGCCCCGTAGCTGCTTGTATATCTCCACGACCATGGCGGCGCCCGTCGCGCCCACGGGGTGCCCCTTCGCCTTCAAGCCACCGTCGGGGTTGATAGGCATGTCTCCGCTGAGGCCTGTTCTGCCTTCTACTGCGGCTACTCCTCCCTTCCCCTTGGGGAAGAAGCCCAGATCCTCTGAGGCCAACATCTCGGCGACGGTGAAGCAGTCGTGGACGCATGCCACGTCCACGTCTCTGGCTTTGATGCCTGCCATACCGTAGGCTTGCCTCGACGCCAGTGTCGTCGCCTTCAGTGTCGTCAGGTCTTCCCTGTCGTGTAGCGCCATGGAGTCCGAAGCCTGGCCCATGCCCAGAAGCTTGACCGGCGTGTCAGTGTATCTGCTGGCGACTTCCTCGGCCGCCAGTATGACGACTGCAGCTCCATCTGATATAGGGCAGCAGTCGAATAACCGGAGTGGTGCCGCTACCATGGGGTTAAGCTCTGAGCGCAGAAACTCTAGTTCGTCTTTAAACTTCAGGCCCTTCCTTTCACCCAGCTTCCCAGCGATCTCCATTATGGTCTCCTGGTACTGGGCTTTATCGTTCAGTGCCCCGTTCACGTGGTTCTTCACGGTTATGCTTGCGAGCTGCTCCCACGTGGAGCCGTATCTCTTGAAGTGGGCGTTGGCTATGGCCGCGTAGAGACCTGGGAACGTGAACCCCATGGCGGCCTCGTAGCTTGCGTCCGCCGCCATGGCTAAGGTGTCAGTAACCTGACCAGTGTCCAGGTTCCTCATCTTCTCCACGCCCCCCACGAGAACCACGTCGTAGAGCCCCGAGGCTACGGCTAATACCCCCAAGTTTACCGCTACCCCGCTGCTAGCACATGCAGCCTCCACCCTAACAGCCGGCCTAGGGTTGATACCCAGCCAGTCGGCCATGAGCGCCGAGGTATGAGCCTGCCTCTCGAACATGTCGCTACTAAAGTAGCCCACGTACAGTGCCTCGGCGTCTCGGAGACTGAAGCCCTTGTCCACTGACGCGGTCGCCTCCAAGGCTGCTTCCACAAATATCTCTCTGCCCTGTTTTTCGGCGTGGAGTTTATGGTGGAACCTGGTCATCCCGGCTCCCACTACGCAGATGTTCCGGTTGAGGGACATTTTAATCAACTCGGCCCTTGTTTTTAGGGATATTAAGGATTGTGACGTAGAACTATTCGACTGTTGTCGTATATTTATCTGGGTGTACTCACTGGAAAACTATGTACTGTAGTCTATAAAATAATTACAATACTTTCCGGGCGGCCTCGCCGCTGGAAAAGGTTAAAAGATGATACAAAGTTTTTTCAAATAGGTGCAAGGTTTGAGTATAGCTTTCGTGCTAATCAACACAGACCTGGGCGAGGGCACCGACGTCGAGAAGGCCCTGGGAGAGATCCCTGAAGTGAAGCAGGTTTACGGCGTCTACGGGGTCTACGACTTCGTCGTCCGTCTTGAGGCAGACACAATGCAGAAGCTAAAGGACGTAATAACGACGAAGATCAGGCGCTTGAATCACGTGCGGTCCACTCTGACCATGATCGTGGTTGACTAGACCTCGCCCATCCCATAACCCCTTGTTTGATGGAGCTAGAGGTAGCCCAAGCTCTTCATCTTATTAATGACTTTCCTGGCGCTTTCCTCGACAGATTCCTTGTCGGTGTCCAAGAGTAGCTCGGGGTTCTCGGGCTCCTCGTAGGGGTCATCAACGCCAGTGAAGTCCTTGATCTCCCCCGCCAAGGCCTTCTTGTACATGCCCTTCACGTCGCGTTTCATGCACTCCTCCAATGAGCATCTGGTGTAGACCTCAATGAAGCTCCCGATCTCCTCCCTACTGAGCCTCCGCCTCTCCCTGTACGGGGAGACGAAGGTGGCCAGCACAATCACGTCGTTCCTGGTGAGGAGCTTGGCCACGAAGGTGACTCTCTTGATGTTCTCGTCCCTGTCCTTCTTGCTGAACCCCAGGTCGCTGGTGAGGCCTTTCCTTACGGTGTCGCCGTCTAGGCGCTCCACCTTGTAGCCCTTTTTCTTGAGGGTCTCCGCGACCATGTCCGCGATCGTGGTCTTGCCGCTGCACGGTAGCCCCGTGAACCAGACTGTGACTCCCTTGCTCATCTCGGGTTCTCCTAAATCCCCTATCTGAGTCTCATTTCATCTAAATACTTTCCTAGAACCTGAGGACGTCCCAGGCCACGTGGAGCAGCTGCCTTATGTGCCTAGTCTGTATTCTGCGTCTGCCATGCTTCCTCTCGGCCACGTTCACTGGGATACCCTTGACTCTGGCGCCGTTTCTGGCCGCCTCAAGGACGAATGTACCGCAGAGGCATGAGCCGTGAAGCCTCAACCTCGCCGCTGTCTCACTTCTGATGGCTCTGAAACCTGTGCTCGCGTCCCCCACAGTGACCCTGAGGTTAGTTATCCAGGTGATCGCCTTCTCGCTTAGATGAGGGAAACTGGGGCGTACGCCCATGACGAGGTCTGCCTCTCCATCAATAATGGGCTGTATGAGTCTGGGTATATCCTCGGGGTTGTGCTGGCCATCGGCATCCAGCGTGACTATGATGTCCCCCTTCGCCTCATGGAGGCCGGCCTCCACAGCCCTCAGAACTCCCATGTTCCTGGAAAGCCTGATTACCCTAGCCCCCGCGGCCTCAGCGTTGACGGCTGTGTCGTCGCCGCTGCCGTCGTCCACAACCAGCACTTCGTTCACATGAGGAAGGCACATCTGTACGACTTCCCCGATGGTCTTCTCCTCATAATAGGCTGGGATGACCGCTGAGACCCTGAGCTTCTCGGCGGCCTCTACGCTCAACGCATCACCCTTGCTTCAAGCGGTACCTGATGAGCTGCTTTACACCTTTCCTGACGGTCCAGTCGTTGGCGAATCCGAGTCTACCTCTAATCTTCTTCAGGTCGTAGCTGAACTTCTTGGTCTCGCCCAGCCTGGGGGACGTATTCACGGCCTCGGCTTCTTTCCCCGTCTCCTTGGCCAGCTCCTCCTTCACTATTTCTGCAAGCCTGTTTATGGTGAGAGTTTCGCCGCCCACGTTGAAGGTTTCGCCCCCTATGCCGGGGGTTGTGATGCTGAGCATCATGGCCTTGGTGATGTCTTGGACGTGTACGAAGTCCCTGCTGTACTCCCCGTCGCCGTAGACGGTGAGGGGCTCGCCATTGACGGCCTGGTTCACGAACTTTGGTATCACGGTGTCCCATCTGGTGAATACGCCGACGCCGTAGATGTTGCCGAACCTGAGGTTCGCGGTCTCGATGCCGTGGTTGTCCCAGTAGGTGTTGATGATCTGCTCTCCGGAGACCTTGGTTACGCCGTATAGGTTGAGAGGCCTGAGAGGGTGGTCCTCCGCCACGGGCATCCTGACGGGTACCCCGTAGGTGGCTGCGCTGGAGCAGAACACGACCCGCTTGATGTCAAGCCTCCTGGCTGCCTCCATGACGCAGTGAGTGCCGTAGACGTTCACTGATACGGCCTCCTCTGGGTTGTCCCTGCACCTGACCAAGCCCGGGATAGCGGCTAGGTGGGCCACGGCATCGCAGCCCTTCCACTTCTCCTCAAGCAGCTTCTGATCGCGGATGTCCCCGACCAGCAGCCCTGCTCCGCCGCCACTCTTGACACTCTTCAGGTGCCCGTAGTCGCCTATACTCTGGTTGTCCACGGACACCACGGTGTCTCCCCGCTCAACCAGCTTAGCTACAAGAGTTGAGCCTATATACCCTGCTCCGCCCGTTAGCGCAACCCTCATCTACATCACCATGAAGTTTCGTTTGAAGGATAAAAAAGGGTCAGTTGGTCCACTTGACCTTGGGCATTATGCACTCCCGCTTACACTCTATCCTGTCCTTGTACTCCATGAGCTTTGGCAGAGTGATCCTGAGCTCGTCCTCCAGTGTGTACGTGGGCTTGAATCCCAGGGCGGGCAGGTGCTTTATGTCCGGCTTGTAGTAGTGCTCCTCGGCCTCCAGCCTAGGGTTGGGGATGTTCCATATCTTACCCTCCAAGCCGAACTCCTGGGCCACCTTGCTGATCCGCTCAGCCAAGTCGTTGGCGCTGTAGGTCTCCTCGAACTGGTTGAAGACCCTGTACTCCCTCTCCTTGGGCGGCTTCTCTATGGCTATGGCGAAGCACTGCATGCTGTCGCGGAGCGCCAGGTATCCGCGGGTCTGGCCGCCCTTGCCGTAGGGTGTGAGCTCGTGACCTATGACGGCTTGGGCGCAGAACCTGTTGATGGCTGTACCGAACGCCTCATCGAAGTCGAACCTTGTGAGGAGGTCGTCATTAACCATGTCCTCCGTCAATATGCCGTGGACGACACCCTGCATAACATCCGTGGCTCTGATACCCCATATCTTGTTGGCGAACATGAGGTTCCAGGTGTCGTGGACCTTGGTGAGGTGGTACCAGCTCCCCGGCTGGCGGGGGAAGGGCAGCCTGTCCTTACGGCCCCTGTACTCTATCTCGAAGAAGCCCTCCGGGATGTCTATGTTGGGGGTGCCGTACTCTCCCATGGTGCCCAGCTTCAGAAGGTGGCACTCCGGGACATGGTCCTTCATAGCGAAGAGGATGTTGTTGTTGCCCACTATGTTGTTCACCTGCGTGTAGTTACAGTGGTGGACATCTATCATGCTGTAGGGTGCACTGGGCAGCTCCCCCAGGTGGACTATGCAATCGGGCTTCTCCTTGCCTACGACCAGGTCGGTGAAGCTTGGTTCCACCAGGTCGCCCCTGTAGAAGCGTAGGCTGCGGCCCGTGGCCTTCTTGTATGCCTTTAGCCTCTGCTCCATGGGCTTGATGGGAGTGGCGCTCCAGCTGCCTATCTCAGCCACATTCTTTCGACGGCTCATGTTGTCCACGCCGCAGACGTCGTGGCCTCGACCACTGAGGTGCATGCTTAGGGTCCAGCCCAGGTAGCCGTCCATACCCATGATCATTACTTTCATAGACTCCGCCTCCCCAACAGTGAATAATGTTACTACTATGGGATAGTAAGTTATCTACTTATAAATTTATGTTGATGAAGCAACAACATACATTGGACCCACCTTGGAGGCTAAAATCAACCAGGTCAAGTTCACCCTCATGAACATGGGGCTAAACGAGTACCAGGCTTCGGCTCAAGCCCACCTCATGTACCTGGGCGAGACCAAGGCCACCACTCTTAGCAAAGCCAGCGGTGTCCCCAACGCCAGAATCTACGGGGTTCTGGACGAGCTGAGCCAGAAGGGGTTGATCATCATGCGGCCAGGAAGGCCAATACTCTACGCGCCTCTGTCGCCTGAGGAGATAGCCGACGCCCTGGCCTCGGCCTCAAGGGAGGAGATCAGGAGGAGGCTCAGCGTCGTGGAGACATACCGGAGGGACTTCGAGGACGCGGCTGTGGGCATGTACCTGAAGGCGGGCGCCAGCGATCAGCGCACGAGCCTGATAAGGGTGGTGAGCGTGGGGGATGTCTCCCTTGAGGAGACGCGGAAGCTGTACAGGGCGGCCCGCGGTGAGCTCCTGATCTCGACGAGGGCCATGGAGTACCTGGACCAGGTGTTGGGCGACCTTGTGGACGCCTGCGCTAGAGGCGTGAGGATCAGGATACTGATGAGGGCCCCTGAGACCCTGTCCGCTTCGGATCAGGCGAAGCAGAGGAAGACCCTGGAGCGGCTCAGGGAGCGCCTGGATGATGGTTTGAGTGTCAGGTTCTCCGATAAGGTGGAGATCAGAGGCTGCATCATCGACCCAGAGGAGGCCGGCAGGGCACTGTTCCTGGTGGAGGAGGAGGGAGTACCCTTATTCCTGCGGGAGGCCGCCCTCACCAACCACCCCGGGGTGGCTCGGGCGCTGGGCACCATGTTCAGCCTCAAGTGGAGCTATGACAGCGGCCCCATGCCCTCTGTTTAAATTGGACCCTCCAATTCACTACTTGATCCAGCATGGTTCGCTGCCCCAGGTGCGGAGAGAATAACCCCGAGGACGCCGTCTACTGCAGGATATGCAGCCAAGCCCTCAGAGATAGGGAGACGGGCTTCGACAAGCTCAGACACGACTTCAACGCCCAGAGCCTCTGGCTGATGAGGCTCATAGCCTACCTTGTGGACACCGCGTTGGTGGCTGTGGTGGGCCTGCTGCTGACTTTCCTAGCCTACGTCCCGCTTCTTGTGGGCTCAGCCTTCAGCGGTCAGTGGAGCTGGAGGGGCGTCTGGCAGATACCCTTCTTCATCGGGGCCGGGCAGGTCATCTACTTTACCTTCATGGAGTCATTCTATGGAGCCAGCTTCGGCAAACAGCTGATGGGTTTGAGGGTTGAAGCTGAGAACGGTGGACGCCCTACCGCGGCCTCAGCCTTCATAAGGAGCCTCTCCAAACTACACGGGGCGCTCCTGCTCTTCGATGTCCTATTCGGCCTCCTACTGGGCGACGACCCCAAGGACAGGTTCACCGACACCTTGGCCAAGACTCACGTGGCTAGGCATGGCAACCCGACGATACCCAGCCTGAGAGGTAAACGCTTGTTTGCGGGGTCACGTACAAGTGGACCCGTCGTCAGGGTAGGCGACTGGGGTGACAGAGTTGATCCCTTAGACTCGGCTGGGTTCGGCGTATTCCTCATCGTGGTGGCCACTGTGACTCTCAACTTCCCGGGCCTAGGCGCTGTACTGCTCGAGTGGGTCCGCAGCTGGAGCGTCAGCGGCCTGTCTTGGCCTTCAGCGGAGCTGGCTCCAGCCGCCTACTGGCTCTTCGTAGCCATGGGTTCATGGAGCATCCTAGCGGCCGTGATAAGGTACCTTACAGGGTGGAGCCCTCACAAGGCGCCCCAGGACATCGTAGGCGGAGTCTTCAACTTCACCTTAGCCTACATCGTCCAGTTTTACGGCTTCGACTTCTTCACGTGGAGGTTCATAATCCCCCTATTCATCATCATGGCGGGCGCCCAGATGTTTTTGGGTGGCCTCCTCCGCCCACGCCGCGAGTAGCCGCGATCAATACTTTCAAATCACTTACCTCCACTCACCTATTGAAACCCATGCGCGTACTTGTGACAGGTGGAGCCGGATTCATAGGGAGCCACCTTGTGGACAGGCTCATGGCCGAAGGCCATAAGGTAAGAGTGCTGGACAACCTGGCCTCAGGCTCCATGAAGAACCTGAAGCAGTGGGAAGACCACCCGTCCTTTGAGTTCACGAGGGGAGACCTGTTGGACAGGGAGACGGCGAGGAAAGCCGTCAAGGGATGCGCCCACATCTATCACTTGGCCGCTAACCCGGAGGTCCAAGCCAAGAAGGCGGGCCCCGAGGAACACTTCAGGCAGAACATAGAGGCCACCTACAGCCTTCTTGAAGCCATAAGAGGCTCAACCGTCAATCTACTCGCATTCGCGTCTTCGTCCACAGTCTACGGCGACGCCGAGGTTCTCCCGACCCCGGAGGACTATGGACCCCTCATGCCCATAAGCCTCTACGGGGCCAGCAAGCTGGCCTGCGAGGCGCTGATCTCCGCCTACGCCTCCATGTACGGGTTCAAGGCCGTCATCTACAGGCTCGCCAACGTCGTGGGCCCCAGGAGTAACCACGGAGTCATATGGGACTTCACCGGAAAGCTCCTCGAAGACCCGGACGCGATGGAGGTACTGGGAGACGGAGAACAGAGTAAATCTTACCTTCACGTGGACGACTGCATTGAGGGCTTCCTCAGGGGCGTTGAGTCAGGCCGGCAGGTGGCTATCTACAACATGGGTTCAGAGGACAGAGTGACGGTACTTGAGATAGCTGACATAGTGAAGAAAGCCGCCGGACGCCCAGACGCGAAGGTGATCCTCACTGGGGGGGTGAATGGCGGCCGCGGCTGGAAAGGCGACGTGAAGCATATGCAGCTGGACATGAGCCGGTTACGATCCATCGGCTGGACCCCAATGCACAACAGTGCCGAAGCCGTAAGGCTTACAGCCGAGAACGTGGCCTCGGTGCGGCAGTAAACTACAAACATATTTCGCGGAATCTGATGCGGTTTCATCTACATCCGGTATACGCAGGAAGAGGCTTAGTAGTATTTTGTAGCTTTTATCTACATCCAATGCGTCTTAGCCCCGTCAACGGAGGCTGATCGAGGCACAAAATGTACGCCATAGACCTCATTGCCCTATGTGTGGTGGTCTACTTTGTTGTTGCATCGACGGCGATGTGGCTCATAAGAAACAGGCTGCCACGTGCACCGAATGCTATTCTGGTAGACGACGAGCTAAAAATGGAGAAAAAGGTCTTGGCCTAGGGTCCTAGGCGAGTGTCTTTCTCTTCTCGTCAGGTATCCTGCCCAGGGCCTTCACCTTGTCCGTGAAGTCTGTGATGAACTTGGGGAGTACCTTGAAGATAGGCAGAACCATGGGCTGGAACATTATCCTCTCGGGCTCCACGCCTCTCTCGCTCAACGTCTTCTTTACGTTCTCTACGAGCCTGTGAGCCAGCTCGGCCTCGTGGCTCTCCTCCACCTCGCTCACCATGACGCCGTCGGCGCCGAGGGCGAAGGTCCTCAGGATGATGTCCTTGTCTAGGATGGCTGTGGTGGGTGTCCTGACGATCTTCACGTTAGTGGGGTAGTGGAGCCTTGCCGTGCCGGCGTTGTCGGCCGCCGTGTAGCTTATGTTGTCGTCGAAGAAGCCGACGACGGCCACCTCGTCCCCCCTATCCTCCAAAAGGCCCTCTACCTCGCCCAGCAGAGCCTTCTTGGTGTAGTTGGGGAGTGTGAGCCCGCCCTTCTCGCAGGCCGCCACGCAGGCTCCGCAGCCGTTGCAGCTCACCAGCTCGATGACAGGACCCTCCTCCTCAAGCTTCACGGCGTTCCTGCTGCAGACCTCTACGCAGAGGCCGCAGTGGTCGCACTCGCCCACGTGCACAGGCTTGAAGGGACTCAGATTCAGCTTGCCTTTGCCCAGGAAGTTGGTGACGTGGCTCGCGGCTGCTCGGGCGTCTATGACGGAGTCGTGGATGTCTTTGGTGCCTGTGGCTACGCCCGCGGCGTAGATGCCCTCCTTCAGTGTGCTTATGGGGTCCAACTTCACGTGCTTGCTGGCTATGAACAGGTCCTCGCCCAGGGCGATTCCCAGCCTGTTGGCCAGCTCGGCTGTGCCCTTGGAGGGGACCATCGCTGAGCTAAGGACCACGATGTCTACCAGGTTCCTGGTGAGTAGCCCCGTGTCCATGTCCTCGACCTTGATCTCAACGCCGCCCTCTGGTAGAGGTGTAACGTTGCCTGGCTTGCCGTGGATGAAGACGATGTCCTTCTCCCGTGCCTCACGGTAAAAGTCCTCGAAGCCGCGACCTGTCATCCTCATGTCCGTGTAGTAGATGTATATCTTGAGGTAGGGGAGGAACTTCTTCAGCAGTATAGCCTGCTTCACCGTGTAGGGGCAGCACACACTGCTACAGTAGCTGACGCCCCTGTGTGGGTCCCTGCTCCCGGCACACAGAATGTATGCGAGGCTCTTCACCCGACCGCCGCTTGGGGTGGTAAGGACCTTGCCCTCGGTCAGCTCGTTCTCTATGAGCCTCTCCACCTGGAGCGCGTCGATGACCTGGGGATGGTCAGGCCTGTAGCTCTTTAAGTGCGCGTCGTCTATGAGGTCGAAGCCGGTGGCCACAACAATGGAGCCAACGTCCACATCGATCTCCCTGTCCTGGTCGTCGAGGTTAATGGCCTTCGCTGGGCAGGCGTTGACGCATGACTGGCAGCCTACGCAGTGCTCGAAGTCCACCACGTAGCTGCTGGGCACGGCCTGGGGGAAGGGCAGGTATATGGCTTTCCTGGTATACAGGCCTTCCTCGTGCTCGCTGGGCACCTCTATGGGGCAGGCCTGGTTGCACTGACCACACTTGAGGCACTTGTCAGGGTCCACGCCTCTGGCCCTCACAGCGACCTTGACCCGGAAGTTGCCGGGGCCCCCGGAAAGCTCCTTGACCTCGCTGTTTGTGTACAGGGTGATGTTGGGTGTGTTCCCTACCTCAGCCATCCTGGGGCTCAGTATGCAGGGGCTGCAATCTAAGGTGGGGAAGGTCTTACTCAACTGGGCCATCCTGCCCCCAATGCTGGGCCTACGCTCCACCAGGTTGACGTTGAATCCGGCTTCCGACAGCTGGAGGGCTGCCGTTATCCCGGCCACGCCTCCGCCTACAACCATGACGCCTTTATTGACTTCCACTTCCTTGCTTTGGAGAGGCTCCAGGGCCTGGGCACGTTTGACGCCCCCTTTCACTAGGCTGACGGCCTTCTCTGTAGCCCCCTTGTCGTGTATCCAACTGCAGTGCTCCCGGAGGTTCACATGCACCATCTGGTACCTGTTGACCCCCTCCTCCTCGATGACGTTCTGGAACATCTTTTCGTGCATGTGGGGGCTGCAGCACGCCACAACCACTCTATCCAGTTTCTTACTCTTGATGGCGTCACGGATCATTTGGAGGCCCGGCTTGCTGCAGAGGAAGTCTGTGACCTGGACTGTCTTCACTCCCTCCATGTCCTTGACCGCGTCCCTGACCTCCTCGCACTTCACGGTACCGCTTATGTTGCCGCCGCAGCGGCAGATGAACACGCCAGTCATTTCATCACCTTCTCCAGTAGCTGCTTAACGGGCACCGAGTTCACGTCGAAGCCCAGGTCACCCGGGTCCAGGCCCAGGGCGAGACCCAGGAGCTGAGGATAGTAGAGGACGGGTACATTATACTGAGTCTGGGACTCCTCCTCCAGAAGCCTCTGGTACTTGTCGTACATGATTCCGCAGAAGGGGCAGATGAGCACCAGGGCGTCCACCTTCCCCTTCAGCCTGTTCAGTTTCTTCCGGGTCATGGCCTTGGACACCTTCTCGTCCACGGCTAGCAGGCTGCCTCCGCAGCAGTCCGTCTTGCCCACGTAGTCCACGGACTCGGCGCCCGTAGCCTCTACTAGCTCGTCCAAGCTCCGCGGGTACTCTGGGTCGTCGAAGCTGGCGAATAGGTCTTTGGGTCGGACATAGTGGCACCCTGGGTGGGTGGCCACCTTGATGCCCAGGGGCCTCTTCACCTTATCCCTAATCCTCTCTAATCCGTAGACCTGGTGAAGCATCCTGGCGAAGTGGAGGACCTCCGGCTTCTCCCCCTTGTACACTGTCCCCAGGCTCTTAGCTAGCACCGCGTTGACCTTCTTGGCCGTCTCCTCGTCCCCCAGGAGCTTTTCGGCCTTGCTGAGCATCTCACCGCACGCGGAGCACAGGGTTACCACCGGGGCGTTGTCCTCCGCCGCCTTCTTCAGGTTCACTGCCGCCATGGCCAGGGCCTTCACCTCGTCCACGGGCTCTATGGGGAACCCGCAGCACCCGAACTCAGGGTCGGACAGCTCTATGCCCAGGGCTTCTGAGACCTTCCGGGCCGACTGCTCGTAGTTGGATTGCCTCGCAGGTATGGCGCATCCCAGGAACATCTGGTACCTCATCCTCATGCCTCCGCTATCTTCTTAACGAAGCTAGGCTCCTGCTCAAGCTCAGGCAGCTCCCGGTCCTCCCGCTCCTCCGCGGTGAAATCGTCCAGAGGGTAGACGCGACCGTTCTCAGCTAGGACGCTCACAAGTTTCACCAGGTTGGGTGGCGCCTTTCCCTCCTTGGCCGCCATGTTTCTGAGGACGGTCATCACGTCCGGCGGCTTAACGTCCTGAGGGCACCTCTCGTGGCACATGAAGCACATGCTGCACAGCCAGATGAAGTCGCTCTTGAAGACCTCGTCCTTCAGGCCTAGCTTGGCCAGCTTCATTATCCTCCGCGGGTTGAAACGCTCCTCGATCTCCCTAACGGGGCACGAGGCGGTGCAGACCCCACACTGGAAGCACTTGGAGAGGTCGGCAGCTCCAAGCTCTTTACTGAGATTTCTCAGAAAACGTGTGTCAGACTCTGAAAGGTCGACCCAAGCTCCCTCGGCCATAATTATCCTACGTACAATAATTACGGTCCATTAAAAGATTTGAGTATGGCGAGGAAACAATTAAGCCTCATGAAGCTTCTCTTAGATCACATGTTCTCAGAAAGCCACTGCCACCTGAGGGACGTCACCCCCGAGCTGATTCGTAAAGCTGAGGAAGACGGGTTCACTCTGCTCCTCACAGCTGGGATAGATCTGAACTCTTCCGTTGAAGCCGTGGAGACGGCTAAAAAGTACAGCATCATCAAGAGCTGCGTGGGCGTGCACCCGTGGTACGCCGACGAATACGAGCCTCAGGTCGAGGCCAAGTTCAGGGCCCTGGCCCAGAATGGTAACGTGGTTGCTGTGAGCGAGATAGGCCTCGATTTTGTGGGACGCATGACCAAGGAATGGGTTCGCGAGGACAAGTATATCGACAAGAAGATACAGATCAGAGCCTTAAGAAGCCAGCTAGCTCTGGCCTACGATTTGAAGCTACCAGTCATCGTACACGATAGAGCGCCTGAGCACGAGATACTCGACATTCTGCTGGGCTCAGAGAACCTGGAAACGGGGATAGCGATCCACGGCTTCGGTAAAGACGCCGCCTACGCCAAGCGGTGCGTGGACCAAGGCGTCTACCTCTCCATTGGGCTGAGAACCATACAGGGCGCAGACGAGTCCTACAGGAAAACCGTTCTATCCATTCCAATGGAAAGCATGCTCACAGAAACCGACAGCGGAACGCCCCAAGGCGTACACACCGTCTGCGACATCGTAGCCCAGATCAAAGGAACCACAAAGAACGAAGTCGGTGAAACCACCACAAAGAACCTCATGCGGTTATGTAAGCTATAAAACCATGAATGAATTACCATTCAGGCAAGTGACACCATGAACGACGAGATAAAGCACACGTTGGACAAGATTAGAGGCGTGGGGACCAACCTCACCTTTGAGGGAGAGTTCGCCGCCGACTTTGTTGAGAGGCTAGACAAAGTGGTGGAGGTTCGAGGCATCAAACTGGATGGCGCCGTCATGAAGATGCTCATAGGAGAACCCAGGGACCCTATCCAGGAGGATATACTGAAGGTGATCGTTAAGGCCAGCCTACTCAACATAGCTGCTGCTTGGTTCGAGGACTCGGAGCATGGAATGGTTCTGTACCTTGAGTACTATATGCCGCCTTGGAGCGAGGTCTACATATAGTCTTTCGGTTGGTTACAATCAGTTAATGATGGTCTCTGAGTACACAGGTACAAGTTGTTGTGGTAAGACTCGTTGTCAATTCGTTGGGAAACGCAATGAAACCAACGAGTCTTACCGTTTGAGTTATTCGTTCATCAATTCTTAAATGTTCACATTTGTATCCGGGTTAACGCCACTGAAGTAACAGTAAATATAAGAAAGAATTACATTTATCCGTTGAAGAGGGATTTCAAGGTTCTGAACATGATAATCTACAGGGATGAGGATAATATTTGAAGGCTTAATTCTCTAGTAAAAACCTTAAGAAAGATGGAAAGCGATGGAAAATAGTCGAGATATGCTCCTCTCAACGCCGCCCATCTTGTCGCCCGCAACGGCTAAAATGCTCCTTGAAGGAAAAACTAGGATAAGTTTAGACCTCGGATTGACTGAGACAACCGTCACTCATACAAGTAAAGGAGTTTCACTGGGTGAAGACGAAAGCATCGATAACGAAGTCCTCGAGAAGATAGCATGTAAAGAGGACTCCGCCTACTTCGTAGACCATGGGGCCGTGTTTCAGGTGGCTCTGGCGGGGAGACACTTCTATAAGTTGGTCCCAACGGAGCGGGCTCCCACTCTTGAGATCGATGGAATCAGGATGCACAGGACCAGCGGCACGACGCCCGACAGGGACACCGCGTCCAAGCTCGTGTCTTTGGGCCTGGACCGAGGCAACGTTCTCGATACTTGCATGGGGCTGGGATACACCGCGGTGGAGTCGGTGAGGAGGGGCGCAGAGCGGGTCGTCACCGTGGAGCTTGAGCCTTCAGTTATCAGGATAGCCCTCATGAATCCTTGGTCGAAGCCTCTTTTCAGCGACGATAAGATCTATAAGATACTCGGAGACAGTTACGCGGTTGCTGATGCGTTGCCCGACGCCTTCTTCGACTTTATCGTCCATGATCCGCCTCGCCACGGCCAGGCGGGCCACCTCTATGGGCTAGACTTCTACACGAAACTATATAGACTACTGTGTCCAGGTGGGAGGTTGTTCCACTACGTTGGCGCCCCGCGTTCACTGTCCCGCGGGGTTAACCTTCATAGAGGCGTGGCGAGGCGCCTATCCCAAGCTGGGTTCGTGGGGCTAGACTACTTCGAGGAGGTTCTGGGGCTCACATGCGCTAAGCCGACAAAGCCTTAACGCCGTACGCACACCTAAAAAATGATATGGGTTCAAGCTACCTTCCCACCGGGAAAGTGTCCAAGGATGTTCTGAAGAGGCTTGTCTTCACCTGTTTGGGGATTCCCACAGACAGAGTGCTGAAAGGATCCGGCGTTGGCGAGGACTCCGCTGTAATTGACATGGGCGACAGGGTGCTTGTGGCAAAGGCGAACCCCATAACAGGGGCGGAGTCGAGGATAGGCTGGCTGGCTGTCCACATAAACGCCAACGACGTCGCCGTGAGGGGAGCTGAGCCTCGATGGTACATGAGCACCGTGCTCCTGCCTGAAGGCGCCGATGAGGGACTCCTTGAGACCATCATGAAGGAGCAGCATGAGGCATGCTGCGGACTCGGAGTGAGCGTCGTCGGAGGCCACACGGAGGTGACGCCCGGTCTCACCAGACCCATAATATCAGGCTTCATGCTGGGGGAGGCCAGCAAGGAGAACCTCGTAGCCGCCAGCGGAGCACGTGCAGGCGACGCAATAGTCCTGACTAGGGGGGCCGGGATCGAGGGCACCGGCATACTCGCCGTGGACCTCAGACGCAGGCTTGAAGGACCCGTCAGCCCAGACACCCTAGATCGGGCCGCAGAGATGCTTAAACAGATCAGCGTCGTCCCGGAGGCTCTCAAGGCGAGTAAAGTCAGCGGAGTCCACGTCATTCACACGCCCACCGAGGGGGGAGTGTATAACGGCCTCCTGGAGGTTTCAGAGGCGTCAGGCCTTGGGTTCAGGGTCTATGAGAGCAGGCTGCTACTCGCGCCCGAGACCAAGGAGATATGTGAGGCCCTGGACGTTGATCCACTTAAGCTTCTAAGCAGCGGCAGCCTCATCATAGTTGTGGACCCCTCAAGGGCTCGGGACCTGGTGAAGGCTCTATCCGAGACGGGTGTTAAGGTCAAGGTGATCGGCGAGATGACGGCGGACCCCTCAGAGCGACTTATCATGAGGAGAGATGGATCAGTTAAGGTTGTCAACGAAGTGGAGCAGGATGAGATCTACAGGGTTCTGGGGAACAACTGAGCCACTTTCACTTACCCCTCCACTAACAGTTGGTTACAACCTACGAAATGCATAAATCTCCAGCCACTGACCGCATCAATGGGCTCAGATGTACCGGAGCATCTTCGTAGACGAGGCCATCCTTGACGTAAGCTACGTGCCAGACATCGTTCTTCACCGTGACGCGGAGTACAGGATGCTGGAGGCTCTCTTCGACAACATGGTGTCGGCTCCGTACGAGATGAGCCAGAAGGCCGTCATAGTGGGCGGCGTGGGCAGCGGTAAGACTCTCCTGACCCAGTTCTACGGTAGGAGGCTCAGGGAGAGGGCGGCGCAGCGCCGCGTCAAGCTCAACTATATTCACCTGAACTGCCGCGAGCTTCGGGGCAGCCTCTTCATGATCCTGAGCAGGGCCGTCAAGCGGCTTCGCCCAGAGTTCCCTGAGAGAGGCTACGCGGCCAACGAGCTCATGGGCATCATGAGGCAGATCATGAATGAGGACAACACCCAGGTCCTCCTCTCCCTGGACGAGGTGGATGTCCTCATAGAGAAGGAGGGAAGCGACGCCCTGTACTACCTCACAAGGTTCCACGAGGCGGCGCCCGACGAGCCCCGCCGCCTAAGCCTCATACTCATAAGTAAGGACTCTGAGGTCTTCGCCAAGCTGGACAAGAGCACCCTCAGCAGCCTCCAGCGCAACGTCATATGGATGCCCGAGTACGACAGGGGCCAGATAAGCGACATACTCCTGTACCGCGCTGAGAGGGCCTTCAGGAAGGACGCGGTGCCCCCCGAGATAGTGGACTTCATATCGGAGCTGGCAGTCAAGGAGCGCGGCGACGCCAGGTACGCCATAGACGTCCTCCACGGCTCGGGGAAGGTGGCAGAGACGAGCGACGCGAACCAGGTCCAGCCCGAGCACGTGAGGGAGGCGGCCATGGGCGTCTTCCAGACCCTAAAGAAGGAGACTGTCAGGCAGCTGAGCCTTCACGAGCAGCTCGTGCTCCTGGGGGTAGCCAGGTTCTTCCAGGCCCACAGCGTCACCCACGGCACCACAGGCGAGATCGAGGACGCGTACAGGCTGGCGTGCGAGGAGTACGGCGAGAGCCCCAGGGGCCACACACAGTACTGGAAGTACCTGAAGAGTCTCAGCGGCCTGGACTTCGTCAACATAAAGCTGCAGGCCAGCAGCCAGGGGCGGACCCAGCTCATAAGCCTTGAGAGGGTGCCCGCCAGGAGCCTGGAGAGGGAGGTGAAGCAGATCGTTGAGCAGAGGCAAGCCTGACAGGCAGGCCGAGGAGATCCTGGGCAGCAAGGGCAGGGTCAGGGTGCTCCAGGTGCTGACGGAGAGCAGTGAGCTCAATATAAGCGAGGTGAGTCGCCGGACGGGCCTCAACTACACCAGCGTGGAGAGGCATCTGGTGAAGCTTCAGAGGCTGGGGCTGCTCCGGGAGAAGAGGTACGGCAAGATCAGGATATTCGAGGCGGCGTTCAAGAGCCTGAGGGTGGTCTTCGAGAAGGGGCGGCCCGTCTCCGTGGACGTCCAGGAGTAGCTGTTGGATGCGTGTACAATAAGAGGACACAGGGTGGGTAGTTCAAATCCACCTCCCGCTACTCTCTGTTTCTCTGCGTGCATGTAGGTGGGGGGGAGGGGGTGTAGTCGTCGTCGCCGCTGAGGGCTCCAGGTTTTGTTGCAGGTGGGTAGCAATTCTGTGTTTTAGAGCGTTGGATGACAGTGGCTGTACAGAACGTGATTTATTTTTGTGTTGTATTTAGCTAACAACCCGTGTTTATTGTGGGGGCCCGCTGCGCCACTTTCACTCGTCTCCCCGCTCCGGTGGAGGTACGACCGCGCCAGCTTTGACCCATACACGATAGGGATAACAGGCGTCGAGGGCAGAGGGGTTTGATGGCCCGTGGAAGCAGGCTCTGGTATGCGGCCAGGGTATCCCTGTTCATGCTCTTCATGCTGGCCACCGTTTCGTATCTTGACGTCTCGCTTCGGAGAAGCGACACAAGTATTAGGAGGGCGGTGATCATTGACCCGCTCTACACCGCTGACCCCGGGTGCCACGATGAGATGGCATCGCTTCTGGAAGGGCGCGGATACAGGGTTGACAGCTTCAGGGGCGAAGAGGTCACAGTGGAGCGGCTCCGAAAGATGGGGGCCTACAGGGTAGTGGTGCTCCGGGTTCATAGCACGTGCAACGACGGCATGGTGTGGCTCTTCACGGGTGAAAAGTACAGCCCGGACAGGTACGTTTTGGAGCAGCTGGCCGACGAGGTCCACAGGGCCAGGCCTAGCCTCGAGGCGGAGCACGTGTTCGCCGTGGGGTCAGACTTTGTACGCCACTTCATGAAGGACAGGTTCAGCGGCGCCCTTGTCGTCCTAATGGGGTGCGACGGGCTCACAGGGACTGACCTCGCTGAAGCCTTCGTGGAGGAGGGCGCCTCGGCCTACGTGAGCTGGGACGGGCCGGTCTCCCTGGAGCACACGGACGAGGCGTTCCTGCGCCTACTTGAGGCCATGACGGTGCAGCGCCTGACCCTCGGGGAGGCCGTGGGCTACGCCAACGACCTCGTCGGAGCCGACCCCGACTACAACTCAACCATAGCATTCTACCCGGCGGCGTCCGCCGGCGTCAGGATCAGCTAGGGCTGGATGAGAAGTATTTTTAAATAGGCTCCATGTTGACAAGGTGGTAGAACGCACAGCTTAGCAGTAGCTTAAACTGTGTAAAAATCAATAGGCGAAGAATGAATGATAGTCCCTGTTCGGTGCTTCTCGTGTGGCAAGGTCATAGGCGACAAGTGGGAGGACTTCAACACCCGCGTCGAGGCAGGCGAGAACCCGGCCCAGGTGCTCAACGACTTGGGCGTCACCAGGTACTGCTGCCGCAGGATGCTTCTCTCCCACGTCGAGCTAATAGACGAGGTGCTCAAGTTCTACGAGGAGAAAGAAAGCCCCGATCTCAAAGGAGGTAAACCTTAATGGAAGTCGAAGTAAACGAGAACCTACTCCTACCCCAGGAAATACTACTTAGCGCAGGAGTCCACATAGGGACCCGCATCAAGACCAAGGACATGGAGCCCTTCATCTACAAGGTGCGCCCGGACGGCCTCTTCGTCCTCGACATGGAGCAGATGAACGAGCGCATCAAGGTGACTGCCAAGTTCCTGTCCAGGATAGACCTGACGAAGGTCTGCGTGGCGAGCAGCAAGCGCTACGGCCGCAGCCCGGTGGAGAAGTTCTGCCAGGTCCTCGGATGTAAATCCTACACGGGAAGGTTCACAAGCGGAACATTCACAAACCCCAAGTACGCCGAGTACTATGAGCCTAGCGTGGTCATAGTCACCGACAGCCTCGCAGACCAGCAGATAGTCGAAGAGGCGTCCCAGATAGGTGTGCCAGTCATAGCGCTGTGCAGCACAGACAACAGCCTCAAAGACGTGGACATCGTCATACCAGTCAACAACAAGGGCCGAAGAAGCCTGGCCATAGCCTACTGGCTGCTGGCCCGAGAGATACTGAGGGAGAGAGGCACGCTCCCGGCGAGCGGGGAGTTCGGGGCAACAATAGAGGACTTCGAGACAACCCTGTAGGTGTCACCCTTGAGCGTCAGGCGTCCAGTGGTCGCAGGGGCCTTCTACCCTGCCCAGCCTGAACGTCTCAGGAAACAGATTGAATCATGTTTTAACCACGAACGGGGCCCAGGGAGGCTACCCGGAAGAGCGCGTGCCCCCCGAAACATTGTCTCAGTCGTCTGCCCTCACGCAGGCTATGTGTACTCTGGTCCGGCTGCCGCCCACAGCTACCTGGCTCTAGCGGAGCAGGAGAAGCCCGACACAGTTATCGTGCTCGGCCCAAACCACACGGGGTGGGGTACACCCGTGTCGATGATGGCTGAGGGATCATGGGAGACGCCGCTTGGGAGAGTACCCCTGGACGCGAACCTAGCTAAAGCCATATTCAACTCCTCCGATATGATAGACATCGATGAAACGGCGTTCATGAAGGAGCACAGCATGGAGGTTCAGGTGCCGTTCCTCCAGTACATCTACGGGGAGTTCAAGCTTGTACCCATATGCATGGGCTACCAGGACCTTGAGACCAGCCGCGAGGTTGGGGAAGCCATCCACAAGGCCGCGGAGGGTAAGAACGTGGTCATCTTGGCCTCGACGGATCTGACCCACCAGGAGACCCAGCAGTCAGCCAACGTGAAGGACAGGATGATCATCGACGCAGTGCTGTCGATGGATGAGGAGCGGCTCCAGAGGGTGGTGCACGAGAACAGGTTGACCACGTGCGGGTACGGCCCCGTCTCGGCCGCGCTGGTCGCATCCAAGCTCAGAGGCGCTAAGGCAGCGGAATTGCTTTCATACTACACAAGCGGAGACATTATAGGAGACTACAGCGGCGTCGTAGGCTACGCCGCGATCAAGATAACAGAGTAGTGACTGGGATGCAGGCAGAGGCGACGGCACCGGGGAAGATGATACTTTTCGGGGAGCACAGCGTAGTGTACAGAGGCCCGGCCGTGGTTCTAGCCATAGACCGGCGGGCCAGGGTTCTGGCTCAGAAGAGGAACGACAAGAAGATATTCATAGACGCCGACAACCTGGGGTTCAGCGGCTACTTCGAGGACGACCTGTACTACCCTGTGCACGGCAAGGCGTGGAGGGGCCGCAACCTGGCCGCCATCAACGTAGCCACCAAGAAGACCATGGAGTACATTG
>CAZAKG010000011.1:0-5626 GCA_964485755.1 uncultured Candidatus Bathyarchaeia archaeon | reverse complement strand
CGCCTTGCAGGGCACTTTCACGATGCGTGCCAAGGGCGGCGTCAACATGAATGTGAGGTCCATGATACCCATCGCGGTGGGCCTCGGAAGCTCGGCGGCCATATGCGTCGCCACCGTGGGCGCCGTTCAGCAGCTATTCGACGCAAAACTGTCCAAGGACGAGATATCCAAGCTGGCCTTCGAGGGCGAGACCATAATCCACGGGAAGCCCAGCGGCGTAGACAACAACGTGAGCACCTTCGGCGGCGTAATGAGCTTCGACAGGAGCACAGGCTTCAAACACCACAAGATGGAGGGCACCATGCCCTTCATCATCGGCGACACGCGGCTCAAAAGGTCCACGCGGATGATGGTGGAGAACGTGGCCGCCCTCAAGGAGAGGAACCCTGAGATCATGGATGAAATCCTGGCCTCGATGGCCGACCTGTCCACCAGAGGCTTGGACGCGCTGCTGGTCAAGGACCTCCCCAAGATGGGGGACCTCATGAACATTAACCACGGCCTCCTATCAGCCATCGGCGTCTCAACGATGAAGCTGGAGAGCCTGATCCACACGGCCAGGAAGAACGGGGCCCTTGGCGCCAAGCTCACGGGGGCAGGCGGCGGAGGCTGCATGATAGCCGTGGCCGAGGAGAAGGACCTGTCAAACGTCGAGAGGGCCATCAGGCAGAGGAAGAGTGAGTCCTACCGCGTCACCCCCACAGATAGGGGTGTCGAGAGCAGGTGGATTGAGGAAGAAAATGCGGATTCTTAAGCTGGGCGGCAGCGTAGTCACGGTCAAGGACAAGCCCTTCACACCGGACGTGGCCAACATCAAGAGGCTGGCCGAGGAGGTGGCCTCGTCAGGACCCAAGCCTCTGGTCATCGTCCACGGGGGAGGCAGCTACGGTCACCCGGTCGCCAAGGAGTACAGTATAAGCGGAGGCTACAAGGAGCGTAGACAGCTCCCCGGGTTCTCCAAGACCCACCAGGCGATGGTGGAACTGAACAGGATAATAGTGAACGCCCTACTTGACACGGATGTGCCCGCATTCAGCCTCTCCCCGTCATCCTTCATAGCAACCGAGGCGAAGAGAATAACCAGCGTGGACGCATCCATAGTCAAAGCTCTGCTCGGCACAGGGATGGTGCCTGTGCTCTACGGCGACGCGGTCGTGGACACCCAGCAGGGCTTCGCCATACTGTCGGGGGACCAGCTCGTAGCAAGGCTGGCTTCCTCACTCAAGGCGGAGAGGATAGTGATGGGCTCCGACGTGGACGGCGTGTACACGGCTGACCCCAAGCTTGTGAAGGAGGCCCGCCTCATCCCTGTGCTCTCCCTGCATGAACTGGAGGGCATGGTTAAGATCGGTGAGGCTCTCAACACCGACGTGACGGGGGGCATGCTGGGCAAGGTCAGGGAGGCCGCCGCCGCGGCGGAGGCCGGCGTCGAGGTGGTTCTGGTCAACGCTGGGAAGCCTGGGCGAGTCAAAGCCGCCCTCCGCGGGGAAAAAGTAATTGGTACAGTCCTCACAGTGTGATACCATGAGCGGCATAGAGACCCGGAAGCTGAGACACATCAAGGTCAGCCTCGATGAGGATGTGGAGGGAGACATAGGCACGGGCCTCCAGGACGTGAGGCTCATCCACAGGGCTCTGCCCGAGATCGATCTCAGCGACGTCTCCACGGAGGCCACCCTCTTCGGTAAGAGGCTCACCGCGCCGCTCATCATCAGCGCCATCACGGGCGGCACAGCTGAGGCGAAACTCATCAACGAAGTGTTGGCTGCGGTGGCGGAGGAGAAGGGCATAGGGATGGGCGTGGGGAGCCAGCGGATAGCCCTGGTTCAGCCCGAGACGGCTCACACGTTCTCGGTCGTCAGAGAGAAGGCCCCCACAGCGTTCATTATGGGGAACATAGGCTGCCCACAGCTGAGCCTCGGCTGGGGCGTGGAGGAGGCCAGGCGATGCGTGGACATGGTGGACGCCGACGCCCTCGCCATCCACATGAACCCCCTCCAGGAGGCCGTGCAGGTGGGCGGGGACACCAACTACAGAGGAATACTTAGAAAAATTGAGGAGATCACGTCGTCCCTCGATGTACCCGTCGTCATGAAGGAGACGGGCTGCGGCATCTCCCACGAGGACGCCGCGAGGATGGAGGCGGCGGGAGCCAGAGGCTTGGAGGTGAGCGGCGTCGGAGGAACCAGCTGGTCCGCCGTGGAGCACCACATAGCCAGGGAGGTGGGCGAGAAGCGGCAGGAGTACCTTGGCGCAGCCCTGTGGAACTGGGGCATACCTACGGCCGTGAGCGTCGTCGAGACCAGCAGGGGAACCAGCCTGAAGATCATCGCCTCGGGTGGACTGAGGACGGGGGCCGACGTGGCCAAGTCCATCGCGCTCGGCGCGGACGCGGCTGGGATGGCCAAGCCCTTCCTCGTCAAGGCCGTGGAGGGCCCCGAAGCGTTGAGCGAACACGTGGACAACCTGGTCCAGGAGCTGAGGGTCGTCATGTTCCTGGTGGGCGCCAAAGACCTGGGCGAGCTCCGGAAGGTGCCTACCCTGATTCTGGGTCGTACAGCCGAGTGGCTGAGGCTCAGAGGCTTCAGCATAGAAGAGTACGCCAGAAGGTAAACATACTTTTATCAGGCGGCCCCCGGTCATTCAGTGGAACGGGGATCAGATTGAAGTGGGAGCAGGAGATCAAGAGGCAGCTTTCTGAGAACGCCGAGAAGATAGACGAGTTCATATACGGTGAAATACGGGGGGACAGACCCGCAGCCCTCTACGAGGCCTCACGGCACCTAATCAAGGCGGGGGGTAAGAGACTCAGACCCTTCTTGACCGTGAAGGCCTGCGAGGCCGTGGGGGGTGACACCGCAGAAGCGGTACCCTACGCCGCCGCCCTCGAGGTTCTTCACAACTTCACCCTGGTCCACGACGACGTCATGGACCACGACGACTTCAGGAGAGGCCACCCCACGGTCCACAAGGAGTACGGAGTACCCATGGCCATTCTGGCCGGCGACCTCCTCTTCGCCAAAGTCTACGACATCGTGGCCAAGCACGCGCCCCAAAACATGCGGCCCGCCGACATCGTCAGGTGCTTCGACAAGATCACCGAGGCTACCCTCACCCTCTGCCAGGGTCAGGCCCTCGACATGGTGTTCCCCGACGCCAAAGACGTCTCAGAGGACGAGTACATATCCATGGTGAGCGCCAAGACCAGCGCCCTCTTCAAGGCCTGCGCGGAGGTCGGCGCAATAGCAGGAGGAGCCCCAGACGACCAGGTCGATGCGCTAGGTAAGTTCGCGTGGGACGCAGGCATCGCCTTCCAGATAGTAGACGACATCTTGGGGTTGACTGCCGACGAGGATAAGCTGGGCAAGCCCGTGGGAAGCGACGTAAGGGAGGGAAAGAAAACCCTCATCGTCATACACGCCCTCACGCATGCTAAAAAGAGGCAGAAGGAGACCCTGCTGAGGGCCCTGGGCGTCGAGGACGCCGACGACGACGCCATAGCCGAGGCCGTGGAGGCTCTACGCGCCTCAGGCTCGATACAGTACGCCAAGGACGCAGCCAAGAGGTACATGGACAGCGCCTACGTCATGCTGGACAGGCTACCCGACAGCGCCGCCAAGAACGACCTCAGAGTACTCGTGGACTACTTCGTCAACCGCGAGTACTAGGGAAACGAATAAATGACCTCCGGGTCTTCAATTCACGGGACTAGACGTGTCCACGAGCGACGAAGAGATCAGGGCAGCCGCCACAAAGTACGCGGCCCACAACGCCTCCATGTTCGAGGGCAAGGCCCAGCCAGGCTCAGTCATAGGTAAGCTGATGGCCGAGTACCCCGAGCTCAAGCAGCGCGTCAAGGAGGTCATGCCCATCATACAGCAGGCCATCAGGGAGGTGAACTCGTGGACGCCTGAGCGGCAGCAGCGCTTCATAGAGGAGAACCACCCGGAGCTGCTGGACAGGAGGAAGGTGCAGGAGGAGAAGAAGCGGCTCCCGCCTCTGAAGAACGTGGACACCTGGCCCATGGTGAAGACCAGGTTCGCCCCCAACCCGGACGGCGCGCTGCACCTGGGCTCAGCTGAGCCCATCATCTTCTGCGACGAGTACGCCAAGATGTACGGCGGCCACTTCATCCTCAGGTTCGAGGACACAAGCGCAGAGGTCAAGCCCCCCATCCCGGAGATGTACGACGCGATAGTGGAGGACCTTTTGTGGCTCGGCGTCAGGATAGACGAGAAGTACGTGCAGAGCGAGAGGCTCCCCATCTACTACGAGTACGCCGAGAAGCTCCTGGGTACGGGTAAGGCGTACGTGTGCACCTGCAACGTTGAAACCTTCAAGGCGCTGTACATGGCGAGCAGGCCCTGCCCGTGCAGGGAGCTTCCCCCGGAGGAGCATCTCAGGCGCTGGAGGATGATGCTGGACGGCGGATACAAGAAGGGTGAGGCAGTCGTCAGGGTCAAGACGGACCTAGATCACCCCAACCCGGCGATAAGGGACTGGCCCGCGCTCCGAATAAGCGACCAGCCCCACCCGCTCCAGGGCACCAGGTACCGCGTGTGGCCACTCTACAACTTCAGCTGCGGCCTGGACGACCACCTCATGGGTGTCAGCCACGTCATCCGCGGCAAGGAGCACGACGTCAACTCCATCCGGCAGCAGTGGCTCCACAGGCACCTCGGGTGGAGGAGCCCGGAGGTCATCAACGTGGGCCGCCTCGGACTGGAGGTGGGCATCCTCAGCAAGAGCAAGATGAGGCGAGGCATCGACGAAGGCACGTACTCGGGGTGGGACGACCCCCGCCTGGGAACACTGAGGGCGCTCAGAAGGAGAGGACTGCAGCCTGAGACGATCCGAGCCATCATGATCCAGGTAGGCCCCAAGCCGGTTAACGTCACCATCAGCTGGGACAACATAGCCGCAGAGAACAGGAGGCTCATCGAGCCCATCGCCGACAGGTACTTCTTCGTCAAGGACCCCGTCAGACTCACAGTAACAGGCGTACCTGAGCCACAGGTGGCTCACCTACCACTGCACCCTGATCACCCTGAGCGCGGAACCAGAGACTACACCGTGGCCCCGGTGGGCGGAGAGCTCAGCATCAGTATATCGGGGGACGACCTGGAGAGGCTTGAGGTGGGAGGGATGGCGCGGATCATGGGAGCCATGAACGTCGAGTTCACGTCCATTGGGCGCGAGATCATTGAGGCGAGGTATCACTCACACGACTACCAGGTGGCCCGGGGGGCTCAGGCGCCCTTCATCCACTGGCTTCCGGAGGGCGAGGGCGTTGAGGGCGTCGTCGTGATGCCTGACGCGTCGGAGTCCCTCGGCTTGGTCGAGGCGAGGTGCCTGAAACTCGGCGTGGGCGAGATGATCCAGTTCGAAAGGTTCGGGTTCTGCCGCGTGGACTCGGCTGATCCCTTCGTCGCCTACTACACCCACAAGTAATTCACATGATTCTGTTAACGGGCGGAACGTTTAAGAAGGAACGAGATTGTATGGGTATGTACCCTGAGGGAAATGATATGTCAAGAAACGTAGATCCTTCGAAGCCCTTCTACGTCAGGTTCGAAGTACCTAAAGAGGTCGCGGATGCGGCTTACGAAGCTCTCAAGATAGCGTC
>CAZAKG010000010.1:0-36930 GCA_964485755.1 uncultured Candidatus Bathyarchaeia archaeon | reverse complement strand
GGGGAAAGGTACCCTATGGCTATCTTCCTGTACGTGGGGGCGGCCAGGTGGTGCACCTCGTCGAAGACTATGAGCCTGAACATGTTGCCGAGGCTTCCCGCCCTGAGGCTCGCTGAGTCGTATGTGGCCACCGTCACCGGCCTGATCTAGTCGTGGACGCCTCCAAGGGCCCCTATACGCATCTTGAAGGCGTCCTCCAGCACCTCTATCCACTGGTCCACCAGGACCACCGTGGGCACCACCACCAGTGTCGAACACTGGAGCTCCTCCATCGCCTTGACTGCGAGGATCGTCTTACCTGCACCCGTGGGCAGGACGACTATCCCGCGCTCCCCGCTACTCCTCCACCGGGAGAGGGCCTCGGACTGGTAGTCTCTGAGCTTGAGGTCTGTTCGTAGGGGCGGCGGGGCCTGGTCCTTGAGGGCCTCGTCCCTGTACGGGGTTGCCGTCGCCTCTAGGTGCCTCACCACGTCCCTGTACATGTAGGCTGGGTACTCGTCAGCCGGCTCCACGGATTCCAGGTAGAGGGGGCCTCCCTCGACAGCTAGCCTGCCCTGACGGTACCTGAGGGTGATCATGGCTGGTTTTCTTCACCTAGATTACGCGTCCACGGTGATAAGGTGTGCTCAGCCGACGGCGGCCCTGCCTCTGCACGTTACCTTGGAGGGTCTGCCTTCTCCTCCCTCCACCCTAAACCTCGATTCCGTGAACGTCTCAGCGAGCCTGATGGCTGTCAGTGCGTGTAGGGACAGCTCGCACGTGGTGAAGGCGGACTCTCCGTCGGCGAGGGACATGGGTAGGATGAGGTGGTCGGCTGTGTGGGGGTCCACCTGGCACCCACTTCTAATGTACGATATGAGGGCTTCGGCGGCCTCCGCCCCCACTGCCTCAGCTGGCTTCCCCCTCTCCCCTAATGCGCATGAGCCCAGGTACATGGAGTCGGACCAGAGGCAGATTAGGCTTCCAGGTGAAAGAGGCGTGTCTCGGCCCTGGAGGGCCACAGCGTCTATCCTGGGCTTGAGCTTGGCCTTCTTTAAGGCGTCCTGGGCGGCCTTGCCCTGCCTCAGGGCTACGTGCACGGGTAGCCTGCCGCAGAGGGACAGGCCGTGGACCACCTTCACCGGGCTCTGAGCTACGCTGAGCGGTATGAGATGCCTGATGGGCTTGATGCGCGCCTCCACCTCGCCGCCGCCCTTGGGGTAGAACCCGTGGCGTCTGACCGTGAGCCCGCAGTCGAGGCCCATGTGGTTGAAGGCTCTCCACACGACGTTCTCCAGGAAGGGCGTGGGTGGCGACCACTTGACGGCCGTGCCCCCGACCACGCTGAGCCTGACCGGACCATCGGCGTAGGCGGCTATTGACGTAAGGCACTGGAGGAGCAGGGTCACGCTGCCCGCTGTCCCTATGTCGAAGCGGTAGTCGCCGCCCCTGATCGTGCCCGGGATGAACTCTATCTCCCCTGACCCTGCCCTGTCGCCGGACAGCTGGGCTCCGCACATCTCGGCGGCGGCCCTGAGTGTCGTGAGGTGCTGCGGCTTGAGGCCCGGGTCGCTCCTCCCCGACCTGACGTTCTCCACCCGAACTGGTTCACCCATGATTGCGCTGTAGGCGGTGGCCATGCGGAGGAGCTGTCCTCCGCCCTCCATCATGGAGCCGTCCACGGTGATCATGGGTTCACCTAGACTGCTTGCCCTCCGCAGAACCTTGGGAGAACAATCCTGGCTATGCCCGACGCCTGGGAAAGGGTTTCAAGGGTTATGCCCGGCGCCCCGCACATGAGCATCAGGACGTTCACGGTGCTCATGTTCACCTTGCTGTGGTCGGCGTCCCTGTACGGGTACACGGCCACCAAGCTCTCGTCGTCCTGGATCACGGCCTCTCCGCCGGCGAGGGTCATGGACTTCTCCATCCCTATGCCCGTGAACAGTTCGCCGGCCTCGGCCTCCCGCATGAGGAGCTCTCCTCTCAGAAGGTCGGCGTCGAAGCTGGCTATAGGTATGGCGGTCTCCATGCTGACCAGGTTGTAGGCATCCACCCACGTGTTGATCATGGGTATTGGGTTGTCCCTCAGAACCCTCCGTATGAGGGCTTCCGCCGCTGGCCTATTCTTGGTGGGGTCTATCCCCAGCCGCCAGAAGAAGTCCCTGTAGACCCTGAAGACGGGGTCGTCTCTGAGCTGGTCTAGGTTCCACCTGTTTCTGATCCGGTGTGCGACCTCACCCTTGAAGTCCTCTAGCTGGGGGCTCTCCCGTGAAACGTGCACGTCTCTGAAGCGGATGATCTCGGCGTTCAGGTTCGGAAACCTCTCCCTGAGCCGGGGATCTAGCCTGAGGTACTTACTCATCTTGGATCTTCCTGTGGTTATAAGAGTCTGACTTGGCTAGGTCCCTTATCCGGTTCTCTCCGTCGATCTCCTGCACGATCCTGTAGACCTCCGGGGGCACCAGGTCGCTCCAGTCCTTAGCCTCCAGTATCCTGCGCCTGATCTCTGTGGCCTCGTACTTGCCGCGCTCGTACATCTCTAATCGTCTGACCTCGTAGCCGGCCTCTATGAGGAGTCTCCTGGTGAGGCTCTGGTTGGTGTAGACTGTGTCGAAGTGGGGGGTCTGGCTCTCCACGGCGCTCACCCACACCCTGTGGGCGGGGGCGTCGGGGATAGGTATGATCATGTACCTGTCTGTGGGTATGCCAGCGGCGTTCAGGGCGGCCCTGATCATCTCTATGCGCTCGCCGGCCGTGAAGGGGTTGTCCGGATCGTGGCTCATCTGGGCGCTCCCCACGACGAGCACAAGCTCGTTGCACTCCTTGAGGATGGTCTGGATGGCGTGGAGGTGCCCGAAGTGGAAGGGCTGGAACCTGCCCACGAATAACGCGCGCGTCAAATGCTCACCCTTGCTTCTAGGTGAGTGGACCGGGTTTATGTGTTTTCCCCACGTGTTCTAGCGGCTTGAACACGTGTTCTAAACACTGGCATTATACTGGACCCGCGTGTATGGTGTTTTGGTGAAAATATGAACAGTAAAGTAAGCACACTCATCGCGTTGATGATAATCGGCGCCTTGCCGGCGTTCAGCCTCTATACCTCAGCGGTCAGCTTGTCCGCCTGGAGCCCTGGTCAAGAGTTCACGGAGGACGAGGCCGTGTCCACGGCTAGGAGCTACCTTAAGGGTATGCCCACCTACGCCTTCGACGGCATGGCGGACACCATTGAGGTGGTGAAGGTTGAGCCTCTGCGGATGCCCAACACCTGGGAGGTGACTATAGCCTTCACGTCCAGCCACAGCGGCTACGGCGACAGGGCGGGCCAGATACTGCTGCAGGTTCTGACGCCCCACGTGACCAGGATAGTTGTCAGCGAGGGCAGGGTCACTAGGGCAGTAACGGACGAAGCCTACGACGAGCTCAACGAGATGGAGCTACCAGGAATCGACACCTCGGCCGAGGAGGCCGAGAGGATCGCGCTGGAGTTCCTCAGTGGTGCACCCACGTTCGCCTTCGACGGCATCGAGGAGTCCATAGAGGTGCTGGACGTCGTGGCCATGGAGAGCTACCCGGTCCAGTACGCGGTGACCATCGCATTCGAGTGCCGCCAGGCGGGGTACGGCGACAGGACGGGCCAAATGTTGGCCCAGGTCGTCACACCCCACGAGATGAGGGTCGTGGTGAGCGCCGGCGAGGTCCGTAGCGCCGTCATCGACGGCGAGTGGGATGAGCTGAACCAGAGGGACGTGGCGTCAGGCCTCGTCTCCCCTGAGTCAGCCCGCGACGCGGCTATCCAGTACATCGTCGAGAACTACCCGGAGCTGGCCGACCTGGCTGTAACCAGCGAGTGGGCGTTCACCGACCTTACCCCCGAGGGGATGCTGGGTGCAAGCACCTACAGGTACATGTGCCTCGGCTGGAACGTCACCGTCCGCTTCATGGTGGTCCTCGAACCCGTGTACACGGTGACCGTGGAGCACAGCGGCGATGTGGAGTTCACGTGGGAGGGCACCGTCGAGGGCTCGGGAGTCACCGAGCTCTCCACCAGCCTCTCCCCCGAGCCCGTAGACATCCTGAGCCCCGAGCAGGCGAGGGACCTGGCCGTGGAATACGTCCTCGCCAACTACTCGGAGCTTGAGAACGTGGAAGCGCCTACGGAATGGGAGTTCACGGACCTGACGCCCGAGGGGCTTCTAGGCTACAGCACCCACCGGTACACTTCAGGCGGCTGGACCGTCCAGATCGGGTTCCCCGTCGTATGGAAGCCCACCTACGCCGTGGAGCTGACCCTCGGAGAGCCAGCCTTCGACTGGACGGGAACCGTGTCCCAGGACGGGACGGTAACCACGGTCGAGTAAAACCCCCTACTTTTTCTTTTTCATGCTTTTAGGTATCCCTGACTCGCATGGGACACCGGTCTGGCAGAGGCCGCACCCGTACCCGTCGAACCCGTAGTGCCGAGGCACGTACTGGTGAGTCATGTTCACGTACCTTGAGCAGAGGTTCTTGTCGTGGCCTTCAGGCGTAATGGCCCCGATGGGGCACCGCTCCATGCACTTGCCGCATGTGCCCTCCGAGTAGAAGAGGCAGTAGGCGTGGTGGTCCGTGTACGGGCGCGGGCTGGGCTCGATGTACAGTTCGGCGACGACGCTGCCCGCCCTCATGGCCTTACCGATAGGCGTTATCAGGCCGTCGCTGAGGCCGAACGTGCCGAGGCCGGCGGCGTAGGCGGCGTGGCGCTCGCTCCACGTGGACGCGTAGCCGTACTTCGGGGAGGTCTCCCTCCTCCACAGGGGTGACAGCATGGGTGCGACAGCTTTGACGCCCTCCTCCCTGAGCCTGTCCACGACATGGCTTCTGAGCTTGACGTTCACCTTCTCCCCCATGATCCTGCTGCGGGCCCACCGTTCGCTGGGGAAGTAGGTCTCCCGCCTGTGGTCGCGTTTGGTGGCTTCGGTCTGTGGAAGCACCCAGCTTACCACTGTGAGCTCTTCCGCGGAGAACTTCTCGTCTGGGTAAGCGTGGCCGATGAACTCCAGGGGCGACACGTAGAAGGGGCCTATGTCCCTCTTGTAGAACTCGTAGAGTGGGTCGGCTCCGCTGCTGAATCCCACGATGGGCTCGGCCCACGCGGGCTCGTCGCCCCACTTCTCCAAGGTGTTCTCGGTGGATGCTATGAAGCTCTTTATGATGCCTGTTATATGTTCAGCCGGGTCGTTGACCATGGCTCATTTACCGCAAGCGCTTTATTTAAACGGGGGACATGGAACCTTAACGACCCCGAACTGGCGATGTGTTTGGAGTACCTCTACCTGACATGGGACGACGTCCAGCGGCTCACCGAGGCGGTGGCCGACAAGATAGCCGCGAGCGGGTTCACCCCGGACCTGCTGGCCGCTGTTAGCCGCGGCGGCTTCGACCCCGCCAGGATACTCAGCGACCAGCTGGGTGTCCGTAGGTTGGTCAGCCTTCAGGTGGTCTACTATACGGGGGTGAACGAGCGGTCCGACATGCCTGAGGTGAGGTACCCGCTGAACGCCGATGTCACAGACATGAGGGTGCTGGTCGTGGACGACGTGGCCGACAGCGGCAACAGCCTCCGCGTCGTCAGGGACTACGTGGAGGGGCTAGGCGCCGGGGAGGTGCGGGTGGCAACCCTACACCTTAAGCCTTGGAGCGCCTTCAAGCCCGACTACTTCGCCGAGGAGGTGGATAAGTGGATAATTTACCCGTGGGAGCCCAGGGAGAGCCTGATGGGGCTCAGGGACAGCCTCCTGGCGGGGGGCGTGGATGAGATGGACCTGGGTAGAAGGCTGAGGGAGATCGGGTTCAGCGGCCACGAAATTAAGCGGCACCTGGGGATCAGAACATAGTCCAGCCGACATGTGCGGCGCCCGATGAGGTCTATGTCCGCTAGGGTACAGTGTGTGCAACGCTAGAAAGGCTACTGGATCTCTTCCAGGTCCTCTGCGGCGGCCTCCTGGGCCTCCGCCATGAGGTCGGACTTTACGATTGTTGTCACGTACCCGGCCAACTTGTTGCGGAGCTTCTTGGATACGTCGAGCCCGATCTGCTTCAGGAACTGCTTGTTGGGCTCGAAATCTGTGCCGAAGCTGTACGGGTACTTGTCGATGAGCTCCAGGCTTATGCGTTTGATCATCTCTGTGCGTACTTTACCCAAGTTCACTGCACCGCATTTTTGCGTCTCTACTCAGCCTCGCCGCCCATTTAAACGTTTACCCTGCCCGGTCTGGGTGAGCCTTATGCGGTCCAGGGCTATGCTGGTGTCGTCTCCCTGGAGGAGGCCGCGCAGCTCCAGGTCCGTGGAGACGGTTGTCAGGGTGAAGTTGAGTGTGAAGGTCCGCCACTCGCCGGCGGCGGCGAAGCTCGCCGGGCTCACGGTGGCGTTGGCGAGGGTGACGCCGCCGCTGCGGGCGTCTATGGTCAAGGCGCCGGAGTCGTTGAGGGCACCCGCCCTGAGTGTGAAGGCCGCCGTGTAGCTGCCCTCTGGGGCTATGGCGTAGGGGCCGTACCATATGGTCCTCGTTCTGCGGGTCATGTTCACGTATACGATGGCTGCTCCCGACGCGGCCGTGGGGTCTGGGGCGGCTCTCCCGTTCATCGTTATCAGGTCCAGGTGGGTGTAGGTCTCGTTCAGGGGCTCGTAGACTGCCGGGCCGTCCGGCGGGGCGAGGCCGTAGATGTAGACGTTGTCGAAGTATGCGTGGAGGCTGTAGTTGTACAGTTTGACGAGGGTGAACGCTGTCTCTGCTGTGCCGTGGGGGTCCGTCTCAAGGTCCACGGCTATGTAGTCCGTTCGGAGCTCCCCCGTGATGTTCATGGCTCTCCGCCAGGTCTCGGGGTCCAGGGCTATCTCGGGGACTATGACGTAGGCGTTCTCCCTGTTGGATACGTGGGGGAACAGGTTGTCCTGTGCCAGTATGGAGGCGTCGCGTGGGACCTGTGAAAGCGCCTCCTGGAGCCGCGCGTTCCTGGGGTCAGTTGACGGCTTGATGTATGATGGGCTGAGGCAGAAGCCGTCTGTTAGGGGGCTGAGGGGGCTCAGGGCCGCGCATGAAGCTGCGCCCAGCAGCAGGAGGGCGGCGAGGAGCCCGCTCAGCGCGCCGGCTTCGCCGCCTCTGAGGGCCAGCCTGATGCGGCCCAGCCCCTTGATGAAGCCCGCATATATGGGGGAGATGACGTAGGCGGGGTACTGGAACCCCAGCCTGTAGTAGGGCGGGTAGTTGGACAGGAGGGACACGGCGATCCATGGCAGCGCAGCCAGCAGCGGGGCGGGGGCGAGGGCGCATAGAAGCGCGTATGGGAAAGCCAGGCCAAGCAGGTACGACGACTTCTCCGGCCAGTCGTACGCCACGGCCCTCATGGCCCTGAGGGGGTCCCGGGCCACGGCGGCTATGATGCCCGACGGGGACCCGGCCCCCAGGACGCTGAAGTGCTGGCCCGCCTCCAGGTGTTCAGGTATCTCGGGGTTGAAGTAGCCTATCACCTGCATCGACAGCAGCACCCATCCCGCGGACGCGAGGACGAGCGTCGCTGCCACCAGGAGCCTCCTCCTGGTCTCCTCCCGCGTCCACCGGTTCCTCTCCTTGACGGTCGCGGCCGCCAGGTACGCCGCGTACCCCATAATGAAGTATGGTACCTGCTCCTGGATCGTGAGTGATAGCAGAGCCGCCGCGACCGTGCTTCTCCACCTCCTCGCCTCGATGTAGTAGAGGACGTAGTTGAACGCCAGCGGGATGAAGGCCTGGACGTGGAAGTCGTACGAGTTGACGCCGTGGAGCGCCGGGCTTAAGAGGTAGAGGCCGGCCAACATGGCCGACTCCCTCTCTGCGAAGTGCAGCTTGGCGGCCAGGTAGACGGGGTACGCCGAGGCGCCCAGGATGATGGACTGGGCGACGAGGAGCGTCTCAGCGGACTGGTGGAGGTAGTACACAGGCACGAGGAGGAACAGCACCGGGCTGAAGTGGACGCCGAAGAAGCTGCCCGACTCCACGAGGTGAAGCTCACAGGTGTAGTAGAACAGCTTGTTGAGGTTGACGGTGGTCCAGAGAGCCTGGTCGAAGATGCCCAGGTCCCAAGCGTATGTGCTGAAGGAGTAGTGCTTCGAGACGGTGAACCACGAGAAGGCGAGCGAGTAGGCCGCTATGGAAGCCAGGACGGCTAGGTCGTACTTGGAGACGCCGTGGCGCTCAAGGAACTCCATTCAGAAGGTGCCTTCGACTATTCGCGGAATAACGCTTGTGTAACCGTTCCTCCAACGGGGCTCGCCTGCCTCGCCGCGGAGCCCCGTGAGCCGAGAACAGCCTCCGCAGTGCTTGCGTCAACTCCAAATATGTTGCTGAGTCACGTGGTCTCGAAGAATTTGACGGCGTCCTCCAAGCTGCCCTCGAACTCTGAGCTGAAGGAGCCGTCCCGGTCGTCCACCCAGTACAGCTTGATGTTCTCGATGATGTGCTCACCAGACCAGTGGTCGGCGAAGCTCTGTAGCTCCGTTGACGGAGGCTTACTTGTAAGCGACCCGTACCGTTCTGTGGCGTAGTTCCCCGCTGGGTCCAGTATGCATATCTCGCCCCCCTGGACGGGCATGAATATGGCCAGGTGGGCCGTGTCGTCTGTGAAGCTGATCAGTGCCAGGTAGCTGTTGTACACTGTCCCGTATACGTTTCTCAGGTAGTACCTCATCATCCCGTAGAGCAGGATGGCCTGGTCGTCGCAGTCCCCCTGCTTGTTCGTCAGGGTGAACTCGGGCGTCTGGTGGTAGTTGAGGCGCGTATCTACTGTGAACTCCGTGAAGCACTCCACGCCGTCGAGCGTGACGTAGCTGTATGAGCTAATGTACGGGAACTCCGTGTCGTAGGCGTAGACTACGTTGTCGTCCACGTACTCCCATATTCTCTGGTAGTTGCCCCATATGTCCTCCGAGGTGTCCGTGATCTGCGTCACGGTGTCGCCGATCTTGTCCAGCTCCCCGCTGTTAAGTATCCTGGGGAGCGCGTCCTCCAGGTTGGAGTAGCTGTTCAGAAGCTCGTAGAGCGCTGACAGGTCGACTGACACCTCCTTCATGTACTCCTCCTTGGCGCCCAGGTCTGCTTGAAGGGCGTCCCTCTGGCTTTGAACGGACGAGTACATGGAGTTCAGGTTGTTGAACTCGGCCGCCTTCTGGTCGTAGCCCCCCTGCAGCGTATCGTACTCTACCTGAAGCTGGCCAAGCTCAGCCTCCAAGGCGCTGATCTGTGACTGGTAACCCATCAGGAGTACGCCCGACACGGCCCCCGCGACTATCAGACCTAACACGAACACCGAGACAGTCTTTGCGCTCACGTCAACCCACTCCCAATCAGCATCCATGCAACTCTATATAAGGTGCATAGCAGCCAACGAGCCTGGAGGCGTTTTCTGCCGAGACCCCCCGATAATTGTATAAAGGGTCTTGGACATAGTTTCACCAAGGTGCAAATGTTTGAAGTTTAAGAGGTACGTCTCGTGCATCGACACCCACTGCAGCGGCGAGTCCACCAGAATACTGGTGGGCGGCGTCCCAAAGCTGGTGGGCAAGACCATGCAGGAGAAGCAGGACTACTTCAAGGAACACTACCACGGCCTCCTGGGGACAATGCTGAAGGAGCCCCGAGGCTTCGAGGGTATGCTGGGAGCTGTGCTTACCGAGCCATGCCGCCCTGAGGCGGACGTGGGCGTCATCTACCTGTGGACGGACGGCTACTTCAGCGCCTGCGGAGACAGCACGTACAGCTGCTCGGCGGCGCTGGTGAACACGGGTATGGTGGACGTGAAGGAGCCCGTGACGGAGATCACCTTCGACACTGTGGCCGGCCTCGTCCACACGAAGGTGGAAGTTAAGGACGGCGTAGCCAAGGCCATCTACATGCAGGGGGTCCCCAGCTTCTACTGGAAGACCATGAAGTTCGACATCCCCGACGTTGGGGAGGTGGAGGCCGACATCGCCTACGGGGGCCTCTGGTACGCGTTCGTGGACGCCGACAAGATAGGGCTGAAGCCGACGCTGGAGACCAAGGACCAGTGGATTCCCCTGGGCTGGAAGATGAGGAACTTCATAGCGGACCAGATCAAGGTGGATCACCCAGAGTACCCCCACCTCAACATCATGGACCTGGTGACCTTCTACACGAAGCCCAGCAAGAAGGAGTATACCAGCCGCCACTGGAACGTCTTCGGCCCCAAGCAGACGTGCAGGAGCCCCGCTGGGACCTGCACCAACGCCAGGATGGCCGCGATGTACGGCAAGGGGCAGCTGAAGCCGGGCCAGGAGATGGTGTTCGAGTCCACCATAGGGACGCTGATGTACGGGAAGATAGCCAAGGAGACCAAGGTCGGCAAGTACAAGGCGATTGTGCCTGATGTGAAGGCATACGCCTACATCACGGGCTTCAACCAGGTGGTCGTGGACCCCGATGATCCTCTGAAGGCCGGCTTCCTACTCTAAGAATCCATTTTATATTGTTTCAGAAGCATCTCGGGGGCGTGCTCCTTGAGGAGCGCCTCCACCTTCTCGAACTCCCCGAGGGTCTTTTCTCCCTTCTTTGTGACCCCGTAGGAGTCCGTCTTCTGCCCTCTCTCGTTGTACTCCTGCTCCAGGAAGCCCTGACCCAACATCTGGTCTATGACGTCTTTGACCTTCTTCTTGTTGAGGTACATGGACTCCATGATGTCCATCAGTGAGCTCCGACCGTCCTTGATGGTTCTCAGGATCTGCATGGAGGTCTGGTACTTGGAATGCCTCACGGACATACGGTGCAGCTTTTTACTGAATCTAATTAAAGGATTGTCTACACCTGTTCGGTATCACAGGTACATAACAGTTCAACTGAATTGCAGACTGGCGCCGGTAATCCTAGACTGTTAAATAGGAGATGTGACGCACTTGATGAGAGTGCGACTCACCTTGTCCAAGGAACCTATAGTTCTTAACGCTGGGGACCCTGACGCGGAGGCTCCCCAATACGCAATAAATGAGGCCCTCAAGGGCATCATCGAGGGCGGGAAGAACACCCACTACCCTCACTACACGGAGTACCCTGACCTGTTCACACAGGCCGTGGTGGACTACTATAAGCGGTTCACTGGGGTGGGGTATAAGCCCGAGAACGTGCTTCCAGCCGCCGGGAGCAGCGCAGCCCTCTACGTGGCCCTCGCCGCAGTCCTCAAGGAGGGGGACGAGGTCCTCATGTTCACGCCCTACTACGCGGGTCACAAGTCGCTTTTTGATGGCATGGGCGTAAAGATGAACATGGTGCCGCTTAAGGCGGAGACCAACTACCACCCGAACGTGGACGAGATAGCGGAGCACGTCACCAAGAAGACCAGGGCCGCCCTCCTATGCAACCCGGCCAACCCGACGGGCACCGTCTTCAACGCCAAGGAGCTGAAGACGGTAGGCGACCTGGCCGTGGACCATGACTTCGCCCTGCTCGCAGACGAGATTTACCTCCACTACGTGTACGACGGCCACAAGTTCGTCTCGGTGGCCGGCCTCAGCGACGCCTACAAGGAGCGCACCCTCGGCATCATGAGCTTCAGCAAGAGCTTCAGCATGACGGGGTGGAGGCTAGGCTACGACATAGTTCCGGAGAAGTACATGCAGAAGGCCAGGCTGATCACCGGCCTGATCTCACCGAGGCCCGCAACGTTCGTGTTCAGGGCCGGGATCGCGTGCCTCAGAGGCGACTTCCAGTACGTGGAGGACCGCCGCAAGGAGTATGAGAAGAGGCGCAACTACTTCTGCAAGGCAGTGGACGACCTCGGCTGGCCGTGCCACCTGTTCGAGGGCGCCTTCTACGCATGGTTCGACGCCAGGGACACGGGCTTCAGCTCCCAGGAGTTTCTGAAGAGGCTCAAGGAAGGCCAGAACCTCACCCTGAGCCCGGGAAACAACTTCGGGGCAGACGGGTTCATCAGGGTGCCCCTGACGCAGCCGTTGCCCGTCCTCAAGGAGGCCGTGAAGAGGCTCAAGGCCTTCAAAGCGAGCCTCTAACCCCTTTTTAAGCCACATAACAGTATTCTCCCTATACCATGCTACGTAAACGACAGTCCATGAAGCGTAGGGACACCAGGGGCCTCCTCGACGAGCTTGAAAGCCTCTTCGGGGTAACAGGCGTGAAGAAGGCTGAGGAGGCCGATTACGAGGACAAGAAGGTGTACATCCTGGACGACAGGATGGCCTTCATAAAGGACGTGAACGGCCTCTACCCTTTCCTCGGCGGCGTCGAGGTTGACCGCCTCCCCTCCGTGGTGGTGGACATGGGGGCCATCCCCTACGTCTGCAACGGCGCAGACATCATGGCTCCAGGTATAAAGGAGATTGCCGGGGGCTTCGAGGAGGGCGACATCGTGGTGGTGAGGGACGTGACCCACAGGAAGGCCCTTTCCGTAGGTAGAGCCCTCAAGAGCTCAGCCGAGATAGAGGCGTCCCGTAAGGGCAGGGTCATCCAGAACCTCCACTACGTCGGGGATAAGCTGTGGAAGCTGGCCTAGAGGTTCCGCAGGAACTGGCTCTGGGGCAGGTAGATGATGAACGCTATCACGGCCATTGACACGAAGGTTAGTATGAAGAGCCACATGCTCCAGTTGAACACCTTCCACCAGAACCCGTACTTCTCGACGCCCCTCCTGTAGCTGGCCTCGTAGGACTGGACGCCCTCCTTTATGGTCTTGGGAAGGTTTCTCACCTTGCCTGGCAGGCTCCTCAGTTTCTCCTTGAGCCTGCCTAGGCGTCCATAGGGCTTGGAGGACATCTCCTGTACTTTGGCTGCTGAGTGTATATTCTTTTAGGCTTCCGTCCATAGGAAGATTTAAAACCATGAATGAAATCTCTCTCATATGAGATTATCTTCATAGGTGGTCCGTGTGGCGAGGAGAAACATCGTTCAGATAGACGAGGACATGTGCGACGGCTGCGGCCAATGCGTCCCCAACTGCGTCGAGGGCGCGCTGAAGATAGTGGACGGCAAGGCCAGGCTCGTCAGCGACGTGTACTGCGACGGCCTCGGCGCCTGCCTGGGCTACTGCCCGCGGGGCGCAGTGAGCATAGTCGAGCGCGAGGCACCCGAGTTCAGCGAGGAGGCTGTCCACGAACATCTCACTGGCAATAAACCCCTCGCGTGTGGCTGCCCCTCAAGCCAGGCTCAGAGCATCGAGGCGGCGGCCGAGGCCGGCGTGGGCGAGCCTAAGGCTTCCACTCTGCGCCACTGGCCTGTGCAGCTGAACCTGGTGCCCGTAAAGGCGCCGTTCTTCAGAGACGCCGACCTGCTGCTCATGGCTGACTGCGTCGCCGTGGCGTATCCGGACCTCCACGACAGGCTGCTGAGAGGCAGGAGCGTTGTGGTGGGGTGCCCCAAGTTCGACGACGCCCGGGCGTACGTGGGTAAACTAACGGAGATACTGCGACTGAACGATGTTCATAGTCTCACCGTGGCTCACATGGAGGTCCCCTGCTGCAGCGGCCTTGATAGGATCGCGGAGCTAGCCCTGAAGGCGTCCGGGAAGACGATCCCTACGCGGAGGTTAGTGGTCTCTGTGAAGGGTGAAGCGTCCGGAGCCTAGCCTCTCCGGGGCTCCCAGCCAGATTCGCATAAACTTTAAGAGGGCTAATCCATTCCTTGTGGTGATTCGGTGAACAAGTTATGGGTATGCTGGACGACATCCGCATAATTGATTTCACGCACGTGTACTTCGGGCCCTACTCCACCATGATCATGGCGGACATGGGCGCAGATGTAATCAAGATCGAACCCCCTTGGGGCGAGATAACACGCCTCTACCCACCCCACTTCGGAGGTATAAGCAGCACCTTCCACTACCTGGACCGCAACAAGAGGGGCGTCGCCCTCAACCTGAAGGACCCCAAGGCCCTGAACATAGTGAAGGAGCTCATCAAGCAGAGCGATGTGGTCATAGAGAACTTCAAGAGGGGCACCATGGACAAGCTGGGCCTCGGCTACGAGGACGTCAAGAAGCTCAACCCAAGGATCATCTACGCGAGCCTAAGCGGCTTCGGCCTTGACGGCCCCTACGCTGACAGGCCCAGCTTCGCCCCCATCGCGGGCAGCTACAGTGGCTGGTACAGGCTCACAGGCGACATCGTGGACCCCAAGGGGCCCCCCATCAGGCCGGCCGAGTGGCACGGGGACCTGGACCCCGGCCTCTTCGCCGTCATAGGCGTCCTGGGCGCCTTGCGCCACAGGGACAAGACTGGTGAGGGCCAGCTGATAGACGTGTCTCAGCTGGACGTGATGATGGCCCAGAATGGCGTGTCCATCACCGGCTACACGCTCAGCGGTAAGCTGCCGTGGGAGCGCCAGGCGGACAGGCTGCCAGGGCCCCAAACTTTCGGCATGTTCAAGGCCATGGACGGGTACGTGTACGTCGCGGCCGACCCCCAGATGCACCAGAAACTCATGGCAGCCATGGGCGTCAACGACCTGGGCGAAGGCTCCGAGGTCCTGGAGGGATGGGTTAAGAACAGGACCGTGGAGGAGGTCGTCGAGTCCCTCAAGGACGCGTGCCCCGTGGCGCCGGTGCAGAACATCGACAAGGCAATAGAGGACCCACAGGTCAAGCACAGGGGCATCATGATTGAGGTTGAGCACAGCAAGGCGGGCAAGGTCAGGATGCCCGGCTTCCCGCTCAAGATGGAGAAGACGCCGGGCGTCATCAAGATGCCCGCACCCCTACTAGGAGAGCACACGGCCCAGGTGCTCAAGGAGCTCCTCGGGTACAGCGACAAGAAGATCGATGAGCTCCGCAAGAGCGGAACCATCACCCTAGCCTAGACCACCCCTTTTATACACCCCTTTTACTTTCTTCAACTGAGGCACCTTGCCGGGTTTCATGGAACAGCGCAGAGCCATGGTTGAGAGGTACAGGAAGGCCGGCTACGTCACATCGAGAGACGTCGCTGAGGCCATGATGAAGGTCCCGCGTGAAGAGTTCATGGACCCTGCGGACAGGGAGTACGCGTACTATGATCAACCTTTCCCCATACCAGGGGACGGCCGACAGACGATTTCCGCCCCGTACATGTACCCGTCCACGTACGAGCCCCTCTGCCTGAGGCCCTGCGTCAGGTTCCTGGAGGTGGGGGCGGGCTCAGGCTACGGGGCCGCCCTGGCCCGTGAGCTCGTGGGTGCAGAGGGCCTGGTCGTGGCTGTGGAGATCAACCCAGACACCTACGAGTTTGCCAGGGACAACCTCAAGCGGACCGGCTACGACGACGTGGTGCTCGTACTGGGGGACGGGTCGCTGGGCTACCCGGAGAGGGCCCCATACGACGCGGTGAGCGTCACAGCTTCAACGCCCGCCGTCCCGCCGCCTCTCCTGGAGCAGCTCGCGGCCCCGGGCCGGCTGATAGCGCCCGTGGGCGGCATGGGCGTATACGGCCAGGACCTGATGCTCATCGAGAAGGACGAGGAGGGGGCCGTGAAGGAGCGTTGCCTCATGAAGGTAGTGTACGTGCCTCTCTTGGGGGAGCACGGGTGGCGGAGGCGCTGACGGGTGCATCATTTAAAAGCCCTGCATCTACTCAAGGTGAGATAATATGAAGGCGGGCTTAGTCTCCAGGACCGACATCCCTAACGCCTTGACGACTAGTCGAAACATAATCGGCTATCTGGGCGAGGTGGGCGTAGAGGTGGCCGTGGAGACGGACACGGCTCTAGCCCTGGGTATCACAGATTGTAACACGGAGCTGAGCGAGCTCGACTGCGACTTCATGGTGACCGTGGGGGGCGACGGCACCATCCTCAGGGCGGCCATGGAGATGAAGAACCCGGGCACACCCATCCTGGGCGTCAACATGGGCCGCAGGGGCTTCCTGAGCGAGGTGAGCGTACCCGAGGCCGAGTGGGCGCTTGACAAGGTGATCGGAGGCGACTACACCGTCGAGGAGAGCCTGAAGGTGAGTGGAATGTGCCTGGAAACCGGTGAGAGGTTCCCCGACGCGCTCAACGAGGTGCTCGTCGCGTCGAGCCTCCCAAGCAAGATGCTTCTCCTAGGACTCAATGTGGACGGCGAGCACATCGCCGATGTTCAGGCTGACGGCGCCATGGTGGCCACACCCGCCGGATCAACGGCGTACAACATGTCAGCCGGGGGCAGCATAGTGTCCCCCATGGTGAACGCCCTATCTCTGACCGCCGTCTGCCCCTACAGCTACTTCAAGAGCCTGGTCATCCCCCAGGAGTCGGTAATAACCATAGAGCTGCTGAAGCCCAGAGCCGAGGCTATGGCCATCATAGACGGCCGCGCATACGCGGCGCTTAAGCCCCGCTTCAAGGTGGAGTGTAGCCTGAGCCCAAACAAGACCAGGTTCATCAGGTTCAGGTCATTCTATAGCAGGATCCAGAAAAGGATCATGGCCATCCAGACGCCGTGAATAGGGTTGAAGGCGTTAGTACTAGACTCATCGGCCCTGATACAGGGGTTTAGCCCGGGCTCCGAGCCCACTTACACAGTTGACGCGGTGCTCGGCGAGCTCAGAGACGAGCTCACCCGGCTCAGGGTCGAGTCCCAGGTCGCGTCGGGCTCGATCAAAGTGCGTGGCCCAGGTGAGGATTACGTCGCCGTGGTCGAGGAGGAGGCCCATAGGCAGGGGGAGGACGCCGCGCTGAGCGCGGCCGACACCATGGTGCTGTCCCTGGCGCTCCAGCTGAGGGACGAGGGCCTCGACCCCGTGGTCGTCTCAGACGACTACGCAGTCCAGAACATGGCTGAGCACCTGGGCCTGGGCTACAGGAGCCTTGCCGTGGGCGGAATAAGGAGGCGGTTCAGGTGGGTCACCTACTGTCCCGGATGTAGGAGACGCTTTGAGGGGCCTCAGCCCGACGGGGTGTGCCCCGTGTGTGGGACGGCTCTGAAGAGGAAGCCGGCCGACGGTGAGAGGGTCAGGTGAGGCGAGGAATGAACCAGCCTGAGCCCTGCTCAGCGAGGACCCTGTCGTCCTCCATGGCGACGCGCCCCCTTATGATGCTCATCGTTGGCCACCCCTTCACCTTAAACCCATCGTAGGGGGTCCAGCCGCAGGCCGTCACCTGGTCCTCGCTCCTTATCGTCCTCCGTTTCTTAATGTCCACTATGACCATGTCGGCGTCGCTCCCGGGCTGGATGACCCCCTTCCTTGGGTAGACCCCGTATATCCTGGCCGGGTTCTCGGCGGCCACGGCGGCCAGCCTCTCCAAGCTGAGCCAGCCCTGGTTGACGCCGTTGAGGAGCAGCGGAAGGTAGGTTTCAAGGCCCGGTATCCCGTTGGGGGCCTCCCACATGTCCGTGAGCCCGGCCTCCTTGCGGTCCCTGCCGTAGGGGGCGTGGTCGGTGGCCACCGTGTCGATCCAGCCCAGGCTGAGGAGCCTCCTGGTCTCAGCCATGTCCGCCTTGGTGCGGGGCGGCGGCGCGAACTTGAGCCACGGGCCCCGCTCCCGGACGTCGTCCTTCGTCAGGTACAGGTACTGGGGGCACGTCTCCACGTAGGTATCCGCACCGGACATTCGGGCCTCCGCGCTGTACCAGACCGTCTCGGGGACACCTGTGTGGACGATGACGCCCCTGCAGCCCGTCGCCTTCAGGTAGTCGATCATCCGTTTGCCGGCCTCCACCTCGGCGACCCTAGGCCTCCACTCCAGGTGGGAAGCGAAGTCCTTCCTCCCCTGTTCCTTGAGCCTCTTCTGGTTGTCCCTGAGGATGCTGTCGTTCTCGGCGTGGATGAGGGCGAGGCCGCCACACCCTGCGAGCTCCCTGAACCTCTCCAGCACCTCGCCGTCGAAGGTCTGGGGCCACCTGGGGCCCGCGCTGCTGATGAAGAACTTTGCCCCCGTGGCCCCGGCGTTCCACATCTCAGTTAGCGTACCCTCCGGGAACCCGCCGGCGCAGCCGGCGTGGATGCAGAAGTCCACGTAGGCGGCCTCCTCCATGGCGCGCCGCTTCTCCTTGAACTGGTCCAGGTTGAAGCACCCCATCTGGGTGCCCGGCATCTCCAGCATCGTGGTGACGCCCCCCTTGGCGGCGGCCCTCATGCCTGTGGCGGGGGTCTCAGGGGGCAGGAACGTGTGGCTGTGGCCGTCCAGTAGGCCGGGAAGCACATGGTTACCCTTGGCGTCTATCACTTCGTCGGCGGCGGGCAGGTGGATGTCCCGGGCGACGGAGACGATGACGCCGTCCTTGACTGCGACGCCGGCCTCAACGATGCCCCTCGGGCTCACAAGTTTAGCGTTTTTTACGACCAGGTCCACGTTCATCTGTCTTCACGGAATAGGTGTGTCGAGGGTATAAATAGTCAAGCTCAGGCGGCGCGCTCATTGTGTTTCTTCACGATGAGGCGCTTCATCTCGTCGGGGTAATCTACGATGAGCCTACGTCTGTGTTCCTCCACGAGCTTGTTCCCCTTGGATATCTGGTAGCCGGCGTCCCAGACGTCGTCTAGGAACCCTGCCAGGTACTGCCTACCTTCCTCCTGGAACAGTAGCTGGGCTGCCGGGAGGAATATGTGGGTGGCGTCGGGGTAGAGGCCCTCAGCCTGCCTGAAGTTGACGATGTCGGGGAACCCGCACACGGCTGCCAGGACGGTTTGAGGGGTCCTCTTGTGCCGTTGTGGGTGGTGGGTCTCGCCGCCCTCTGTGATCATGTCGGGCACTATCATCGGTAGCGTCCTCTCCCTCATGCGCTGGAGGCCGTGGACTATGTTGAAGTAGTATATGGGTGTCCCAAGGTAGATGATGTCCGCGTCAACCATCTTGGGTATGACCCAGTCCATGTCGTCATTGTGGACGCACTGGCCGGGGGTTTTCCACCAGCAGCTGAAGCAGCCCGTGCAGCCTTTGATCATCAGGTCTGCGACGTAGTGGCGCTCAACGTCTGCGCCCGCCTCCTTGGCGCCCTCGATGAATCTGTTCATGATCACCTCGGACGCGCCATGGGTCCTCCTCGGGCTGGCGTTGAAGGCGAGAAGCTTCAACTCACATCAAGCCTACTTGTCCAACGTTCAGTGTAAGCCTTTCCTTAGCCATCACATACAGTTTTAAACTCGCCCACATCTTAGCCTTGAAAGGTGTAGCAGCGTGGACGCCATCGAAGCGAGGGAGCTGACCAAGGACTTCGGCAGCACACAGGCCCTCAGGGGTGCAAGCTTCACGGTGAAGGAGCACGAGATATTCGGGCTCATAGGCCCCAATGGAGCGGGTAAGACCACGACGTTGAGAATCCTGAGTACACTCATCAGCTCGTCCAGCGGAAGTGCGCATGTGTTCGGCTACGACGTGGCTAGGCAGCCCGAGAAGGTGAGGGAGATACTGAGCTACCTGCCAGAGGACGCCGGGGCCTACCAGATGCTCACAGGGATGGAGTTCCTGGAGTTCATGGCTGGCTTCTACAGCAGAGACAAGGCCGGCACCCGCAGCATCGTCGAGGAGGGTGAGAAGATAGCCGGCCTCGGCGACCGCCTCAACGACAGGGTCAACGGGTACAGCAAGGGCATGAAGAGGAGGCTACTGATAGCCAGGGCCCTCATGATGAAGCCCAGGCTGGCCATACTGGATGAGCCGACCAGCGGCCTTGACGTCATCCAGAGCGTCCACGTCCGCAACATGATCAGGGAGTACGCCGACCACCAGGGCGTCACCGTGCTGCTTTCCAGCCACAACATGCTTGAGGTGGAGTACCTCTGCGGCCGGGTTGCCCTCATCAGCGGCGGCGTCGTCATAGCTGAGGGCACCCCGGACGATCTCAAGGAGAGGTACGGGGCCAAGAACCTGGAGGAGGTCTTCATGGAGGTGACCAAGAGTGAGTAACCTCCTGGCGATCGTGGTCAAGGAGGTCAAGGAGCTGGTCAGGGACCCCAAGATACTGATAGGGGTAGTGCTGATGCCCATCATCATATTCCCCATCATGGGGGCCGCAATCCAGATCAGCCAGGAATCCGTCGAGCGCGCCATCATGGGCGCCAGCTTCGCCGTCTACACCGACGACGAGGGGTTCGTCACCGACGCGCTGCTGAGCTACCTCTACACCAACAACACTGTGGTGCCCATAGACGCCGGCAGCCTAGAGGACGCCCTGGTGACGTTCAAGGCGACGGACAGCTCGGCGTTGATCTACATCCCCCACGGGTATCATACCAACATAACCCTGGGACAGAAGGGGTTGCTGAGGGTCTACGCCAACCTGAGGAGCCTAAACATGGCGGAGACCCAGAGCACCAACGTTGTGACCAGCCTCATCAGCGTGTACAACTACTACTTCAGCATCAGCAAGATCAGGAACCTGCTTACCCAGACTGGGAGCATGGGGACCCCGGAGGCCGTGAGGAACCCCATAGAGGTCCACTACGCGTCTATACTGAAGGGAAACGTGCTGGACATACCGCCCAACGCCATCTTCAGCCTAGTCATGGGCCAGAGCATCATGCTGCCCATCATGGTGATGATGATGGTCGTATTCGCCATCCAGATGGCGGCTACAAGCATCGCCCTGGAGAAGGAGCAGAAGACGCTGGAGACCCTGATGACGCTTCCCGTGAGCAGGCTCACCATACTAGCGGGGAAACTGAGTGGCAGCATCGTGATAGCCCTAGCCGGCTCGGTCAGCTACCTCATAGGCTTCGGGTTCTACATGAACTCGGCGTTCAGCTTCGTACCTGAGGTCACCACCATGAACATCGACGACGTCGGTGTAGGGATCACGCCCCTCGGCATGGTGCTGGTGGGCGTAGTCATCTTCGTGACCCTAGTATCGGCCTTGGCCATGGCGCTGAGTGTCGCTGTGTTCGCAGACAACGTGAGGAGCGCCCAGAGCTTCACAGGTGCGCTCATCACGCCCATAATGATCCCGGCCGTGGTGCTGATGTTCAGCGACATAGAGATGCTTCCCCAGACGGTGCAGTGGCTGCTGCTCATCATACCGTACACCCACAGCATAATAGCGACGAAGGCTGCGTTCCTCGCCAACTACGTTGTCGTCATCAGAAGCATCCTCTTCATAAGCGTCTGGACCTTCGTGGTGCTCTATGTGGCGGCCAAGATATTCAGCACGGAGCGCATCATCACGGCCAGGTTCACGTTCGGCGACCTGGGCAAGAGGTTTAGACGAAGGCGGCCGCCAGCCGTTAACCATTAAATCCAAACCGTTTCATGGAGACCCTGATCTGTTCAACTCTGAGGTTCTGAGTTTCCTAGCCGGTTTACCTATGTGAGTATTATTTACGGGGGGCCAGTGGGTGGAGCCGAGCCACAGTGGTCCATCTCCTTGATCTCCAATTTGGTCATGGCGGATATCTCATCGAAGTAGGCTGCCTCATCGCTGCTGACCAGGGTCACTGAGACGCCCGTCTGTTCCATTCGGCCTGTGCGGCCCACCCTGTGGAAGTAGACCTCGGGGTCGTGTGGGACCTCGTAGTTGATTATGTGGCTCACGCCTTGGATGTCCAGGCCCCTGGCGGCGACGTCTGTGGCCACGATGTACTTGAGGCTCCCCAGCTTGAATGCGTTCATTATCTCGTCTCTCCTGGACTGGCTGTACCTCCCGTGCAGAGCCTCGACTGGCACCCCGGCCTCCGTCAGCCTCTGGGCGACCTCGTCCGTGGACTCGCGGGTGTTGCAGAAGATTATGGCCTGGTCTATGCCTCTGTCGCCCAGCAGATCGATGAGCGCCTGGACCTTGAGCTCGGGCTCAACCCTAAGATAGTACTGGTCCACGAGGGGCTGGGCCACGTCGTCCCGTGACAGCAGCACCTCCCGGGGGTTCCTCATGTAGTGCCTCGCGTACTCTATTATCTCGTCGGTGAGGGTCGCGGACCACATGCTTGTCTGGCGGATGTAGGGCGCCCTGGAGAGTATGAACCCCACGTCCTCGATGAACCCCATCTCAAGCATCTTGTCAGCCTCGTCCACGACGACCACCTTGACTCCGCGGAGATCGATGACCCGCCTCTTCATTAGGTCGATTATGCGCCCCGGCGTGCCGACGAGCACGTGGGCGCCCTCAGCGAGCCTAGTAATCTGTTTATTGATGTTCTCGCCGCCGTAGACGACGCAGACCTTGACGCCCGTGTACCGGGCGAACCTGTGGATCATCCGCGAAACCTGCTCCGCGAGCTCCCGGGTGGGGGCGATAACCAATCCCTGAACCCTGTCCTCTGAGGAGTCCATCTTCAACACCAAGGGCACCCCGAAGGCGGCGGTCTTCCCTGTGCCCGTCTGGGCCTGGCCGATCACGTCCATGCCCTTGAGGAGGAGAGGCATAGCCTTGGCCTGTATGGGGGTGAGCTCCGTGAACCTCAGCTTCCTCAAACCCTTAAGCACCTCGAGGCTCAGGGGGAGGTCTTTGAAGTGTTTCTCATCCACGCTCATACAAGTCCAGCACCGACTATCTACATCGGCTCCGCTGATAAAGAGTCTGGTGAATCAAAAACAAGGTAATGTGATTAAAGGCAATCTGATGTGGGTCAGCGACGCCCGCGATAATCGTCTCTAGGCTTGTCGTAGACGATCCGGGACATGTAGTTACGCTTGTTGCGTCTTATGGGGCCAGGGCTCTTGAGGTTGTTGGTGGGTTCAATCTTCGGGGTCTGAGCCCTCACCTTTCCAGCCTTGGTCAGTGAACCGTGTGTAGGCAAGTCTAAGCCTCAGCAGCCTTCCCGGGCGTGGAAGGGATTATCTGGATCTCTTTTGCCTCCCTGCCCTTAGGGGTCTCAACGACCTTGAACTCAACCTCTGTGTTTACTTCCGGTATTGACGTGACAGGATAACTAGACGTATGGAAGAAGATGTCGCCTTTACTTTCCGCCATCTCTATGAACCCGTAACCTTTAAACGAGAAAAACTTCGCAATTTTTCCTTTCATTTCAAAACACCAGAATATAGATGGGGTTAGGTGTTATATACATTGTGTATTTAAATGGAAAAATCAGGTATAAATTTTTTTATCGTATTTTCTGATTAAAATATATTTTAAATCAAAATTTATTTTGATATTTTTCCATAAAATGTTCACAATCATTAAAAATTCTATCAATAAGTCGCACTTTAAGATAATTAAGCAAACTAAACGAATACAGCGCTATGTGAATAACTGCTTCTTTAGCCCCGATTTCTCCCTGGACAACTCGTTGATCCGGGACGTGTACTTGAACAGCTTCAGCTGGTAGGCCTTCATGACGTTCACAGAGTCTTCGCTGTGTCTCCTAACCACTATGACCTTGGTCATGTCGCTTGGGGACCTCACCCGGATGTTGCGGCTCCCCGTCCTGGATGCCCCCAGGATGTCTATGTTTCTCTTGATCTTCCTGAAATCCGCGTTGATGTATATGTCCTTGATCTCTTCCTCTATCTCCATGATCCTGCTGAGGATCACTCTGCGCGAAGAACTCATGTATTATTGATGGCTGTTGAACCTAATATACCTCCCGATTGTTGTTATGGTGGCTGGCGGTCTCCAGCGCGTAATCCAATGTACGGAATGTGCATCAACGCAAAATTTTAAGGTTAATTTAAACGCCACTCTGACTTTCCCTTTTTATTTGGCTGACGCCAACATGGTACCATGCCCAAGCGCGTCCTCATCATCCAGAACGACGAGCCCGAGACCCTGGGCCTCTACGAGGCCCGCCTCCGCGAGAAGGCTCAGGTCACCCTCATCCACGCCTACATGATGAAGCCTCAGGAACGGTTCCCGCCCACCGACAGGTTCGACGCCTTCGTCGTGGGCCCGACACCCATCTCCGCCAACGACGCCCACAAACACCCCTTCCTACGGAAAGAGCTGGAATACCTCAGACGGATCATAGACTCAGGGAAGCCCACGCTGGGCGTATGCTGCGGAGGCCAGATGCTCGCCAAGCTCCAGGGCGGGGAGGTGCACCGCAGCCTCCGAAGGGAGATAGGAGGCTACACGGTGAGCCTCACAGAACAGGGGCTCAGGGACCCACTATTCAGCGGCTTCCCCCAGACCTTCCCCGTCTTCCACTGGCACCAGGACGCCTTCACGGTCCCCCCGGGCGGACGCCTCCTGGCCACAGGCGACCCCTGCCCCGTACAAGCATACACCAAGGACAACGTCCGTGGCCTCATATTCCACCTAGAGATCACTGAACAGGACGCAAGACGATGGGCCGACGCCTACCCAGACGAGCCCAAAGCCATAGGCAAAACCCGTGAACAGGCCCTGGCCGAGTGCCGGGCAGCCGAGCCGCAGATGAGGGCGCTCGCGGAGAAACTCGCGGACAACCTCCTCGCAATCCCCTCAATATCAGGATTCAGCTAAAGGCAACCCCAAAAACAATCGAGGAAGATACAACCACAGTAACCGAGAAGACTACTTATCCTTCTTCTTCTCCGACTCCTCAAGCTCATACAGCAGCGGATAAATATCGTAGTGCTGCCTGATGAGCTTCACAGTGAACCGGCCAAACCAGTAGAAGATGCCCAACGAAAAAAGGATAATTACGACGCTATAGATGTCCACGGTGTCCATCGGTACCGAGGAAGACTCCGCGGCGGCGGTAAATAACGGTTCCTAAAACCCGCTGAGGCCCGACGCCATCACCCAGGCGTCCTCGCCATCCATGTAGTACCCGTAGTTCCGCTTAACCTTCTGGAACCCAAGCTTGGAGTACAGCCCGATGGCCGACTCGTTACTCACCCGGACCTCCAGGTACCCCTCGCCGGCCCCGTACACGTCCCTCCCACGCCTCATAGCCTCCACCACGAGGTCGCGGCCGATCCCCCTCCTCCGGTACCCCTCCAGCACGGCTACGCTCACCACGTGGCAGAGGCGGGCGGGCGTGAGCATACCCAGCTTAGACCACCCCTTCTCGACGCGGCACATGATGTACCCCTGAACATCGCCGTCAGCCTCGGCCACCAGGAACGTCTCAGGGTACTTCTGGTACAGGTCCCTGTAGAAGAAGCTACTATAGTTCTCGGGAAGGCACACCGCATTGATATGCATCACGCGCTGAAGCTCATCGGTTCTGAAGGCCCTCACGACGTGGCCAGATTCGTTCAACCCGAGTCCGTAAAAGGGTAATCTCAACGGATTTAAATAGATCGGAATCTCGCCCACGCATCCCTTTTTAGGTCTCCGCTACAATAAAGACCAGATGGAGGACAACAGCCGGCAGCAGACCCCGGAGATGGACAGCCGGGTAGTAGATGCGGTTGGCCGGCACTTCAACGTCCTGGACGCGTACTGGGAGAGAACAACTCCCACCTTCATAGTCAAGGTCAGGGCCAGCGGCTACAGGCAACACATGGTAAAGGACGCCTTCAAGGCTCTGGCGGAGGAGCTGAGGCCGCAGGGGCACCTGCCAAGAATACGCTGGATAGTGGACAACTACCAGATATCAATCCTGGACAAGGGCCCCGACGCCGCGGGGAGCAACAGATACAACATCATCCTCTTCGCGGCGACCACGGTAACCGTCCTCATCGACGGATACCTGAGAAGCAACAACCCCGTCCTCACCCAGGCGCTGATGAGCGACACCCCCGCCATCCTGAACGCCCTGCTCTTCACTTTCGCAATCATCACAATATTCGGCCTCCACGAGCTAGGCCACAAGGCGATGTCCCAACTCAGAGGAGTGAAGGCGAGCATGCCGTACTTCATCCCGGCTCCCCCCGGGATGGGTGGAACCCTGGGGGCCGTAATAACCCAGCGGGAGCCGCCGGTGAACAGAGACTCGCTGTTCGATGTCGGGATAAGTGGGCCCGTCTCGGGCTTCATAACGTCCGCACTGATGGGCTACCTCGGTCTGAGGCTGAGCTTCATCGTGCCTCTGCAGCAGATAACCCAGTGGATGATAAGCTACCCCGACGTCCGCTTCCAGCAGATGCCAATGCCCAAGCTCCTGGAGCTCATCGCGGACTGGGTCATGCCCACGCCGGAGGGATACGTCCTGGTGATGCACCCCGTCGCCTTCGCGGCGTGGGTGGGCTGCGTACTGACGTTCATAAACCTCATACCGGCCTGGCAGCTGGACGGAGGCCACATGATCAGAGCCCTGGTGGGTAAGGAGAGCCACAAGATCATAAGCGTGGCTGGAGTCCTCCTGCTGGTCATCTCAGGGTACTTCATAATGGGCGTGGTGGTCGCCTTCTTCCTGATGAGGGAGGGAGCGGAGTCGATGGAGCCCCTGGACGACGTCTCTCCTCTAAGCCTGTCAAGGAAACTGGGTTTCCTGCTCTACTTCGCTATAATGGCATTAACCTTAGTGGCCTTGTTCCCAACGTGAGCCTCACAATTAGGTAGATCGATGATAAACCGGCTACCCTTACCCAACGCAGACTCCACACTCAGGGTTCCCCCGTGAGCCTCCACAGAGTGCTTACACGAAACCAGGCCGAGGCCCACGCCGTTCTTCTTAGTGGTCCTGAAAGGCTTGAACAGGTCGTCCACGTTCTGGATGCCCACGCCCGTGTCCTCCACCGTCAAACGTACACCGCTCTCGGTCAGACCGGTCGATATGATCAGCCTACCGCCGGAGGGCATCGCCTCTATGGCATTCCTTATGAGGTTATCCAGGATCCTGTGGATGCGAATCTTGTCAACCGGGTAAGGTATCTCGGGTTCGCAGAATATGGTCTCAACCTTCACTTTCTCGGGCACGATGATCTGTTTAAGGCTCTGCTTAACCAGCGTGTTTAGGTCCAGCTCGACCTTCACAAGGTTATCGGAGCTGTCAGAGTACCTCAGCTCCTCCAGAACCTTCACCATGTAGTCGACGCTCTTATCGATAACCGGGATCATCTGCTCAATGTTCACAGGGTCCCTCTTGATGAGGTAGCTCGCGTTTCGAATGGTCTGAAGTGGGCCGCGGAGGTCGTGGCGAACCATGCTCGAGACCCTGCTGGCTCCCTCCAGGACACGTTGGACCTCTGCCTTCTGCATCTTCTTACGCTGCTCCTCGTGGTCGATGCGTTCAAAGGCGGAAGCTATGTGCTCGGAGAACGTCTCGATGAGTAGCTGCTCTTTAGATGTGAAAGCCTTGGATTCTGAGCCCAGGACGATGAAAATCACGCTGTCGTTGACCTTGGTCTTCACGGGGACGAAGAGAACCGAGCCATACTCGTGTCCATAGTCTTCACAGGGGTCGGGGCAGACTATCCTAGACTCGCAAGTCGCACCGAATTGAGTGAGATTCGTCTCAACGATGTCCTTGAGCCAGCTGTCACTTATACCCCAAGATATCAGGACATCTAGGGCGTCGCCATCGCGTAGAACAAGACCCCCTGTCTTGAACTGAAGGTTATCGTAGAGAGCCTTCATGGCGACCTCACCCACCTCGTTAAGGGTTCCCGCTGCGGCCATCCTTGTGGCGCAACCGTGGAGCGTTTGAATACGCTCCTCCCCTCTAGCCCTCTCCGTTATGTCCCTCAGTATGATCACCAGGTTAGTCGGGTCGCCCCTCCAGTTAGGCATGTAGAAGGAGGAAACATCGTATGAGCGGCCCCCGAAGTTAACCTCCGTGTCCGATGCGTCCCCCAGGCTTTCAAAGCTACCTCCCTCTATGAACTCGCCGACGCTCTTACCCACCACGTTGTCTCTGCTTATTCCCGTCGCAGAGCTCAAGGTCGCCTCAGCCGACTGATTCACGTGGATGACATTGCTCTGTCTGTTTACCAGCAGCATCAGATCATCCATCTCCGACACTATGGACGCGAAGGCTACGGGTAATATCTTACCCAGCCTGATCTCCTCAGGCGCGAAGATCGTTAGGATGATGAAAGTCAGGCCGAAGGCGATGGGTGAGTAGTTGAACGAATTTTTTTGGATGAAATATGTGTTAAACGACACAATGACCGGTAAGAGGATCAGCCCCATCCAGCTGGCCAGCGTAAGCTTATGGGTGTAGCCCTGCTCCGACACCTTTCTAACAACGTACACGCATGCAGCCAGGACTAGCAGATACGAGTAGCCGTGGTACAGCGTAAACGCGGGGCCGAAGCTGAGCACAAGGGGAGCGTTCAGGTCCAGGGCGTTCACCTGCTCAGCGGCGAAGACTAGCCCGTGTAGCTCATTGGTGAAAGCGAGAGCAACCATGGAAGCCGGTACAACGCTTAAAGCGAGTACACTTTTCACGTTAACGTGCTTATCATCCTGGAAGTAGTGCATCACGAAGAGTGGGAACAGGAGCATCAACCCGAGGCCGACGAACTGGAACTTGGCCCAAAACAGTTTAGACGCCAGGTCGGTGCAAAGCATCTCCATGGCGTACCCGAAGACATAGGCATCTGAGCCGACCAGCAAAACAACCATGAGCCTGGCCCTGAGATAATTCTTCGCGAGAGAGAAATATATTGTCAAAAAAGATAGTACGAGGGCCACGAACAGATGTACAAACATTATCATTATTCACTGGCCTCGGCTACGGTTTCCACCAAGGCCCTGTATTTAAATAAATTATTTACTAAAAATACATAGCAGTGATAGCGTTTAAACAACCATCTTTACGGCGTAACCATAGGGTAGTACGTACGTGTTTCTCGCTCTGCGGCCGCCAACAGCCATCTCGTAGGCCTGGTTCGCGGTCCTGGCTGACTCGAATCCGAGAGGCTCAACCAGGTAGCTCGGGAGAGCCGATACGAGTATTACCCTCTGGCTTCGGGTCACCCTGTTAATCATCTGGAGAGCCTCGGCGCCTGTTGTGTACCTTCTCTCGAACTCCGACGGCTCGGTGACTCTGGCGAGCTTCGTGAAGGCGTCGGCGCCCAGCCCGTCCTTGCACTCAGCCAACACTATCACCACGCCGCTTCGTTTCGTGACCTTGGCTGCGTTGTCTAGAGCCCACGACGCCTTGTAGAGGTTGAAGTCGAAGCCGCTGCCTCCAGCGCTGACGATGGTTATGTCGGAAAGGGTGTCCGCCTTGAGCTCGTACTCGTCTCCGAGGGCAGTGATCGCCTTACCCCACGTCTCCTCGAAGCCCCCCGCGAACACCCCCAAGGAAGCTCCGGCGGGGTCAACTGGGATGTTCACCGCGAAGTCTATTCCAGCCACCCTGGCGGCCTCAACCGCGTCCTCCTTCACAGGGTTAAGCTCTATTACCCCTGGTGAGATGGTTCCTCTAAAGTAGTTTCTCCTGTTCTCGGTCAGAGTTCTCTGCGAGGAGACCCCGGGGACAACGGCGTTGTGGGCTCCGCTGAACCCGTAGATTGGGTCCACCCTGGTCTCTCCCACGGCTATCTTCAGAGTCGCGTTCACGTAGTCCTTGTTCAGCTGGATGGGTGTGCCTCCGTGGGTTACGCCCAGCTCCTCTAATCCTCCCGTAGTTCTCACGTGGTCTACTATTTTGACCTGGGAGAGATTGGACTCCGCCTTTAGAACATCGTGGAGCCCTCCGTTGCCCCCCTCTCTCTCACAGTTACCCAAGACAATCGTTATCCTGTCACTTGGGACTATCAGCTCCACGAGCTGCTTGACGAGGGCCGACAGCACCTGGACAGCGTAGTGGGGCCTCATGGAGCCGTCGACGGCTATGGCTACTCTGCAGTCTGGTTTCGCCAGCTCCCCCAGCGTCGTCGCCCCGGCGGGCTCGTCCAGCGCAGCCATCAAGGCCGCGGTGAACTGCATCGTCTCCTCCCTCTTCCTGGGTTCTAGTATCTTGATGAGGTTCTCCATCTCCATGGTGACGTACACCTCGGTGTCGCCGTAAGGTAGCCAGCAGTCGGTCATAAGATCAAATGAGAATGCCCTCTACATGAAAAAGGGTTTTCTCCTTCAACGGCAAGTACCTGCTAGTCCTAATCACCCCTTGCGGCTTGCCTATAGAAGCCGCTAGAATGTTGGAGCGTCGTATTGAGGAGAAGCAGGTTGGATACAGCTAGGGCGACCCATTCAAGAATCAGTCGAGTCAAGCGAACCTACGCTTAGCAACCCAGTAGACGGATAGCGCCACCACCAGGTCTGCGGCCCACCACCGGTACATATCATATGAAACCCCGACGCCGAGAACCTGAGTTTTCTCGCCTCCAACTTCCCCCTCGGGAGACTCCTGAGACGTTAAGTTGCCTAACTCGGGTTCACCTCCCTGAGTTAACAGGGGCCCTTCTTCACTCCGTAATAGGTCCTTTGGGGCGGCGTACATGGCCATCTGCTCCGGTACGGCGGCTATCAGGAGGTAGCCCACCGCCACAGCCATAACCATGTACGCCATCGTCTTACCGTTCATCAAGATATGCTCCTCCACCGAGCGACTTAATCCTAGAGATTAGAACATCGCCCTGAGCCCCGCATCGAGGGTGTTCGGGTTTTAGAACACTCATCTCGGCCTGTCCCTCCATATGCGGAAGGTCTCGTACCAGAGGATGACGGCTGGAACCAGACCCATGACCAGCGTGGTGATGGACTCGGGTGAAGGGTAGAAGGGCCTCTGAATGAGGTATGTGACGATCATCGTGGTCACCAGGACCGCGTAGAACAGGTAACGGGGAAGCAAGACGCCACCCAACGTGACGAACTGGCGCAGGACCCCCACCTTCACCTCCTTCAGGACCCTGTAGTCGCCGTACACGTTCTCGACTAGGCCCAGCTCTAGGAGCTTGGTGAGGTGGTAGCTGCTGACGCTGGGGCTGCTGAACCCCAGCTCCCTCTGGACCTCCCTCACGCCCACGGCCTCCGTGGGGCTCCTGAGCATGTACATGTACACCAGGAGCGTCTTACCCTTAAGCTCCGACTCTATGACGGCGTCCTCGCTTGCCATGTCACAACCAGCCGTTGAGGCTTCTATTTACTCGCTTAATCTTTAAAGGTATTTAAGATTGAGAGGGTCGCGTGGACAGCCTCCTCGGTTCTGACCGTCTCGGTGCCCTGGGAAGGAACCATGTTCAGTATGTACTGGAAGCACTCCTCGGCCCTGCGGCCCTCCTTCCTGACCATCTCGTGGACCCCCTCCTTGTGTGAGCCGAACGCCACGAGAGTCTTCGCGCCCTCTAACCACCTTGAGCCCAGCTCGCTCCAGCGCCCGCCGACGGCCTCTCCGAGTCGGGACGTGGCTATGGTCAGATCCCACTCCGGGCTGAGCGCCAGCTCTCCCAGCCTGTTCCTGCTCCCGCGCAGGTCGTATCCCCAGTAGTCATCCAACTGGCTCTTCTTGATGGCGCGCCCCGTTAACGGCTGCTTCTCGAGGACTCTCACGGTCACCCTGCTGCCCTTGCTGGGCCCTCTACCTCTGGCCTCCAGAAGCTGATCAACGCCGATGTCGACGAGGATGCCTTCGCCCGTAACCTCTGTGACGACTCCCTCCCGTGCCTCGCCTATTTGAAGCTGAGCCACTGCGCCCTCAACGGGGTGGTGCATCGTTCGCAGGGGTGGGAGAGTGCCTGCGTACCGGAGCTCGGGCCTCATCTTGAAAAGGTATTTTCTGAGGTACTGGGGGGTCTCCATGTAGCCTAGGATGTACTTCATCAGCAGAGACTCGTCCGGCTTGTCCGGGTAGACTATTATCTCGTCGACGCGGTATATTGCGGCGGCCCTCCCCACCTGCGCCAGTACGCCGGTCTTCTCCCTGAGGTCTCTCTGCTCAGACACCATTGACGCCGGTAATGCAACGGATATGCTGTTCCGCCTCTTCTTCAACCATCAGCACCCCTGTACCTGCTCCAGGAGCTCCAGCCCGACTTGACGTACTTCTCCCTGCCCCCCTGATCCTTCTTCACCCACTCCAGGAAGCCGCTGAAGCTCCTCATCGAGGCCACTGCTTCGGGGGCTCCAACGCCGACAGCTGCTAGGCTATTCACGAACTCGCGTTCGGCGAGCTCCTGCGTCGCCCCAGTGATCTTAACCTCACGGACGCTGTAACCGAGCTCCCTGAGGGTATCCCTGGCTGCGGTGAACACGTAGCCTGTGCACACGTGAATCGGCTCGTCCTTGGAGGCGGCGAGGGCGTCCAACCCCTCCACGATGATCTGGGCTGCGACCCTCAGGTACTCCTGGTACTTGAATTGGGGTTCACGGAAGTACTCTAAGGGTATCTGGCCGACGTGGCTCTCGCCCGTCTCGACGCGCCTCATGACTATCACTACCCCTCCGATCAGGTCTCCCCACCCGGAGTCGTCCACCTCGATCACCAACTCAGTCTCAACGCCTGGGACGCTTTCCACTAATATGTGCTTGGTTTAGTTATATGTCTTTGATTTTACTGGGCCGGGCTTCTGTTCGGCGCCCAGCTTGTGGTCGCTGAGAATCGGTTGATGACCATTACAATAAATATGTTGACTATGCCTGTTTCAGATACTCGATGGACTTCGTTGAGCCCGGATCGTGGCCGTACAGGATGCCGAGGTAGGCGCTGGCGAAGTCCCCTATGTAGAGGGCGCTGAGTATGCGGGAAAGCCTCCCTTCTCCCTTGACCTCGACCTTCACGACCCTGCCGTATGATTGAGCTAGTAGCTCCGTGAACCTCTCAGCCTTCTTGGAGGCGTTTGATGGGCTCCTTATCACCACGGCGCAGCACCGGTTCAGTAGCTCCCGTGGAGCCTCTGCGGACATCACGCTGTTGTGGAACGCCTCTGGGAAGAAGCTGTGGGCGGCTGGGCTCTTGCCGTTCTCGTTGAACTGTGTGCTGTAGCGGTAGGCCACTGTCGCCAGTTCCTCCGGGCCGTAGATGAATGGTATGTAGCCGTGTATGCTCTCGGCGAGCCTCTTCCCAGGGTTGGAGGCTGAGGGTGCGGCTGGGCTCATCTCGGCGCTCAGACCCTGAAGGGTGTTGATGGCCTCGTCGACTTCGCTCCACGTCTCGTCGCTTATCAGGCCCAGTCTCCTGGTCACGGTGGCTAGGCTGAAGAACTGGTGGGCTATGGCGGCTCTGGGCTTGTAGCCTTTCGGGTACCTGAGCCACGGCGTCTTATTGAGGCTAGCGCTCTGCCCCAGCTTTCCCCCTGAGCTGAAGCACACTGTGGGGCACCCGGCGTCGACGGCTTCCATGTACTGGCTCAGCGTCTCTTCGGTGTCTCCCGAGTAGCTTACGGCGTACACCATCGTGTCCTTGTTTACCCAGGCGGGTAGCGTGTAGCTACGCGACACCTCGATGGGTACGCTGCACGTGTCTTTCAGCCAGTCCTTCAGCAGTAGGCCGCCCACGGCTGAGCCTCCCATCCCCGCGATCACGAGCCCCTTGTAGCCTTTTTTGCGGCTCTTCAGGTCCAGTTTCTCGGCGTCTTTTATGGCGTTTCGGGCGTTCTGGGGAAAACGGGTTATGGCTGCGAGCATGTCGTCTGGGTCGTGTTTCTTCAGGTGCTCCGGGTTGTCCAGGGCGCTGCTCATTGGTCTATATTGTGGTAGTTCTGTTATAAGGGCATCTCGTCGGCTGGATTTAGGAGTCAGTGGGTTTAGGCGTTTTCTAGAGCTGGGTGGGTTTGTTACATGTGGTATGTAATTTGTGTTTTTTAGGCTGGATGACGGCTGCTGTATAGAACGTGAATTTTTGGGGTTGGGTTTATGGCGTTTTTAGTTAAGCGGCGTCCTCCTCTAGACGGTGAACTGGACCCGTTTATGTTGATGCGGAGGCTTAGGGTTAGCCGGGCTTGGTAATGTAGTTCTTGGCCGAGGGGTTCAGCTTCCTGTACACTGTTATGGAGCCCCCCTTCTTCAGCATCGTCTTGGATATCTGGATCTTGGGGTTCACGTAGGTGTGGATGAGGGCGCCCACGAACAGTGCGTGGGGGCATAGGAAGCTGCTGCTCTCTATGCTGTGGTGGTAGGTGTTGGCATGCTTGCACCCCATTACCTGGAATATGTACATGTCCGGGTCCTCGATGAGCATGAACTTGTCCGCGAAGCCCATCCCGTTGAGTACCTCAAGGTACTTGGTCTTCAGAGCCTCCAAGGGCACGCTCTCGGCGTCCTCAGCGAGAACCGGCAGGTTGAAGATGCGGCCGAACGCCTCCATGGGCACCTTCTCTGAGTTGTCCACGAGCACCGGTAGATTGAAGAAGCGGCCGAACGCCTTGAAGTAGCTCTCCATCATCTTGGTGTTTAAGCCGTTGGGGAAAACCTTCATAGTCTCGTCTATGAAGGCGTGGGTGAGAGACATCAGATACGCTTGGGAGGTCATTTCGGCGCTGAACTTCACTGTGGAGCCTGCGGCCCTCGTATCCTCGTAGATCAGCTTCGCAGCCAGCTCGACCAGCTTCTTGTTATCGAAGGGCTTCTTGACGAACCAGTCCGCCCCAGACTCCTTTGCCAGCTGAATGTCAGCGTCGCGGCCGAAGGCAGTGACCACTACCACGGGTATGCCCTCCGTCACGGGGTTATTCTTCAGTATCTTACACACTTCTAGGCCGCTGAGGCCGGACATCAGTAGGTCCAGGAATATGACGTCGGGGCTCTCGGTGCGGGCCAGGTGGATGCCCTCCTCCCCGTTCTTGGCCAGCAGCACGGTGTAGCCCTCGTTTGTGAAGACTAGTTGGAGCAGGTTCCTGATATCGAAGTCGTCGTCCACCACAAGTATCTTCTTGTTGCTGACTCCGGGGAGACGCCTATCAAGTAACGTGTCTGTTTGCTGGCCCTCTGCCATCATCAGTATCACGTCACCCATCCAGGGTAACCATAATAAGGTTTATAGAACATTCAACCAGCTTTGCCGGGCCCAGCCCGGTCCTCAGGCTGTTGGGGAGGCCTTTTTATCCCTGAACGCCCTTTATCGCGCTGTTTTAAGGCTTGTCGGGAGATTAAACGGGATGGTGAAGTAGAAGGTTGAGCCCTTTCCCGCGCCTGGGGACTCTGCCCATATCTTCCCGCTGTGGAGCTCCACTATGCCCTTGCATATGGCGAGCCCCAGCCCGGTCCCCTCGTAGGTGCCCGGCTTCACGATGCCGGGGAAGGGCCTGAACAGCTTGGGCATATCCTCTGGGCTGAGGCCGATGCCCTCATCCGCGACGCTGAACCTGGCGGCGTCGCCCACCTTCTCCACCCGCAGCAATATAATCGATCCCTCGGGGCTGAACTTGGATGAGTTGTCCACGAGGTTCTTGAGGACCTGCAGGAGGTGCTGCCCGAAGACCAGAGACCCGACCCCGGACCCCGCATTCAGGTTCTGGCGCCGCCTGTCCAGAACTGGAGCCATCTCCTCGGCTACCTGTCGAAGGAACGCGGCCACATTGTGCTCGGCCATGGTTAACTCCATCCTGCCATCGACGATGCGCAGCACTTCCAGGAGGTCGTTTATGAGAGCGTCCAGCCGCTCCGCACTCCTGGCCACAGCGCCGAGCATCTGCCCGATCTGAGGGTCGCGGCTCTCCCCCTTGCCCAGCTGTACCTGTAAAAGCTCCATGTAGCCCTTTATGGACGTCAGCGGGTTCTTCAGGTCGTGGGTGGCCGTGTAGACGAGCTGGGCCTTCATCCTCTCCTTCTCCGCCGACCGCTCCTCCGACGCCTTCCTCTCGGTCACGTCCCTGCAGATGAATAGGCTCGCTGGGCGGCCGAGGTAGTCGATGGGGCTGACAGACGCCTCGACGCGGCGAACCCCACCGTTCACCCTGCGGAGACTGAACTCCTCCACCTTGGGGCCGGTCGCGCCGCCCTGCCCGTCTTTGACGCGCCTCGCGAAGCCCTCGCGATCCGCCTCAACGACCCAGGCTGAGGCGTCCCCACCGACTAGGGCCTCAGGCCCATCTGCACCCAATAGTGTGGCCATCGCCCAGTTGGCGAATACCGTGGCTGTACCGCAGGCGATGAACATGGCGTCCAAGCTGTCCTCGGCTACTGCGCGATAAACCTGGCCCGACATCTCGCTCTCTCTGTATCTTAGCAGGCCATGTTTATAAATAACAATATGAATGTTGGCCCCTTTTTCTCAGCCTCCGAGGCCATCCTTGGACCCCGGAGACGCGTGGACAATGGGTCAGCGTGCCAGATCCCTGAGGGTATGGGCTTCTGGGTAGCGAGCCCAGAGCACCTCCCCGTGGGCCCCTGAAAAATCACTTCGACCCGTCGTTGCTGACCGGCTCGGGCGCTACCTGGGCCTGGCTCTCCTTCAACACGGCCTCGTCGGACACCGATACGTTGCTGAGGGGCAGCTTGATGGTGAACACTGTCCCCTTCCCCGTGTTCGGCTTGAAGCTGATGAGGCCGTCGTGCGCCTCGATTATCCGCTTGCAGACCGCCAGTCCCAAGCCGGTCCCCTTCGCCTTCGTCGTGAACAGGGGCGTGAATATCCTGGCCTTCACCTCGTCCGGTATCCCCACGCCCTCGTCCATGATGTGGATGATGGCGTAGTCGTCCTCCTCCTCACTCTTGATCACTATCTTCCCTCCGTCAGGCATCGCCTGGATCGAGTTCATTATCATGTTGTTGAGGACCCTCTCGAACAGGCTGTGATCCAGGAGCAGCTCGCCCTCGGGAGGAACATCGATCACTACGTCGATGTTTTCTGGGACGATCAGCGTCGAGACGACTTTATCGACGTAGTTCCTGATGTTTACCTTCTCGAGATTGGGCGATATCGGCTTCGTGTACGACTGCAGGTCCGATACAATCTTGTCCATGTAGCTCAGGTTCCGCTCGATCCTGTTCACCAATTCTACGTCCTCTTCGCTATTGTACCTCTCCTTGAAGATGTTGAAGATCCCCGAGATGGCCTGCAGGGGGTTGCGTAGGTCGTGCCCCACCATGGCTGTTGTCTGGCCGATGCCCGCTAGCCTCTCGGCGTCCTTGAGCTTCTTGGTCCTCTCATCCACTACCTCCTCGAGGCGCTCGGAGTAGCCCCTCAGGGACTTCTCGAGGGTCTTCCTCTCGGTGATGTCCTTGAGGACGAGTATCTGGGCCGCGATGCCCCCGCCCTTGTTGAATATCGGGTAGGCGCTCACGTCGAAGATGCGGTCATTGAAGTTGACCTCGCTCCTCTCCAGGCCGGTGTGCCAGTACCGGACCCACAGGTTCTTCCAGTCGTCGTTGGACTGGTTCGTCAACTCGTTG
>CAZAKG010000009.1:0-38357 GCA_964485755.1 uncultured Candidatus Bathyarchaeia archaeon | reverse complement strand
TCAAATATTTCTTTAAAGAAAAGCATTTCATTATTAGATATTTCTTCATTTAAAGATACCTTAACAGGTATTATTTTCTTTTTTTCTGCCATGTTTTGTATCATATTAAGTAAGCTTGTTTTACCAACTGCTCGCGGACCAATTAAAGCTAAATTAAAATATGTAGGATTATCATTAGCCGCAATATCTAAATAATAATCAATTTCTTTTAACTCATTAATTCTTCCAGCAAAATATTCTGGATCTTGAATTGGTCTACCAAAGTTGTAGGGATTATGAGTTGTTTTAATCATCGTATTAAAATATTATTAATAAAATAAAACTTTATCGAGCATATATGAAAAATATTTAATTCTTAAATTATATTTTTAACATATCGCATTACGAGTCTTCATGTGATCTCAGTCAAGGCTTTAACTACAACCTGTACCAATTCGATTTGGATTTCTCTAGATGGAAAAGGTTGAGTTATTATTTGGTGCGACCGCCGGGATTCGAACCCGGGCCCTCTGCGTGGCAGGCAGAAATCATACCTCTAGACAACGGTCGCACGCACAACCACTACACGATACGCCTGATATAATTCTTACTACAACGAACCCCCGTCAACCCATTCACCCGAGAGTCCGCCCCAAAAGGGGAGGCACCACCATGAAAAAGTCATTAAACAAAAGTTTCCACATAGAAACAAACAGTTTAAAGTAACCTGATGCCCCTGCACCAGAACCCTGAGGCTTCTCCGAGGTCAAGAACCAAGACACCCAGCGGACCCCACCGCCGTCCATCGCCGCAAAAAGAACCCGAAAAAATACTCCAATCAGCAAAACAAGCCTGAAAACGCGGAAACGCGGTGGCGGTGATGGTACCCCCCCTCCCCCCCACGTGCACGCACACAACAACCAACGCACAAACCCCACACACATGGATCACTGTTCTCGAAAATATATAGCATTGAACCGCAACGCCCACCATGAACAAGGATGACCTTCCCCGACAGCCACGTCACATGCCCCAGCTGCGAGGCCGTCGTCCCATGGAGCCCAGCCTGCATCAACTGCGGCAGCAGACTCCCACCCAAACCCCACCAGCCCCCATTCCAGGCCATAGGAGAGACACTGAAGGACGAGGAGAACAGGGCCAAAGCCAAGGAGGAGCTGGTGGAGGCCGCCACAGAGGTCAAACCCGGGGAGGAGCCCGAGGGCAGGCTCGCCACCTACATGCTGTGGCGCGTCAAGCTCCTGGAGAGGCTGGAGAAGGGCGAGATAGTCGGGGAGGTCTTCACCGAGCTCTACAGCCAGTACATGGACAAGACCGTCGAACTCACCCAGCAGTACGCCGAAATCGGCGACCAGGTCACGGAGGCCCACGAGATACTGGTGGGCACCCGCAGGCTGCTGGAGGAGAAGCAGGAGAAGAGGGCCAGAGGCGAACTAAGCACCAAGGAGTTCATGTCAGAGTTCGAGAAGCTGAGGGAAATCATAGACAAGGTTCAGACCGGCATCAACAAGCTCAGGCTGCACCGCAACACCCTGGGCATAGGAGGCAGCACCGAGGAGGACGCCGCCAAACTCAAGAACATCAGGAGCCGCCTCCACGCCTACAGCGTCAGGCTACCCGGCCTAGCCGCGTCAGGCATAGTCCCCATCGAGATGCGCGACATAGTGCAGGGCGACCTGAAGGAGATGCTCGGAGTATTCGAGTCGAGGGTGGACCGGGGCCTCGATCCCGGGCCCGCGGAGCCCCAGCCCCCCCACACGCATGTAGCCGCCATGCCCACGCCCCGGGAATCAAGCGAGGAGGACGAACCATACATGGAGCTCACCAGGCACGTCAAGGGCCACGACGACGAGCTCCGCCGCATCCTCAGGGCACTGAGGCTCCACGACCACGTACTCATACTAGGCCCCGACGGCGAGGGCAAAACCGAGACCCTGCTCAGGCTCCAGAGGAGCCTGGGGGGAGTCTACTTGGCGTGCAGCGAGGAGGTCACGGGCAGGGAGCTGGTCGCCGGCTTCAACCCCGCCTCCTCAGAGGCGCCCGTGCACAGGGGAGCACTGACCCGCGTCGGCGAGACAGAAGGAGAGGCGCCCATACTGTACCTGGACAACGTGACAAGCCTGAGGCCCGCGGCCCAGGCCCTACTCTACGAGGCCATGAACAACAAGGCTTACGCGAGCCCAGTGGACGGCTCACAGCGTACGCTGCCCGAGGAGTTCTGCGTGGTGGCCGCCGGGACCCTGGACGCCTACATCCAGGAGGCCCCCGACCCTGCGTTCATGGACCGATTCGGCAAGGTCATAATGTGGGGTAGGACGCCCATGGAGAGCATCCAGGCCCTCCTCGCAAGGTACGCCATGCCCCAGCACGTCTTCGACCTGGCCGTGTGGATCAGGCAGGAGGCGTCCGCCATGAGGTACCTGGCCCCCGTCAGCGTCAGGAACCTCCTCAAGTTCGCCAAGGAGTACCACACGTACAGGGACGTGTACCAAGACGAGGCCCGCCTCAGGCAGCTGGCCGTGGACAGGCTCCTCAGGATGCGCGTCCTCAACAGGTTCGGCCTCGAGGAGTACGAGGAGGCCCGCCGCAGGGTCATGGAGTACAAGCGGGGGCAGGCATGACAGAGGCAGACGCGGACCCGCCCATAGTGTCCCTGGCGTTCAGGGCATTTGGGGGAGCCCACGCGTACCTTGAAGGCAAACCCGCGCCCCGCATATACATCGAGAAACACGACCTGAGAGCCCAAGTCCAAGACTACATAGCCGAGGGGAAGCTCACACTGGACCCCGAGGGCACCAGGAGACTGAGGCTCATCGACGTAGAGGGGCGAGGAGGCTTCTACGTCGCCCTCCTGGACGACGGCGAGCTGCGCCGCGGAGACGCGGACGAGACGCCCAATATGCAGCCTCTCACAGTCTTCGACGAGGAGAGGCACATACTGCGGCTCATCAAGGATGGCAGGCAACATGAGTTCGCCGAGCTCGTGGGGCTATACTCCGGCGCCCCCCGGAGACGGGGCTCCACGGACCGCACCGTTGTTATGCTGGACAGGGGCTCGGCCATGGCCTGGCTCTGGTGCCTCTGGGAAGATCTTCAGAAGATCAGGGTAGCCAGGTTCCTGGCCGGCTCCGCCGCGGGGCTCCACGTGAACTCGACGCTGCTCAGCTTCGGCGGCGCCCCTCGCTGGGAGCACTCGGCCGACCACGTCACGCCGGACGACGCGGAGACCGTCTGGGGCCCCGCCCTGGCCGAGGCGGCCCTCGTGGACCCTATGAAGCTGCTGGCCGTATCCGACGGCTCCGCTTTGTCACCTGAGCCCATGGGGACTCTGGCGGACCTAGCGGAGTCCGGAGTCCAGGTCCAGCTCATCGTCGTCTGCGGACTGGAAGAGGAGAGGGGGCTCCAAGTTGACTTGGGCTCAGCACCGGGGCTCAGCGTGTCGGAGCTGAGGACCGGCGGCGACCTCGTCAGGATGGTCAAGGGCCTGGCGGACTGGGTCTAGGGCCCACCGCGCACCATGGACAGGATTCGTGGCAGCTCGTTCACTGTGGGCGCCACCACGTCGCACCCCGACTCCAGGAACTCGCGCATGGACGACTCAGGGGAGTGGGTGAACCCGTAGACCCCTGCGAACAGGAAGCCCTCGCCGGCCCTGCGCGCCATGGCACTGTCCGCGGCGGTGTCCCCCACGTACAGCGCCCTGCTGAACGGCCTGTACGGCTCACACGCCCTCAGCAGCGAGTAGGGGCCGGGCTTGTGTAGGCCCGCATCACCTGTCTTCTTGGCCGCCTCATCCACGTCGCCGTGCCACACCTGAGCCTCACGAGGGACATGGTCCATGAGTTCACCCAGCAGGTGGAGGGCCGTGCCCCTCATGCTCCCCGAGGCCACGCCCAGGCGGGGGCCGCCCAGCACCGAGGAGAGCCCCCGGAGCGTGGCTTCTGTCACCACGACCCTCCCGCCCTCTACGAACCCCGCGTTAGCGTCCGTGAACCTGGCCGGCTCCCCGTACTGCTCCTCGAACAGCCGCCGCCCCAGCAGAGCCTCCTCGAACATGGTGCTGACCATGCACTCGCCCACGCCTCCCCTCCAGGCCAGAGCCCTCTTAACGGGCTCAAGCACACCGCACAGAAGCCGGTTCACGGAGTCGCACCCCGTCTCGTCCAGCTCCCCGGCGAACGCCAAGAGTCTTCCCCGCAGCCCATCCAACGGTATCCGGGCGTCTGGTCTGCGCCCTCTCACGTAGCTCAGCCTCTCACGCAGATCGGTGAATCGAGTGGACTCTTCCGCGACCCTGCTCACCTCCCGGACCACGTCGCCAGGTGCCTCAGCCATTATCCTCATGGCCAGGGCGTAGGCCAGGCCCCAGTCGTTGTTGAAGCCCCCCGTCCTCTTGTACGCGTGGCTCAGCTCCGGGTCCAAGAGGGACTCGGGGACAACGGTGCCCGTGAAAGCCTCCACAAGGGCCCCCACGGTCCACGCCACTGCCCTGATGTATGAGCGCCTCACGTCCAGGAGGACGCCGTCGCAGTCGAACACCACCACGTCCACCCTCCCCAAGTCCCCCCGGGAATCCCCCCTCATGTAGGCGGGCCCTCCGGCGTCCCCGCACTCGATGTACCTCACTCACAGCCCCCGCAGTTCAAGGATGCACAGGGTCCCCACCGTTAAAAAGGGTGATCAGCGAAGGCAGAACGGGGCCCCACCCGTTGTCTCACCTCCGCGTGACCATACAAGCCGCGCCGGCGCATCAGGTTTTGGAAAACCTTTATACGCAGAAACATTGTCAAAGGTGGTGCATTACGCGGCTCACGCAAGGTTGAACAAGAATGTCCGAGCGAACAGTGATCGACGGGGACGGCCTCATACTTGGCAGGATGGCCAGCGAAGTGGCCAGGAGGCTTCTCGCAGGCGAGACCATAGAGATAGTCAATGCTGAGAAGATCGTCGTCTCAGGGAAGCGCCAGATGGTGGTCAACAAGGAGCTGGAGTTCCTAGGCGTGGGCGGCCACGAGAAGGGCCCCGTCCACTACAGGCAGCCCCACAGGATCGTCAAGAAGACCATCAGGGGCATGCTTCCCTACAGGAAGGCCACAGGCATGAAGGCGTTCAGGCGCCTCAGGGTCCACATAGGCGTACCAGAGGAGCTGGAGGCCGTGGAGAAGCAGACTATTCCAGAGGTCCACTCGAGCACGCTGAGCCGCAGGTTCGTGACCATAGGGGAGATCGCCGAGGCCATCGGCTGGAAGAAGTGATGATGATTGTCAGTTAAGAAGAGGTCTGTTCTAACCGTCGGCAAGCGCAGGGCAAGCAAGGCCAGGGTCGTGGTGTCCGAGGGCAAGGGCAGGGTCAGGATCAACAACGTGCCCGTGCACCTGATCGAGCCCTACATGGCGAGGGCCAAGCTTCTGGAGCCCCTCATGCTGGCGGGCGAGTACAGGGACAAGGTGGACATCGCCGTCAAGACCATCGGAGGAGGCTTCCTGGGCCAGGCCGAGGCAGCCCGGATGGGCATCGCCCAGGGCATAGTTAAGTTCACCAAGAGCAAGCGCCTCAGGACAAAGTACCTGGAGTACGACAGGACCATGCTGAGCGGGGACCCCAGGCGGAAGGAGCCTAAGAAGTTCGGCGGCCCAGGCGCCAGGCGCAGGAAACAGAAGAGCTACAGGTGACCGGCATGGTACGTATGGTTACACCTGTGATAACGAGCGGCGACAGGGCCCGGGAGGGCAAGGGCTTCAGCGTGGAGGAGCTGAAGGCCGTGGAGCTGACCCCCGGCGAGGCTGCCAGGCTGGGCATCCCCCACGACCCCAGGAGGAGGACGAGCCACGAGGACAACGTGGAGACCCTCAGGGAGTACCTGAAGGACGCCAAGGAGGCCGGCGTGAAGGTCAAGAGGCCCAGGCAGACCTGCAAGCCCCAGGTGGGCAGGGTCTACAGGGGCAAGACCAGCTCCGGCAAGAAGATGCGGAACCTGACCCGCAGAAAGTAGGCCGCGTTCCACGTTTCCCCACACCGTTTTCTCAGCAAGATATATTAGACCGCTACACATGACTGTACCGATACAATGAGCCGAGACGCCTTCATCATCAAGGACCCGGAGGTCGCCAAGCTCCTGGCAGACCCCACCCGCCGCGATATACTTCACCTCCTCAGGCACGACGAGATGTCGGCCACGGACCTGGCCAAGGCCCTGAACAAGAACCACAGCAGCATCACCTACCACCTGAACACCATGCTGGGAGCCGGCCTCATAGAGGTCTCCAGGGAGGAGAAGGTCCGCAACATGGTTCAGCCCTACTACCGCAGCGTAGGCCACAGCTACCACGTCTCCTACAGTCTCACCGAGGCCCTGAGCCGGGACCCCGACTACTCTGCGTGGCAGGAGGAGCTCATGAACCAGCTCATGCAGGGGCTGGAGGAGTACGGCGCGGAGATACCTGAGGCCCGCCGAGCCGAGGCGCGGAGCCTACTCAGGACCTGCTACCTACGCGAGAAGAAGGCCTACGAGGACCGCCTCACCAAGAGGAGGGGCAAAGCGGAGATCAGTCCCCACGCGGCCCGGAACGTGGCCCACATCCTCAACCACGTCCAGCTGCTGAAGGACCCCGAGTACATGGAGGCCATCCGCGGGCTCTCGGCGATCCTAGAGGAGTCCAGGGAGGCGGACGGGGCCTGACGGCGGAGCAGCCAGGGCGGAGCCTGGGCCAGTTCAGTTGGTCCATATTCCGCCGCATGATGGGGTACATACTCCCATACTGGGAGCTTAAGGCCATCCTGGTTCTCATAGTCATCACCACGGTGCTCAGCGTCCTCAGCCCGGCCATCATAGGCGACATCGTGGACATGGTGGAGAACATAGCCTCGGGCGAGGAGATCAAGGTGGGCGGCGGCGTGGAGGACCTAGCATACGTCGTCCTCCTCCCCGTATCCCGGTGGCTGGCCAGCGTCGCGGCGATGCGCCTCGACTACGGGATGCTGCTGGTGTTCAGCTTCAGCCTCATCATAATATCTGCGCTGGACGGCGTGCTCACCTACGCTGAGAGGTACATCAGCACCGTGGTCTCCCAGAAGGCCAGCTTCGACATGAGGAACGCAATGTACAACAGCCTCCTGGACCAGAGCTTCAGCTTCTACGACCAGCAGCGCACAGGACAGCTCATGGCAAGAGCCACGGGCGACATCAACATGCTTGAAAGGTTCTTCGACATGGGGCTCAGGCAGGCCGTGAACACGATCCTGCTCCTCGCCATGGTCTTCTACTCCATGGTGACGCTGAACTTGGAGCTGACCCTGGTCTCCATGATCGTCGTACCCTTCCTATTCGCCGCGACCCTAAAGTACTCCCGGATGGTGAGCCCCATGTGGAGGGAGGTCCGCGACCAGTTCGGCGTCATTACCTCGGTCCTCCAGGAGAACCTGACGGGCATCCGCGTTGTCCGCGGGTTCAGCAGAGAGGACTACGAGGAGAGCAAGTTCGCCGCGGAGTGCGAGAAGTACTTCGACATCAACATAGTGATGGTTAAGATCAGGAGCTTCTTCATGCCCCTGGCTACCCTCATATCCAGCATTGGGCTGGTCGCGGTCCTCTGGTACGGCGGCAACCAGGTCATAGCCGGGACCATGAGCATCGGCAGCATCGTTGCCTTCTACCTCTACCTCACCCGCCTCATGCAGCCTGTCAGGATGCTGGGGTTCATCACCTCCATGTTTGTTAGGTCTAACGCGGCAGCGGAGAGGGTCTTCGAGATCGTGGACGCCAAGGTTGAAGTGCACGACAAGGAGGGCGCCTCGGAGCTGAAGACGGTGGAGGGACGCGTGACCTTCGAGGACGCCTGGTTCAGCTACGACGGCAAGAACATGGTGCTGAAGGACATCGACCTGGACGTGCAGCCGGGCCGGACCGTGGCCATCCTAGGCGCCACGGGCAGCGGCAAGAGTAGCATCATTAATCTCATCCCCAGGTTCTACGACGTCACACGGGGCAGCATCAAGGTGGACGGCGTAGACATCAGGGACGTCACCATCAAGAGCCTGAGGAAGCACATAGGCATCGTCCGGCAGGACCCCTTCATCTTCAGCACGACCCTCAGGGAGAACATCAGCTACGGCGTTGAGGACGCCACCCTGGACAAGATCAAGGAGGCCGCTGCCCAGGCCAAGATCGACGAGTTCATAACGGGGTTGCCCGACGGCTACAACACAAAGGTTGGTGAACGAGGCGTCACCCTGAGCGGGGGCCAGAAGCAGCGCGTCGCCATAGCCAGGGCCCTGCTGAAGAACCCCAGGATACTGATACTGGACGACAGCACCAGCAGCGTGGACACCCAGACCGAGTACGAGATACAGCAGGCCCTGGACGAGCTGCTGGAGAACAGGACCACCTTCATCATCACCCAGCGGCTCAGCAGCATCAAGAAGGCCGACTACATCATCGTCCTAGAGGACGGCGCCATAACCGAGCAGGGCACCCACGAGGAGCTCATGGGGCGCGGCGGCATATACCACAAGCTCTACCAGACCCAGGTGGCAGCGGTGGAGGGAGGCGAGTTCTAATGGGCTGGCACATGGAGCACTGGGCAGGGGACGACGACTACTACAGGGCGACGCCCGACGTAGTCCTGACACGGCGCATGTTAGGATACGTCATCCGTCACCGGCGCAAGAGCGTCATCTTATTCGCGGTGCTGCTGGTGTCCACCGTCGTCAGCCTGCTCCCCCCCTACATGATCAGCCTCGTCATAGACCAATACATCAAGAAGATGGACACGGAGGGGCTAGTGCTGATAGGCGGAGCCTTCGTCGCGGTCTACGCTCTGGTTTTCGTGACCCAGTACGCCCACAGGTACCTCATAGAGTGGCTGGGCAGCAGGCTGGAGTACGACCTCAGGATGGACATATTCAGGCACCTCCAGGAGCTGGGCCTCGACTTCTACGCCAAGCAGGAGGTGGGCAACGTGGTGTCGAGGGCCACCAACGACGTGGAGAAGATCACGGAGCTGGTGAGCACAGGAATCGCCGGCATCATCGCTGACCTGTTCACACTGCTGGGCATCGTCGCAATCATGCTCTACATGAACTGGTGGCTGAGCCTCATCACGTTCAGCATCATCCCCATCATGTTCCTGTTCCTCTACTTCTGGGGGAAGCGCGTCCGCAAGGTGTACAGGGAGACCAGGAAGACCATAGCCAGCGTCTCCGCCAAGATGGAGGAGAGCGTCAGCGGCATGAAGGAGATACAGAGCTTCAGCAGGGAGAGCCAGACCCGGGAGGAGTTCCAGCAGGTGAACCGCAACAACATGGATGCCAACGTTCAGGCCGGCCAGGTCATGTCAGCGTTCTGGCCAGCCGTCAACGTGTTCACGGCGGTGGGCAACTTCCTGGTCCTCTGGTTCGGCGGAGCAGCCGTGATGCGGGGCGAGCTCAGCGTGGGCATCCTGTTCGGGTTCATGAACTACGTCAACAGGTTCTTCACTCCTATTCAGGACCTGAGCATGTTCTGGAACCAGGTCCAGTCCGCGCTGGCGGCCGCGGAGAGGGTCTTCGGCATCATGGACACTCCCACCGTTATATACGATAAGCCGGACGCCGTGGAGATGCCCAGGATCGAGGGCAGGGTCCACTACGAAAACATGACCTTCGGCTATGAGCAGGGGCAGCCCGTCCTCCAGAACATAGAGCTGGCGATAGAGCCTAACACCACGATCGCCCTCGTTGGCCCCACGGGCGTCGGTAAGACCACCATGACCAACCTCCTCTACAGGTTCTACGACCCCACGGAGGGCAGGGTCACGGTGGACGGGCTCGACCTCAGGGACGTCAGGGTGGCGTCCCTCCGCCGACAGATGGCAGTGGTCCTACAGGATACGTTCCTGTTCAGCGCCAGCATCCTTGAGAACATCAGGTACGGCCGCCTAGACGCCACGGATGACGAGATAGTCGAGGTCTCCAAGTCCGTGGGCGCACACGAGTTCATCGTGAAGCTGCCTGAGGGCTACGACACCGACGTCCGTGAGCGCGGCGGCAGGCTCAGCGTGGGGCAGAGGCAGCTCATAAGCCTGGCCAGGGCTCTGCTGGCTGACCCGCGCATCCTGATAATGGATGAAGCCACAAGCAGCATAGACGCCTACACGGAGCTCATCATCCAGAAGGCGCTGGATCGGGTGCTCAGGAACAGGACCAGCATCATCATCGCCCACAGGCTAAGCACAGTCAGGAACTCCGACAAGATAGTGGTCCTGGACGAGGGCAGGATAGCCGAGGTGGGTACCCACAGGGAGCTCATGCGGCTGGGCGGCCTCTACAAGCAGCTGTACGAGATGCAGTTCAAGTACGGGGCCGAGGAGCCCCCTAAACAGGATGCGGTGTCTAAATAAAAGGGGGGAAGAAGGGCTACTTCTTCTTCATCTTCTCCAGCTTGGGGACCAGTTTCTCGATCCTGTTGAGGGCCTCGTTCATGATGCCCTTGCTGGTGGCCGTCAGCACCCTCATGTGGCCGTCGCCGTTGGGCCCGAATTCGCTGCCCAGGTTCAGGCCCACCTTCGCCTCGTTGATGAGGAGCTTGTTGAGCTCCTGGCTGGATAGGCCGTAGTTGAACTTGGGGAACAGGAGGTAGGTGCCCTCAAGCTTGGGGATCGTGAAGTCGCCCATCTCGCCGAGCCTCTTCTCCACCAGGTCGCGCACCTCCATGAGGTACTTGTTCATGTCCCTGACCCAGTAGTCTACCTTGCCGCTGCAGATGACGGGGGCGATGGCCTTGCTGAAGTTGTTGGTGCCGCGGAGTACGCCGGAGGCGATGCTCTGTAGGCTCTCGAACATGGTCTTGTTGGTGCAGGCCAGGTACCCTCCCTGGAGGCCGGGGACGCTCCACGTCTTGCTGAAGCCCCAGCTTGTGATGGTGAGGTCCGCTATCTCGGGGTTGAGGGACGCCAGGCTGATGTGCTTGTGGCCGTCGCAGAGGATGTCCTCCCAAAGCTCGTCCACGAACACGTATATCTTGTTGTCCACGGCGATGTCGGCGACGCCCTTCAGCTCCTCCTTGGTCATGACTCGGCCGCAGGGGTTGTGGGGGTTGCAGACGTTGATGAGCCGCGTCTTGGGGGTGACCACCTCCTTGAGGCGCTCAATGTCGAACTTGTACCCCTCCTCCAGCTTGAGCTTCCAGTACACCTTCCTTATCTGGGTCCTTTCGGCTGTGTGGAAGAATGGGGCGTACATGGGGTCCGTGACGATCACCTCGTCTCCGGGCCTGCATGCGTGGACCGAGGCGAGCCACATCCCGGGGATGACTCCCTGGGTGAGCATGATCTGCTCGGGGGGCACCTCGAACTTGTTGTACCTCTTGATCTTGGCTGCCATGGCCTTCCGGACGTCCAGGTCCGACGAGTAGACCGTGAACTCCTCCTCCACAGCCTTCCTCAGCTCGTCCTTGAGCTCGGGGCATAGTGGGAAATCTTGGTCGGCCAGCCAGAGGGGGATCACGTCCGAGGCGTCTCTGTGCCACTTGACTCCGCGGACTGAGAGCCTGCTCTGGATGGTCGGCTTATCGAATGGGCTAGTGCTTGGCAAGTTTACCACTTACAAGCTACAAGGTTTACGCCCTACTCTAATAATGGTTATGCTGAACGTGGAGCCCTAATGGTTAGCGTCCGGTGACGATTCAAGGGCGATAAGGATATATTGCTGTTGGGGTACGTCAAGGGGACCGATTCATGAAAATACTGCTCTACTTCGACTGGACGGGCACCCGCAAGGAGCTCAAGGAGCACGACAAGAAGATGCAGAAGGCGTGCATAGATACGGGCGTCGAGCACGATGGGCTATTCGGCAGCATGAACGAGAAGTGGAACTACGTGTGGCTGTTCCAGGCCAACGGCTTCGACCACTTCCAGGAGATGAGCAGGAAGGTGCCCAGGCCCATACACATGACCCACTACATCACGGAGATACTCATACCCATCAGGCTGTAGCCGCCCCCAGCGGCGGCCTCTACAGCAGGACGGCGCCGCGTGTGTCCACGTCGCAGGCCACGGGCTCAGCGTCATCGACCTTATCCCTGACGAGTCCGAGGACTTCTTTGGCCTTCTCCCTCGGCTGAACCGTGAACGCGACCTCACCGAACATGGCCATCGTGAACGTGACGCCCTCAGGGTCCATGGCGGCGAACAGGCGCCTCAGCCGAGGCGTGGCCATGCCCACGTGCTCGGTGAACCGCCTGGAGAACTCCATGAACCTCTCGGGGGTGAGGTCCCTGTAGAGCTCGTCCACGTAGCCGCCCCCGATCTGGTTTATCCTGCGCCTGACCTCGGGGTCGCCCAGTGCCTCCCTCGTCTGTATGGTTCCATAGTAGACGTAGATCACCTGCAGCCCCCCGCTTCCACCGTAGAGCTTGCCCGCCCCGACGCCGGGGGCCCCGGGCCTGTACAGTACCCCGAACCCTCCCTCGTTCGCGGCGAAGACGCTGCCCAGTCCGGTGCGGCACTCTATCTCGGCCACGTGGGCGATCTGGGCGGCCTGGAGCCTGGTGAGCCCCACGCCCAGGGCCTCGTTGAGTGCTAGGCTCAGGCTGAGGGCGCCTCCCCCGCTGCTTCCGAAGCCCGCCGTCATGGGGGTCTCGATCCTGTGCTCGATCTTCACGGAGTGGGCCTCCTTGAGCATGGGCAGGTACTTGGAGTAGACGTTCTCGGAGACCACGGCTTCTCTGGTCCTCTCACCGTTTATCCAGACCCCGTGGCTGTTCCTGGCTCTGAGCTCAGCCTCCACGTGGGTGTGTACGCCTCTTGTGAGGCTTATCCCTGAGCCCCTGGCGCCCTTCAGGAGGGGGTCCTCGGGCTGGTCGCATATCTGGAACAACCCCGTCAGGTGTCCCGGAGCGAAGGCTCTGGCTTCAGGCATCGCCGTATCGCGTGAAAGGAGTGCTGTAGGGGAAAAAGGTTGCTGAGCTGCCTAGAGCAGGCTCCTGTAGTTGAAGGGCTTGCGGGGGTCAGCCACCTGGGCGTGCACCTGGAACAGGTCCACGTACTTGAGGCCTGAGCCCGTGTTGAAGAGGACCACCTTCTCGTCCCTGTCCACCTGGCCGTCGGCGATCATCTTCTTCAACGCCGCTAGGGTGGCCGCGCCCTCGGGGCACGCGAACAGCCCCTCGGCCCTGGAAACCTGGCCCACGCTGTCAATGATCTCGTCGTCGCTGACGGCTATGCAGGTGCCTCCGCTCTCCCTGGCCGCCCTCAGCACCAGGAAGTCGCCCAGGGCCTTGGGGACCCTGAGGCCCGCCGCGAGGGTCTTCGCGTTCTGGAAGTACTCTGACTCCTTCTTGCCCTCCCTGTAAGCCTTGACGATAGGGGCGCAGCCCTCGGCTTGGACGCTAACCATCCTGGGCCGCTCGCTGCCGATCCACCCCATCTCCTCCAGCTCGTCGAAGACCTTCCACATGCCTATGATGCCTGTACCTCCGCCGGTGGGGTACACTATCACGTCGGGGAGCTTCCAGTCGAGCTGCTCTGCCACCTCGAGCCCCATGGTCTTCTTACCCTCGACCCTGAATGGCTCGCCTAGGGTGGATACGTTGAACCAGCCCATCTCGCTGGTGCCCTCCTTGACCAGTTTCCCAGCGTCCGTGATGAAGCCGTCCACGAGCACCACCTTGGCGCCCACGACCTCGCTCTCCACCATGTTCACCTTTGGGGCGTCCTTGGGCATGAACACGTAGACCTCCATCCCGGCCCTGGCGCCGTAGGCCGCCATGGAGCCCGCCGCGTTACCCGCCGACGGGAGAGCCACCCTCTTGATCCCCAGCTCCTTGGCCTTGCTGACGGCCACGGCCAGGCCGCGGGCCTTGAAGCTACCAGTGGGTATGATGCCCTCATCCTTGACCCAGAGGTCGGGGAGCCCCACCTCCTCCCCCAGGCGGGGCGTGCGAGTCAGAGGCGTCCAGCCCTCGCCCAGGCTGACCACATTCCTCCTGCTTTTCACAGGCAGCAGCTCCCAGTACCTCCACAAGGTGGACTCCCTGCCAACGAGCTCTCGGCGGGTCACCGCCTCCTTCGCGGACTCCAGGTCGTACCTCGCGAAGAGCGGCTTGCCGCACTTCCTGCAGACCGTCTGAACCTTGTCGGCCTCGTGTTTCTCCCCGCACGAGGAGCACTCAAGGTGCGTGTAGAAGCTCATCCAGTTCGCCTCATGTATGCAGACAGGGTGTAAGAAATAACGTTATAGGTTTAGCACATTGATGAGGCTGGAACGGGACTTTGATAAAAAAAATGGGTTGAGTAAATTTACTTGGATGTGATCGAGTACCTTACGCCTGTGGGTGCGAGGGCCTTGTCTATTTTTTGGATGAGGCTGTTCATCTGCTCCATGTTGGGCTTCTTGAACCACTTGAAGAAGAAGTCGTATTCTCCCAGCTCTTCCCCCGATTTGTTGATGATCTTGTCGCAGCGTTCACGGGTGATCTCATCCAGTTCGAGGAAGTAGTTGTAGACCCCACCGGGGATCAGTGATGTGCCTCCCATCCTGTCATTGGCTCCGATGGCCATTGGGATAGAGGCCGCGATCACCGTGTCCATGATGCACACCTCGGGCATGTCTATGGCTATCTTCTCAAGCACCTTGATGGCGTCGTACACGGGCGGACCATACAATTTGATGTAGCTTATCATAAAGCATCAATGAGGCGATGTGAACCGCGAATATTAAACGTTAACAATGAGCGTACTCTAATCCTGGGCGACTCCTAGGTGGAACACAAGAGACTTGACGATGACCGGGTAGGTGACCCCCTCGTTGATGGGTTCACCAACGTCTATGAAGTCGCCCTCCTTGAGCGATATCTCGTCGATGGCCAGCACGTTCACCAGCCCCGTCTCCCGGGCGAGGACGTTCCCCACGGAGTTCCCCACGTCGGTCTCGAAGATGAGCACCAGCGGGGCCCCGCCGCCCCTCGTCCTCGGCAGGGCGGCGGCCACGCCGCGTGCGAAGACCCTCAGGTTCTCGTAGTCCATCTTCACGGGGTCCCTGAAGGCGAGGGCGACGGGGTGCCGCGCGTCCTCCACATCGATCTTCTTCAGGGCGGCCCTGACCTGGTCCGCCACGTAGTTCACCGAGAGCCGCCCCTTCTCGACGCTGGGCGAGGTGACGGGTATGTTACGCAGCGGCAGCCTGAACCCGGGTGAAGCGAACGTGGTGGGGCCGCTCACCTCCAGGGTGTAGCTGCTGGCCCCTATCACGGTTGCCCTGATCCTCTCGGGGAGCTCCACGAGCCTGAGTCCCCTCTCGTCGATGATGGACCTGACGCTGCGCCCCAGCCTGTCCCCAAGGTCCCCGTAGCCCGCGTCCTCGTACCCGTATATATACTCGGCGACCCCGCCCGAGAAGCTATAGAAGACCTCGCCCACGAACGACTCGGGGGGCAGGCTCGCGGTCATCATGAGCCTCCTGGTCAGCTCGGTCTCGGGGGCTCCGGTTAACGCGTCCACCAGCGTGGATGCCATGACGCGGCTCACGTCGTCCATGGCCTCTGCGCTGACCGTCTCACCCACCCCACAGTTGTGCCCTGTCTCCCTCAGAAGCAGCTTCCCAGCGTCCTCGAGTCTGGTCACCTCATTTTTCTCGTTATAGGCGATGAGGCGGCCGCCTACGTTGATGCACGCCGTAGCTGTTATGCTCCCTGAGTCTATGACGGCGATGTTGGATGTGCCTCCGCCCGTGTCGCTGTGGATGAGCTTGCACCTGTTCGCCTTGGAGTACTCGACGGCTCCCGCCCCGTATGCTGATATCACTGCCTCGAAGTTGGGGCCCGCCGTGGCTGCCACAAACTTTCCCCCCTCCATGGACAGCTGCTCCACGATCCTCTCGGCGTTGTCCTTCCTCGCGGATTCGCCCGTGATTATGACGGTGCCCGTCTCAACGTCGTGGATGCCCACCCCCGCCCTCTCGTACTCGCTCATCAGCAAGGGCACAAGGGCGTCCACGTCGATCTCCCTGTTCCCCGGCTTCAGGGGCGTCATGAATATCCTGCCCCTGTAGATGATGTGCCTCTCGGCGACCATGTACTTGCTGGACTTGGAGAAGGGGTCGTTCTGGAGTACGAGCCTGGAGAAGACGAGGTGGGACGTGGTCGTGCCCACGTCGATGCCTACGGACAGCAGCTCCTTTCTTTTGATCTCCACGTGTTTCAGCTCCCAGAGCGGTGGCTCCAATAAGAGTGGAGAGGTCAGTAATATCTCTTCCACATTTTGCTCAATGGATGATTCTATAAACCGAATGAATGTGCAGAAACCACATGCGTTTATTTTCATCAGAATGTAGAGATAGAGAAAAAAATTAGATTTTGAGCAGCCGCCTCACGTTCTCCGAGTATATCAGCTTCCTCTGGAAGCCCGTCAGCTCCTCTGCGTACTCCAGCTTATCGATCTCGCGCCTCAGAAGCCCGTAGGGCGTGTTGGCCCCCATGAGCACCCTGTGGGTTCCCACTGGCTGCGTCACGGCGGCCGTCATGCTGCCGGACATGGCCGCGGCGGTGTCCAGGTACACGTTCTTGTACTTGGCGGCTATCCCTGTGGAGTCGTAGTACATGCTGCTCAGGATGAACTTCACCTGCGGGTACTTGCCCAGCAGGGCCTCCAGCGGCGCGATATACACCCTCATGGTGTCCTTGTCGTCCGAGTGAAGCCACACGGGGAGGTCGAGGGTCAACGCGCACTCCACTAACTCGTGGAACTGCTTGGCGCCGTGGTCCACCCCGAACCTGGGGTCGGTGACGACGCCCGCGAAGCCCTGCTCCCTGTACCCGTACATGAGGTCTACCATCTCCGGGAGCCGCGGGTTCATCAGGAAGAACCCTGTGAGCCTGTCCGGGTGCTTGTCCACGGCGGCCCCCACAAGCTTGTTCTGCTCAAGGAGGTCGGGGTTCGATGTGAACGGGAACACCACGCACCTGTCCACGCCCGCCTCATCCATCTCCCTGACCAGCTCGTCAGCCGATCTAGTGGTCTCGTACGCGGGGTCGTAACCTATGTGGTTGTGGACGTCTACCTTCATGCCTTCACCCCCACAGACTTCAGCAGCTTAACCGTGTTGCCTCCAAGCACCTTGTCCAGCCTCTTCTTTGGCAGGTCCACGCACAGGACCCTGTTCAGGGCGTCTTGGGGCTGCAGGCCGCCCCTTATGCTGAGGGTGTCCGAGGCGAACAGTATCCTGTCCTCCCCCACTTCGTCCATGAACTTGACGATGTTCTTTGGGTGAACCAGGGCGCTGGTGTCGACGTACACGTTGTCGGACTTGGCGCACACGCTGAGGGCGTCCATGCTCAGGTACTCCCCGAAGTGCTGTATCACCATCTTCATGTCCGGGAACATGCGGGCGAGGTCCCCCAGCATGAGCGGGTTGCTGTAGTGGGTCCAGTCGCTGTGGCATATGGGTAGGGCGCCCAGCTTCTCGATCTCTGAGAACACCCTCTGCCCGGCCTTGCAGTTGGCGTGGTAGTGCATGGAGCTGAACCTGATCTTGACGACCCTCAGCCCCTTCTCCACGAACCTGTGAAGCTCCTCCACGGCGTGGTCTCCCCAGCTGGGGTCCACCAGCCCCGCGCCTATGTATCGGGTCGGGTGCCTCTCCAGGACGTCCATGATGTAGTTGTTCTCCTCAACCATCCTCTGGGTGGAGTCGCTCGATAAGCCCGATAGCCCGAAGACGATGGCCTTGTCGATCCGCGGCTTGCACCCGTCCATCTTCTTGATGTACTCCTCGGCGTTTATGCCGTAGGTTGTCTGGCCCGGCCACTGGGTGTGAACCCACTCGCTGTCCGGTTTACTCTTCATCAGATGCACGTGGGCATCGATTATCACTTTTCTTCACCTTCTCATGTTATTGAGGAAGAGGGGCTACTTCCTCCTCAGCACCTTCCCGGGGGTCGCCCCCGTGTGCTTGCCCTTCTCGACGACGACCTCCCCGTTGACCACCACGTAGTCTATGCCCCTCGGCTTCTTCCTCGGCTCCAGAGCCGTGCCCGTCACCTTCAGCTTGCTCAGGTCCATGAGCACTATGTCTGCGTAGCTCCCCCTGGTCAGGGTGCCCCTCCCCTGGATGCCGTAGCGTACGGCGGCCTGGGTGGACGTCTTGTGGACGGCCTCCTCCAGCGTGAACTTCTTGTCCCTCTTCACGAACTTCTCGTAGAAGGACGGGAACGCCGAGTAGCTGAGGAGCATGGGGCGGTACGCCGTCGGCTTCTCTGACTCCCACTTGCAGTCGTCCACGCCAGTGTCGATGCCTATGCAGCTCTGGGGGTGCTCGAAGAAGATGCTGTGGTACGGCGCGTTCAGGTCGGGTGTGCCGCTGGGGTACACGAAGGTCTGTCCGCAGAGGGCGTCAGGGTCCTCCGCTATGAGGTCGAACCAGACGTCGAAGGGGTCCTTGCCCCTCTCCTCGGCCACCTGGGCTATGGACTTGTCCATGGTCTCGGGCTTGCCGTGCTTGAGGATCGTGTAGTTCTCGGCCCACCTGGGGTTCGTGTTGGGGTTGTAGTTCTCCCTTATGTACCACTTGCCTTGCTTCATGGCGTCCTTGATCTCCTGCCTGTACTCCTCCAGCTTCAGCCACCTGGCGAACTCGGCGCGGCCGCCCTTCTCGCGGACCCAGGGCGCGAATGAGCCGCATAGGTACTGGGCGCTTCCGAACTTGTCGGTGAGGGTGCTGGGGATCAGGTCGAAGCTGATGTCCAGGCCCTCCTTCCGCGCCTCGTCTATCACCATCAATGTAGCCCTCCGGTTCGCCTCCTCCATTATGTGCGGGTACCCCTGGGGCGTCACGTACCAGCCTGTGTAGAGGTGGGCGATGTTCATCTTGACGCCGGAGTCGCGGCACAGCTTGATGGCCTCCAGTATCCCATCGATCTTGTCGTGCTGCCTGTGCCCGGCCGCTACGTCGCGCCTCCTACCTGTCCTCCTTGAGTGGGGGGCGAATATCCTGCCGTACTCGGCGACAATCTTGCAGTGCTCCACGAGTTCCTCGTGGTCGGCGTAGGTGTCGGGGTCGTAGTCCAGGCCCACCGACATCCCGTAGCAGCCCTCCTTCAAGCTCTGCCTGATGAGGGCGCCCATCTCATCCCTCTCGTCCCGGGTGGAGGGCCTCTGGAAGTCGTCCTCCATCACTGTGCGCCTCACGGTGACGTGGCCCACCAGGGTCGCCATGTTCATGGATATCTTCTTCTTCTCCACGACCCTGAACCAGTCCTCCATGCTGTGCCAGTCGATGCTCCACCCGAACTTCTCCTTCATGAGGGCGTTGACCTCCTCCCTCGGGAAGACCGTCCTCTTGGGGTAGTACTTGTAGGGCTCGATCTCGTCCAGGTAGTCCTCCGCGACGCTCATGAGGGTGGTCTTCTCCTTGATGGGTGCCAGAGACATCCCGCACTGGCCCGCCACCATCGTGGTGACGCCCTGGAGTAGATAGCTCTCGCAGCCGGGGAAGAACAGCACGTCTATGTCCCCGTGGCTGTGTGAGTCGATGAAGCCCGGGACAGCCGTCAGCCCCTTGCCGTCGATCTCCCTGGCTGAGTCTCCCTTGACTTCGCCCAGGGCAGCCACCTTGTCCCCCTTCACCCCTATAGAACCCTTGAAGGGGGATTTACCTGAACCATCCACGATGGTCGCGTTCCTGATTAGAAGCGAGTACTCGTCCAACTTTCTTCTCCAAGAAAGTAATATAGTGTAGCGGGAAAATTAATATAACATTTGCTCCATGTTTACTGGTATCTAAACATTAACACAATATCATCCGCCTCGTAAGTTAATGTGATTGAAAGCGGAAACATTATGATGACCGATGTTGATTTTTCTATAATTCAATAAAAAGTGTAGAAACATGTAGAGGGAGAAGCTGTCGCTCAGCCGCCCCTCTTGATGACGGTCCCAGGCGAAGCCCCCGTGTGCTTCCCCTTGGACACAACGGTGACGCCGTTGACCAGCACGTGCTCGATTCCCGACGGCTTCTTCCTGGGCTCCAAGGGCGTGCCGTTGACCTTCAGCTTCTTCATGTCCAACAGCACTATGTCCGCGTAGGAGCCCGGGTCTATCACGCCCCTCCCCTTGAGCCCGTACCTTATGGCCGGCTGCGTCGAGGTCTTGAAGACGGCCTGCTCTATGGTGAAGGTCTTGTCCCGTAGCACGAACTTCTCTATGAAGGACGGAAAAGCCGAGTAGAAGTTGATCATGGGCAGCATGTGTGTAGGCGTCACAGGCACGTGCTTGTAGTCGTCCACGCCGGTGTCGATGCCAAGGGCCGCTGACGGGTGCATCCAGAAGACCTTGTGGTAGGAGGCGTCCAGGTCTGGTTTGCCGCCCGGGTACGAGAAAGCGTGGCCTGAGAGGGCGTCAGGGTCCTCCGCTATGAGGTCGAACCATACGTCGAAGGGGTCCTTGCCCCTCTCCTCGGCCACCTGGGCTATGGACTTGTCCACGGTCTCAGGGTTCCTGTGCCTGAAGATGACCGTGTTGTGAGCCCACCTTGGGTTGGTGTTGGGGCCCTCCCTCGTGTACCACTTACCCGATTTGATGGCCTCCTTGATCTCCTTACGGTAGTCCTCCACGTTGAGCCACCTGGCGAACTCTGCGCGGCTGCCCTTCTCCCTTATCCAGGGCTCGAAGCCTCCGCAGAGCCAGGCGGCACCGCCGTATATGGATGTCATGCAGCTGGGCAGGATGTCGAAGCTGATGTCCATGCCCTCCTTGACCGCGGCGTCTATCACGTCCAGGGTGGCCCTCCTGTTCGCCTCCTCCAGGATGTCCGGGCAGTTGTCCGGGTTGATGTACCAGCCCGTGAAGAGGTGAGCGATGTTCATCTTGACGCCGGAGGCCTTGCACAGGTCTATGATCTCGTTAATGGCGTCGATCTTGTCCGGCGGCCTGTGGCCGGCCGCGACGTTCCGCCTCCTCCCAGTCCTCCTGGAGTGGGGGACGAAGATGGCGCCGTACTCTGCCGCTATCCTGCAGTGCTCAACCAGCTCCTCCCTGTCGGCGAATGTGTCAGGGTCGTAGTCCAGGCCCACCGACAAGCCGATGCAGCCCTCGTCCAGTGACTGCCTAATGAGTGCGCCCATCTCGTCCCTCTCGTCCTGGGTGGAGGGCCGCTCGAAGTCGTCCTCCATGACGGTACGCCTGACTGTGACGTGGCCCACCAGGGTGGCCATGTTCATGGATATCCTCTTCTTCTCGACGACCTTGAACCAGTCGGCCATGCTCCGCCAGTCGATGGTCCACCCGAACTTCTCCTCCATGAGCTTGTTCACCTGCTCCCGGGGGAACACTGTGCGTGACGGGTAGTACTTGTAGGGCTCAAGCTCCATCAGGTACTCCTGGGCTATACCTGGGAGGGTGATGTTGTCGCCTATGGGCGCCGGACTCATCCCGCACTGGCCATTCACCATGGTGGTGACGCCCTGGAACAGGTAGCTCTCGCACCCGGGGAAGAAGAGGACCGTCATGTCGCCGTGGCTGTGGGAGTCGATGAAGCCGGGGATGGCCGTCAAGCCCTTGGCATCTATCACCTTAGCCGCGTCGCCGGCCACGTCCCCGACTGCGACGACCTTGTCGCTCCTTATACCGATGCCCGCCTTGTAGGGGGGCCTACCGGAGCCGTCCACGACTGACGCGTTCTTGATTAATACGCTGAGTTCGTCCAAACTAGGGTCATCCGCATACAGGGTGCCCTGTCGCTGAAAAAACTTGTGAAGTCGGCGGTCTAATTCATCTTTAGTTGCCTGTAGCTGCCCTCGCACGGGTTGCCTGAGGCCGCCTGCAGCGTCCTATCTGTGAGGTCGATGATGACGGAGCCCACCGTGGACACCTCCTCATTGACGGCCGGCTTCACGTGCTTGCAGATGGATTTAGGGTAGTTGGCGTGGTCAGATAACGCCCTCTTCACGCTATCAACCGTGATCTCCCCCGCGTCGCGGTTCAGCAGCCTCCTCAGCCTGTTCAGCCTGATGCGGCTGTTCAGGAGGTCGGCCCACTCGTCCAGGTGCTGTAGCCCGGGCGACGTGAAGTGGTTCGTGTGGGCCATCACCCCGCCCTCGGCGTACAGGAGACTGTGCCTCATAGCTGAGACCTCCACGTCGTAGAGCTCACCTTCGGCGCTCGCCAGCACGTGGTTGTTCCCGTTAGCCCTCTCCGGCCTGATGCACCTCCTGATGGCGTCCTCCAGGAACTCGGACCGCATGATCTCCCGGTAGGCCACCAGCTTGGGGACGCCTGGCTTGAGGTCGCTGGAGTAGAGGGCGTTCCCAACGGAGCCTACGCCGCGGTCGTTGAAGCCCTGGTGCAGTACCAGGCCCGCGTACGCGAAGGCCAGGAACGAGGGCTCCTCGTCCGGCGCCCCGTCCACCACGTAGCAGTGGTCAGCGTAGAATGGGGAGTTGTCCTCGTTGTGGGCCATGATGACCGAGCCGTCGGCCGTGGCGTCGCCGTTCACGGCGAGGCTGGAGCAGCCCTGGCTGTAGGTGAGCTCCTGGGCGGCGTTCAAGCCGAATAGGGAGTGGAATCCCACCCCGGCTCCCTCGGCCATTCCCCTGATCTCCTCCAGGGTCCTGGGAGCAACCTTCTCGGTGCAGGCGATGTATGGCTCAACCTTCGCCCGCAGCCCTTGGTCGCCGAGCTGGGCGGCGACCCTCTCTTCGAACCTCTCAGCCACGATCCGCAGGTTCCTGGACAACTGCGAGCCGATCGTGTGCCCCATTTCCCAGGGGGTCCCCGACGCTTTGAGAACGGGAATCATGGTAATAATTGTATTTTTATTATAATATAAACAATTTTTAGTTTTATTCAAATAAAATTAACGTGATAAGCCTTTATTAGCGCAGCCTCGCATATCTTGTCGCCCATGAATAAACAATTAGCTGAGACGGGATTAGAATACGCAGCTAAGTTAGGCGCAAGCTACGCAGACATCAGGTTCGTCGACATCGAGCAGAGGCTCGTTGCCACCAAGAACTCCATGCCCGACAACATCACCCACACGTCCGAGTCAGGCGTCGGCGTGCGGCTCATCGTCGATAAGGGCTGGGGCTTCGCGGGATCATACAAGACCAGTGAGAAGGACATCAAGGCAACAGTAGAGAAGGCGGTTCAGCTGGCTAAGGCGAGCTCGTCCATCGCCAAGGAGCCGATCAAGCTGGCCCCCACGAGGATCGTGGAGGACACCTTCTCGTCCAACTACAAGGTAGACCCCATGAAGGTTGAGCTCGAGGACATCCTTGAGCTGCTCATATCCGCCGACAAGGCCTACAGGGAGGTGAGCCCCCACGTGAGGACCACCTCCAACTCTGTGATAGCGAAGAGGGAGGACAAGTACCTGGCCACCAGCGAGGGCTCCAGGATAAAGCAGACGATCATCTTCTGCGGGGCCGACGGCGACGGCTACGTGATGGACAAGGGGCTGCTCCAGAGGCGCGGCTACACAATAAACCCCCTCACCAAGGGCTACGAGTACATCAAGGCCCACGACCTGGACGAGATGGCCAGGAGCGCAGGGAAGGAGGCGGAGCTGCTGCTGAAGGCGGAGCCCTGCCCGACGGAGATACGGTCCAGCCTAATCCTGGACGACCCCCACATGTACCTGCAGATACACGAGACCGTGGGCCACGCCACAGAGCTGGACAGGGTTCTCGGCACCGAGGTCGACCTGGCTGGGATGAGCTTCCTCACCCCAGACAAGCTAGGCAAGTTCAGGTACGGCTCAGAGCACGTGAACTTCATAGCCGACTCCACGATACCCGACGGCCTCGCCACCTACGGGTACGACGACGAGGGCGTCCCCTCCAAGAAGCAGTACCTGGTCAAGGACGGCTTGTTCGTGGGGTACCAGTCCTCACGCGAGACCGCCGCCCAGATTGGGCTTGAGGAGAGCAGCGCAGGCATGAGGGCCGCCAAGCCCATCGACCTGCCCATCGTCAGGATGAACAACGTCTGCCTCGAGCCCGGCGACTGGAAGGCCCAGGAGATCATAGAGGACACCAAGGACGGCGTCCTCATGAGGACCACCACCATGTGGTCGGTGGACCAGATGAGGCTCAACTTCCAGTTCGGCTGCGAGATCGGCTGGATCGTCAAGAACGGCGAACTGACCAAGGTGATACGCGACCCTACGTACACGGGGATAAGCTACGAGTTCTGGAGGAGCCTGGACGCCACGGCCGGCGACGACTGGAAGCTGTACGGAACCACGGGCTGCGGTAAAGGCAGGCCGGGCCAGTCCATGTACGTGGGCCACGGCGCCGCCACCACTAGGATCAGTAACGTGAGGATCGGCATCACCGGGAGGATGTAGATATGAGTCTAAACAACATAGCTGAGAGGACCGTCAAGAAGGCCCTGAAGATGGGGGCGTCACAGGCCGAGATATCCGTGTTCACGGCCGACAGCGCCCTGACGAGGTACACAAAGAACATCATCCACCAGAACGTAACAGCGGAGATATACTACACCAACGTGGAGGTGGCCGTCGGCAAGAACAAGAGAGGCTCATCGGCCGTCAACAGCATCGACGAGAAGGAGATCGAGAAGGCCCTTCAGAGAGCCATTGGCATAGCCAAGGTCTCGACACCCGACACGGACTTCAAGTCCTTCGTGGAGCCCAAGACCATCCAGCCACTGGACAAGATCTACCGCAAGAGCACAGCAGAGTTCACGCCCGAGCAGAGGGTGGAGGGAGTGAAGACCATCATAGACGCCGCCATGGACTACAGCAGGTTCGTACAGTGGTCGGCCGGCAGCTTCACGACGGAGCAAGTGAGTTTCGGCCTGGCCAACTCCCTGGGCGTAGACGCGGAGACCAAGTACACCCACGCCACCGTCGAGGTGACGACCCTCGCGGACAGGGATGGAGAGGGAACCGGGTTCGCCGTACTGAACAGTCACGACGTGAAGGACTTCAAGCTGGAGGAGATGGCGCGCTCGGCAGCGAAGGACGCCGCCGACAGCGTCAACCCCAAGACCCTGCCCATAGGAGACTACGAGGCAATATTCCCGCCGGAGGCAGTGACGACCTTCACCGGATTCATAGGGATGCTAGGATTCTCAGCCAAGTCCTACCAGGAAGGTTACAGCTTCATACTGGACAAGATAGGCAGCCAGGTCTTCGACGAGAAGCTCACCATAGTGGACGACGGCAGGTCCCTGAACACCTATAACGCGCTCCCCTTCGACGGCGAGGGCACCCCCAAGAAGAAGCTGAGCCTACTGAAGAAGGGCGTCCCCGAGAACCTGTGCTACGACAACTACACGGCCAAGAAGGACGGAGCCGAGAGCACGGGCCACGCGTTGCCCAAGTTCGTCAGAGGCTTCTTCTATAGGGGCTTCCCTTTGCCTGTCAACCAGGTTGTGGCGCCGGGCGACGCATCGCTGGACGAGATGATCGAGGACACCAAGAAGGGCGTCTACATAACCAGGCTACACTACGTGAACCCAATCAGGAGGGATAAGGCTGTGATCAGCGGCCTCACCAGGGACGCTTGCTGGTACATCGAGAACGGTGAGATCAAGTACCCCATAAAGGTCATGAGGTTCACCGACGCGATACCAAGGGTCTTCGGCGAGATCGACGCCGTAGGCGACAAGACAACGGTCTCCAAGAACGCCAACGTGACGACGCCGGCCATCAAGGTAGCCAAGTTCAAGTTCACGGGTCAGTCCGAGTTCTAAAACCTATACCCTATTTTTCTTTCTCCTTTTTCTCAGCCCTGTAGTCCCTGTACCCTTTAGCAGCGACTATGACGCCGAAGACGGCTACCACCGCGTATGGGCCTACGGCCAGCGTCTTTAGCGTCTCAAGAGGGTCAATATAAGCCGAGTACGATGCGTAGAGCCCGTAGCCTGCCAGCAGCATACCCCAGAAGACGAGGGTCAGCGGGTCGACGCCCCTCTTCTTCTCCTGCGGCGCGGTCTCAGCGTTGGAGCCCAAATCTATCCCCTCTAAAGCTGCCGAGACATTATATAATGGTTCATGTACCACGAAACATTATATTCGCACAGATAGAAGACTGGTGGATGGCCTTAGACGAAGAGAAGCGCAGATGGGAGCACTGGGAGGACCTGCCCGAGGACATGGAGAAGAAGATGCTGGAGAGCATGGCCAGGTTCTTCGTGGGCAACAACCTCGGGCTCGTGGCGCAGATTCTGCTGGAGAGCGGCGAGCCTCTGACGAAGGTCTTCGCCACACTGGGCATGGGCATATTCGGGCCTTACCTCGAGTTCCTCGGCGCAGACACCTACGTGTCGTACTTCAGGAAGGAGGGTAACGCCAGGATTCTCCTAGACCGCATAGAGGAGTTGGAGTACAAGCGGAAGAAGCGGGAAGAAGAGTCCAGGAAAAAGGATAAGCAAAACAAAGAAGAGAAAATTGGGTCTTAGTCAGAGTACTTCTCTAGTATGCCGTACTTGTCCAGTATCACTACACCGGCGAAGACGATGACTAGGAAGCCGAAGGTGTAGGGTATCTTCCAAGCGGGGTCGAGTATGCTCTGCATGTAGCCCGACAGGAGCCCCAGCCTACCCATGAAGGTCTGGGCGAACACGGCGCCGAGCGCTATGTACAGCGCGTACTCTCCCAGTTTCGATGTGTACCTGAGCGGCCCCTTCAACTCCGTGGAGTACAGGAAGAAGCTCAGCATGAGTACGACTGAGACGGATACCGTCGTGTTGAGGATCGACTGGTACAGGTTTCCCGGTATCCAGAAGGGCACAATCGTGGCCTGAATCTGGCTGATGAACCCCGTGAATATCGTCGTCCTGAGCGAGATGGCCAGGTTTGTGCCCAGAGACATCGCGATGGGTATCCTGGAGATGTAACTGTACTTCGGGAACAGCCTGAGGATCATGAGGAGCCCAAGCAAGATGCCCACGGCGGGCATCCAGTTACCTCTACCGAAGGGCTCCCACCCAGTCCTCAACACGTAGTTGAACGTGACGACAAGGTTCAGCCCCATCGTGAATCCGATGAAGCTGCTCTCAGCCCAAGACCTGAATGGGCTTGGCTTGCCGTACAGCGTTGCGTACATGGACCAGCTTGCTAGTACCGCGACCAGAGTGTATGAGAACTCGTAGAACTCTACCATTCATTCATCACCTATCCTACCACCGTCTTTGTTGTCTGTTTAGCATTCTTTTCCCAGCCGAAGTAGCCGATGTTACCCATGATGATGAAGAGTACGACTAGGTAGTGGACCAGTGTGAAGGCGTCCATCGACGTGAGCCCCGGGCCGGGTACCCCAGCCAGGTACTCTAGCTCAGCGCAGCCCCTCGTGCTCTGCAGCATCGCCTTCAGGTGGCCGGTGTCTATGTAGGGGGCCAGCGACGGGATGTTTACCCCGATGGCGCCCTCTATCATGGGTGTGCCGTAGTCCATGACCCAGTGACGGATCATGGCGTTGGTTTGCATGCCGGGGCTGAAGTCGATTATCAGCGAGAAGCTGCCCGCGTTCTGAAGGTCGTCGTAGAACGTCCCAGCCAAGGGCCTGCCCTTGTAGTCGTTGGTCACGACGGCGTGCAGGTCGGCCGCCAGGGAGCTAGTAGAGGCCTCGTTTACGAGGACGTATCCGAGGACAACGTAGTCCCTGCCGTACTGGTAGTCGTACTGCTCAAGCTCGCTGGACAGGATTCCCCTGACACCCTCGTCAGGGTCCCCGAACACCAGCTTGAACACGGCTATGTCCTCGGTCGTCCCGAAGGCGACCACCATCTTGGCCCCAGACTTGATTACCTCTCTGTAGGTGGCTATGATGCCCGCCTTCAGCTCGTTCCAGGCGCTGAAGCCCGTCTCCCATGCGGCCCAGACCACATCGCTCTCGTCCAGGTCCTGCAGGTAGCTGTAGTATGTGACGGTGGGCTGAGTTACTGTGATAGGTAGTCCAAGTGGTCGCAGTGTGGGTGCGAGGACGAGCAAGAAGATCAGTAGGTATATGATCCTGCGGTCCAGTGTTGCCATGGTCTTGAATATGTTTCCTTGACTCATCATCTTAGCCTCCCTCAAACCCTATCGCCGCGGACTCCTTGCCAGTGATGATCCTCACGCCAAGCACGACGGCTCCTACGGTCACACTCATGGTGAACACCCTTGAGGCCGCCATGGCGAAGCTGCTTGTGAGGTACGTGCCGGCGGCCCCAAGGAAGGGCGCGAACACGCCCGTCAACGGAGCCTGCCCCATCAGTACGATTATGCCTGAGATCAGCAGCATGGCTGCCTGCGGGCTCCGGGCCCTGAATGCCCTGGCGCAGGCGGACGCCATGTAGAACGCCAGGACCGAGTAGATGACCGAGCCAGTCGGGTTAAGTATGGCGTACTGGAACCACATGAACTGCTGTGAGGTCTGTCCGTAGATGAAGCCTAGAGCAGCCATGAGGTAGATGGTGATCACGAGGTACAGCTGGTAGGGCCACCCGTGTGCCTTCTGGCGGAAGAGCAGCAGGCTCCTCCTGGTCTGGGAGTACAGTGCTAGAAGTATCGACATGGCGTTCAGGACGCTGACCATGAGGACCAGGTTGTTCGAGAAGTTGTTCAACGCAGGTATGTCGAAGAAGTAGACTCCTGTGACGATGAAGAAGCTGAGACCTATCAGGATTAGGGAAGTTTCCTTCCTTCTTAACAATTGAGCTATTTTTTTCACCTCACGTACCCAGTATCTGTTGGATCAGTTTGCTACCCACCGTGGTGAGTATCCACCCGAGCAGTATCAGACCGATCCCGATGAACTTGTAGATGTCCTGTGTCCTGATGCTGGCGAGCTGCGCCGGCTCCTGGGACAGGTAGGCCCCAGCAGCAACCGCCTCCTCACCGATCATCACGTAGTCTGACGCGCAGGCGAGAGCCGCCACGTTACCGATGTACGTGGGTGCCGTGATTGTGATGGCGCCGACCTGGTTGGAGACCTCGGCGATCATCATGGCGTCAGCAGCCGATGACCCTGCCATGATCATGCTGCCCGGCCTGTACGATAGAAGCATCCCAGCGTACCCGGTGCCCATGGCGAACTGTGAGCCGCTGAGGAAGGGAAGGTCGTTCTCGTTGAACATGTCGCTCTTTCCCTCCGCCTCATACGCGTTCTTAACTATCTCCACGGCCACGGGCCTGACGATGTAGGACCCCTCGGAGCCGCCCGTCGGAACGAGCAGCCTCGTGTTGGTCTTGGCGCACAGCTTGGCCACGTGGCTGAGGATAGTTAAGCCGGCCACCGTCCAGTAGTCGAAGCCCTGGAAGGCCCACCCGTAGGAGGCAACCACGGGCTTACCCATCTCCGTTGAGCGGCCCACGGCGTCCTCCATGGCGTCCAGGCCCGGAACCCTTCTGACGTACGGCTTCTTCCCGCCTGACATCAAGTACAGTGTTAGTACGAACATCGTGGCTAGTAGCACTAGCCCGACGATTTTTCCTGATTGTATTGGGAATATTTCAATTAGAGGCATTGTTTCACCTTTTAGCCTAATCAACTAATATACTTGTTTCGTTTAAAAAATTTAGTATTGCGATTATTATTTTATTACAAATAGTTTAATTTATGTCGTAATTGTGACACACCTGAATGTATCCAAACAATATACACCTATTTATAAATGTAAGAGAAAGCTGTTAACGTGCTCATCATTTTAATGTTATGCGGATAATGCCCTTTTCTTGTTCCCTATGTTTTAGTTTCACTTTTATTAATTACTCTTCTCCACGTTTTTCCCGCCTTTCAATATTTCTACTCTGAACGTCATAGAGTAATGACTAAACTTATAACTAGGAAATAAGCCTTCGATCAGAGGTTTAGACGGGTAATGTCTGAGACAGAGATCTCGGTAAAGGATCTGAAGCAGGATAGAGCACGGCTTAAGGTACCACCCGAGAAGATGCAGTACATTCTCGCGACTGACGTCGGCAGCACCACAACCAAGGCGAGGCTGTTCGCCAAGAGGGGGGGAGAGTGGAGGTACATTGTCAGCGGTGAGACCCCCACCACGGTCGAGGCTCCGTTTGAGGACGTTACCCGCGGCGTAATGAACGCGGTGAAGGAGATAGAGGACCTCACAGGCTTGACAATACTCTCAAAGGACCCTGAGGGCATAATCGTCCCCTTCGACGGGGGGAGGGGCGTGGACCTCTACTGCACGACCAGCAGCGCCGGCGGAGGCCTCCAGATGATGGTCACAGGGGTCATCAAGAACATGACCGCGGAGAGCGCCAACAGGGCCGCACTGGGCGCCGGCGCCATCGTCATGGAGGTGCTGGCAACAAACGACAGCAGGGCCCCATACAAGAAGATACAGCTGATACGTGGGCTGAGGCCAGACATGATCTGCATGGCGGGGGGCACAGACGGCGGCACCATAGAGCACGTCGTAGAGATGGCTGAGCTCATCAAGGCCGCCGACCCCAAGGCGAGGCTCGGGGTAACCTATGAGCTGCCCATCATATTCGCCGGCAACACGGACGCGAGGCCCCACATCGAGAAGCTGCTGGGCCAGGGCTTCGCCCTGGAGTGCGTGGACAACCTGAGGCCCATCCTCGAGGTGGAGAACACGGACCCCGCCAGGAGGGCCGTCCACCTGCTCTTCATGGAGCACGTGATGAGCCACGCGCCAGGCTACCCGAAGCTGATGAAGTGGACGGACGTGGACATCATGCCCACCCCCGCCGGGGAGGGCATGGCCATGCAGCTCATAGCCAATAGCACCAAGAAGAACGTGCTGGGCGTCGGCCTGGGCGGCGCCACCACTAACATCTACAGCATATTCGACGGCAGGTTCGTGCGCAGCGTCAGCGCCAACCTGGGTATGAGCTACAGCATATGCAACGTCATGAAGGAGGCGGGTATCCCCAACATCATGAGGTGGATACCCTTCGAGATAGACGTGGACGAGATACGCAACACCCTGAGGAACAAGATGATCAGGCCGACCACGATCCCCCAGACGCTGAGGGAACTCATAATAGAGCACGCGACCGCCCGTGAGGCCCTGCGCCTCGGGCTGGAGCACCACAAGAGCATAGCCACCACACTGAGGGGGGCCCGCGGCGAGTCAGCCTTCGCCAGAGGCATCACCAGCCAAGAGATGCAGATCACCTACATAGACATGATGAAGATGGACATCATCGCCGGCACAGGCGGCCTACTGAGCCACGCACCCAAGAGGGAGCAGTCCATGCTCATAATGAACGACGGCTTCCAGTCCGAGGGCGTCACCAAGTTCTTCCAGGACAGCGTATTCATGATGCCCCACCTGGGCGTCGTCTCCACGGTCTACCCAGAGGCAGCGTGGAGCGTCTTCGACAAAGACTGCCTGGTGAGGAACGGTACGGTGGTCGCGGCCCGCGGGGTCGGCTCCTTAGGCGAGAAGGTCATGGACGTGGAGCTGGTATTGCCCGGCGACGAGACCGTGAAAGAGTCCCTGTGCTACGGCGACCTGAAGAAGATACTGCTACCCGAGAGGCAGACGGCGGAGATCGTCGTCAAGCCTGCGAAGAACTTCGACGTGGGGTCCGGCCCCGGTAAAGAATACTCGGGCACCATCGAGGGCGGGGTCGTGGGCGTGGTGCTCGACGCCAGAGGCAGACCCCTATCGCTGCCCGAGAACAGGGAGGACACCAAGAAGCTTCTGCTGGGCTGGTGGAACGCCATGGGCCTATACCAGGACAACTTCATGGAGCTGGTTCAGAGATGAGCGAAGTAAAGGTGACTGAGGAAGGCCACGCGTACACGCCCGGCCTGAAGATCAAGAGGAGCCTGATGGTGAAGAAGACCAGGCGCCTACCCATGCCTGGGGAGGTCTTCGTCAAGGTCGGGGACGAAGTGGGCTTCGACACGCCCATAGCCGAGATGATGGCCCCCGGCGACCCGTACGTCATCAACGCGGCGCAGAAACTTGGGGTCCCCAAGGAGGACCTGGAGATCTACATGAAGAAGAAGGTGGGCGACCAGTTGAAGAAGGATGAGCCCATCGCGGGCTACAACGCCTTCTTCGGGCTCATGAAGAACTGGGTGCTCTCCCCCATAGACGGCTTCGTGGAGACCGTCTCCAACATCTCTGGCCAGATCATTATCCGGGAGAACCCCATCTCGGTGATGGTGGACTCCTACATCAAGGGGAGGGTTGTGGAGGTGATGCCTACTGAGGGCGCCGTCATAGAGACCCACGCGGCCTTCATCCAGGGCATCTTCGGCGTCGGCGGTGAGACCCATGGCACAGTGCACGTGGTCGTGGACTCGCCCAGCCAGCGCCTCACACCCGACCTGATAACCCCCGACCAGAAGGGCAAGATCGTAGTCGGCGGCTCACAGGCCACCAAGGAGGCCCTCGTGAAGGCCAGGGAGGTGGGCGTCGCAGGCATCGTCGTAGGGGGGGTCAAGGACACGGACCTCATAGAGATGCTGGGCTTCGAGATAGGCGTGGCCATCACGGGCCACGAGGACATAGGGACGACGCTCATCATCACGGAGGGCTTCGGCGAGATGGATATGAGCCCCAGGACCTTCGAGCTCCTCAAGGAGTTCGAGGGGTATATGGCGGCCATCAACGGCGCGACCCAGATCAGGGCCGGCGTCATGAGACCCGAGATTATCATACCCCACGATATGAGGGCTCCCGAGGATGAAGCGGCAGCCCTCTCAGGCGGCATGAGGCCGGGGACTCCCATTAGGATAATCCGGCAGCCCTACTTCGGCATGCTGGGTAAGGTCCACAACCTGATAGTGGAGCTTCAGGTGGTTGAGACCGGCTCAGGCGTCAGGGTCGTCGAGGTGGAGTTGGAGGGCGGCGGGATCGTGGTTGTCCCGAGGGCCAACGTCGAGATACTGGAGCTGTAGCTCCAACTATTTTTCACTCATCTCTCTGGCGGTCCTCTTACGGATACGCTTCTTCATCTGGTAGACCACGAAGGAGATGGACAGGACGAAGACGGTTAAGGCCAGTATGTCGCCGCTGTTCAGCTGTATGAAGCCGCTCAGGTACAGCAGGTCCACTATGATCATGATGATCATGAGAAGGTCGCCTATCGACAGGATGAGCCTCTCACGCCTCGTGATTACCGGGCCGGGCTTCTTGTCGCTCTGGGGCTCCTTTTCCTCGTCCAATGCACCTATCTCGGCGCCCCTTGGCATTAAAGTGCTTCGAACGAGGCGGCGCATACAAAGCGGTGGTCAGGCAGGAATTACTTGTCGGTGAGCCCCGATTGGCGAGATGATGTGCCACAGGACTTGCGTTGAAAGGGTGTAGTGTGTCCTAGAGCTTGTCGTACTGGAGCAGGAGCTCCAGGATGTTGTTGCTCCAGTTCTCGAGTATCTTCTCGCCCGTCTCGGCCGATGCGTGGGTGGGGTCACCCATGTAGCCGTCGCACACGTCCTCCACGTTGTAGGTGCCCATGGAGCTGAGGCCGCTTATCTTGGGCTCCTCGCCGTGCGCCCAGAAGTCGGGCAGGGGCGTCCTCCACTTGGTGGGCTCATGGGGCATCACTTCCAGGCGCACGGGTGCGCCCAGCGCCATCATTATGCTGGTCTCGGTCTCGCCGGCGTGGCCACTGCCCTTCATCCCGGACTTTAGATACTTGGTCCAGTCGTCGTCCTTGTTCTTGGTCCACACGGTCTTGAGGAGAAGCACCTTGGCGTCTGTCTGGTCGAATATCTTGCGGGCCGCCATGTCCGTCCACATCATGTTGCCGCCGTGGCTGCTTGTGATTAGTATCTTACTGAAGCCCTGCTTGGCCAGGCCGAGGCAGACCTCCGTCATGACGGTGACCAGGGTCTCCGGCTGAAGCGATATGGTTCCAGGGTAGGCCATGTGGTGTAGGCTCATACCGAAGGGTATGCTGGGCGCCACCAGCACCCTCTTACCCGTCTTCTGGTAGAACTTGGCGGCCGCCCTCCTGGACACCTCGAATCCTATGGTGGTGTCGGTCCTGATGGGCAGGTGGGGCCCATGCTGCTCCATAGAGCCCACGTGGACTATGACGATGCCTGTCTCCTTCATGGCCTCCCTGACCTCGGGGGAGGTCATCTCTTGAATGATATATTTCTGATGGGGAACTTCCTCAACCATTATCGTTCAGAGTATATCGGCCCTCAGCTAATATAACGGTGGTGAGGGCAGGAGTTCCCATGCAAATGTAGGGGCCCGTGACGTAGGAAGGTTTTTATGCGTTCTTCCGACCCATCATGATACATCTACAGGGGTAACACGAAATGGGGTATTGTTTTGTCAACCCCCTCGCGGAGGGGGCTTAAATGGGGTATCGTTTTATTCTGTCGTAGACCCAAACGACTGAACCACGCCAAGGGGAGCCTCTACGGCGTCCGAGAACCAGAATACGGCGGAGCCCAGCCGGGGTACCGCCTCAGCAGGGTGTGGGAGCTGGCTAAACATGACTGAGATGACCGGCTCCCGGGCCCTCGTCAAGGCCCTCGAGAAGGAGGGCACGGAGCACATCTTCGGCATCAGCGGAGGCTCACTGATCCCGATATGCGACGAGCTGCTGAACAGCGACATGAGGTTCATACTGGCGAGGCACGAGCAGGGGGCAGCCCACATGGCCGACGGCTACGCCAGGGTCCTCAACAAGGTGGGCGTATGCATGGCCACCAGCGGACCGGGGGCCACCAACTTAGTCACGGGTCTGGCGACCGCCCAGATCGACAGCAGCCCCGTGGTGGCCATCACGGGCCAGGTGAACAGGGCCGTCATAGGCAGCGACGCGTTCCAAGAGTGCGACATCATAGGGGTCTCGGCCAGCGTCACCAAGTACAACATCCAGGCCATGTCGGCCGGGGAGATACCTGAGGCAGTGAAGAAGGCGTTCTACGTGGCCAACACGGGCCGCAAAGGCGCTGTGCTGGTGGACATACCCAAGGACTGCACCACAGAGTCAGCCGACGTCACGTTCCCCGAGAAGGTCAGCTTCAGAGGGTACACGGTGAACGGGACGCCCAGGCCGGACGAGCTGGACTGGGCCGCCAAGATACTGGCCGAGGCGGAGAGGCCCATCATCATGGCGGGAGGCGGAGTCATCTCGGCTGGGGCCAGCAGGGAGCTCGTGGCCCTCGCCGAGCTGCTGCTGGCGCCGACCGCGACCAGCCTCATGGGCAAGGGAGCCATACCGGGCGACCACCCCCTCAGCCTGGGCCTGTGCGGGATGCACGGCACCATGGAGGCCAACATGATGGTCCCCAAGTCGGACGTGCTCCTGGTCGTCGGCAGCAGGTTCAGCGACAGGACCACGGGCAAGATCAGCGAGTTCGCGCCCAACACCAAGGTCATCCACGTGGACATCGACCGCAGCGAGATCGACAAGAACGTGGAGACCATGACCAAGGTGGTTGGGGACGCCAAGCTGGCCCTCCAGGGGCTCCTGGACAGGGTGCGGGTCCTGAGGACGGCGAAGACGAGCCCAGAGTGGAGCAAACGCATCCACGAGTTCAGGTGCGACATGGGCGAGAACGGCGGCGAGAAGCCCCCATACCTGAGGGCCCCGAAGGTCATCAGGGCTCTGCGGCAGGAGCTCCCCAGGGACGCCATAGTGACCACGGAGGTGGGGCAGAACCAGATGTGGGCTGCCCTCCACTACGACGCCTACGCGCCGCGTACCTTCCTAACCAGCGGCGGCCTCGGCACCATGGGGTGGGGCTTCCCAGCGTCCATAGGGGCCAAGACGGCCAAGCCGGAGGTCCCCGTGGTGGACATCGCAGGGGACGGCAGCTTCGGGATGACGGAGAACGGGTTAGCCACGGCGGTGGAGGAGGAGCTCCCCGTCGTGGTGGTTGTGCTGAACAACAACGTCCTTGGCATGGTCGCCCAGTGGCAGCGCCTATTCTACAACCGCAGGTACTCGGCCGTGAAGCTGAAGGGGAACCCCGACTTCGTTAAACTGGCCGACGCCTACGGAGCCGAGGGGGTCCGGGTCCACACATACGACGAGTTCAGGTCCGCGGTGCGGAGGGCCATTAAGGCGGACGTCCCCACCGTCATCGACGTCCCCATAGACCCCGAGGAGAACGTGATGCCCATGGTGCCCCCCGGTATGGGGCTCAAGGACACGCTGATGGAGGGCGCCTAGGTGCACACCGTCAGTTTCCTGGTGGAGAACCAGCCCGGCGTCCTCTTCAACGTGAGCAACCTGTTCAGGCGCCGCGGCTTCAACATAGACAGCATCACCGTCGGAGCCCTGGAGGACCCGAGGTACAGCAGGATGACCATTACCGTGGACGCGGACCCCAAGACCCTCAACAACCTCCTGGACCAGCTGGACAAGATGGTGGAGGTCATAAGGGTGAAGCGCCTGGACCCGCTTCGCACTGTGCGGAGGGAGATGCTGCTGGTGAAGCTGGGCACCAGCGACCCCATGGCGCGTGAGGACGCGCTGAAGTACATAAACGGTCAGCACGGGCTCGTCTTGGACATAGACGAGGAGTACATAGTGGCCGAGGTCAGCGGGGAGCCCGAGGAACTGGACCAGTTCATAGGTTACGTTAAGAGCATAGGCATCGTTGAGATGTCGAGGTCAGGAGTAACCGCCCTGGAGAAGGGGCGGCTCACGCTCTAGGTGAAAAGACATGGTGAAGGTATACCACGACAAGGACATAGACGAGTCAGTCTTGAAGGGAAAGACCGTGGCCGTCCTAGGCTACGGGAGCCAGGGAAGAGCGCAGGCCCTCAACCTGAGGGACAGCGGAGTCAACGTAGTAGTTGGGCTCAGGCCGGGAGGCAAGAGCTGGAAGAAGGCCCAGGAGGACGGGTTCAAGCCCGTGACCCACCTGGAGGCCGCCCAGAGAGGCGACGTTGTGCTTATGCTGATGCCCGACATGGTCCAGCCGTCAGTCTACAAGGAGGAGGTGGCTCTGGCCATGAAGCCGGGTAAGGCGCTGCAGTTCGCCCACGGGTTCAACATCCACTTCGGGGAGATCAAGCCCCCCAAGGACGTGGACGTCATAATGGTTGCGCCCAAGAGCCCCGGCTCAGAGATGAGGCGCCAGTACGAGGCGGGCTTCGGGGTGCCGAGCCTTGTGGCGGTCTACCAGGACGCCTCGGGCCAGGCCCTCAAGAAGGCGCTGGCCATAGCCAAGGCCCTGGGCAGCGGCCGCGCAGGCGTCATCGAGACCACGTACAAGGACGAGACCGAGTCGGACCTCTTTGGCGAGCAGGCCGTCCTCTGCGGCGGTGTGGACCAGCTCATCAGGCGCGGCTTCAAGGTGCTGACGGAGGCCGGGTACCCGCCGGAGCTGGCCTACTTCGAGGTCTGCAACGAGCTGAAGCTCATAGTGGACCTCATCTACAAGAGCGGGCTGGGCGGCATGTACAGGGCCGTGAGCGACACCGCTAAATGGGGCGGCATGAGCGTCGGCCCCATGATCGTGGACGACCACGTGGAGCAGAACATGAGGAAGGCGCTGAAGGCCGTCCAGGACGGCAGCTTCGCCAAGGCGTGGATCGCCGAGAGCAGGGCGGGGGCCAAGAAGTTCGAGAAGCTGTTCGCCGAGTGCGACGCCCTGGAGATCGAGAAGGTGGGGAGACAGGTCCGCAGAATGAGCGGGCTGGAGAAGTAGCCTCCTTCAAACCTTTTTTTTCATCAATAGTCCTTTCTCAGCGGCCCAGTATCTGGGTGAGCTGGGCGATGCTGTCGATGATGGTGTCGGGGCCCACCGTGGACAGCTGATCCCGCGTGTGGGTGCCCGTCGTTATTCCTATGGTCCTGACGCCGGCCTTGATGCCTGCCGTGAGGCCCACCGTGGTGTCGTCCACGAATATCGCCCTCTCCGCGGGGACCCCCATCCTCTCCAGGGTCAGGTTGATCATGTCGGGGGCCGGCTTGGGGTTGGGCACATCCATGAACCCCACCAGGAGGTCCAGGTGGCCCCTGACGCCCAGCTGAGTCAGGATGCGGTCCGCCTCGCTGGTGGTCTTGTTGGTGGCCAGGCTCTGCCTGAACCCCATGGCCCTCAGGGCGCCGAGGGTCTCGGCCACGCCGGGCAGCAGCCGGGTGTGCCCGGGTGCCTGCCCCTGGAAGTGGTGGATGTACCTGTCCCGCAGCTCCCACACCCTGTCGCGGTGCTCGGGCAGCAGCTCCTCAAGGATGTCCACGAGGCTGTACCCGATGCGGCTCACCACGTCCTCCGGGTTGAGGGTCGCCCCCACCTCTTGGAAGGTGAGCGTGAAGCTGTTTATTATCGCCTGTGTCGCGTCTATGAGGATCCCGTCTAGGTCGTAGATCACCAGGTCGACCCCGTCGAGCACACAGTATGCGGGGCGCCGGTCCCATAAACGGGTTGTGAATGATTATTAACCCCCGTCAACAAATCCACTGTATGTCCGGGCTTCTGGGAACCTACGCGCCCCTGTGGAGTGATGCGAACCTGG
>CAZAKG010000008.1:0-38484 GCA_964485755.1 uncultured Candidatus Bathyarchaeia archaeon | reverse complement strand
GATAGCGTCAGAGACGGGAAAGATCAGGAAAGGCACTAACGAGGCCACCAAGAGCATCGAGAGGGGCAAAGCCAAGCTCGTGCTCATCGCCGAGAACGTCCAGCCGCCGGAGATCGTGGCCCACCTGCCGCTCCTCTGCGAGGAGAGGAAGGCCACATACGTCTATGTCCCGGATAAGAACAAGATCGGTGAAGCCCTAGGCATCACCGTTAGCTCGGCGGCGGCCGCAATAGAGGAGACCGGCGACGCTGAAGGCCTCGTCGCCGAGATCATCAAGAAAGTCCAGGAACTAGTGAAGTAAGATGAGCCAAGATTCTGACTTACTTACACCTGCCACAGTCATCCAGATCCTTGGAAGGACCGGGTTGACGGGCGAGGTCATGCAGGTAAGGGTCAGGATTGAGGAAGGCAGAGACAAGGGACGTATCATCACCCGCAATGTTAAAGGCCCTGTGAGGATCGATGACACGCTGCTTCTACGCGAAACTGAGCGCGAGGCTAGGAAGATCAGGTAGGTGAACAGTGATGCCCCAGATCCACAAGTGTAGTTTCTGCGGTAAGGACATCGCCCCAGGCACGGGCATAGGGTTCGTGAGGAGAGATGGTAGGGTCCTCAGGTTCTGTGGCTCCAAGTGCAGGAAGAGCACACTTGACATGCAGCGTGATCCACGGAAGTTCAAGTGGACGGAAGCCTGGAACCTCAAGCAACGTTAATCCTGCTCATATACACCTATTTTCTGCAATGTTTTATTCAACGGAAATGTATGTCACATTATATAAATTAATGATAAATTTAGTTGTGAGTGAGGGTAACGCATATAATCCCTCAACCCAACCAACTACATGGGGGTTACTTGTTAAACATCCCTAAGGAACTGCAGAAGTACGTGGTCCTCACAGAGAACGGGGACCATGTAGATCGGTTCAAGTGCCCCGTACCTGGATGTGACTACGTGACGCGCCTCGGCCCAGGCGCCCTCAAGATGCACATGATCCTCAGAGCCGACCCTAAGGTACCCACAAGGTACGACCAGGGACATGAGGAGTACTTCAAAAACAACATGGTCCTAGACCAAGAACAAATAAAGATGCTCTCGGACTACCCGCGTAAGGAACCGGGGACCTAGCCGGTGAGATTTTCTTCCTTTTTTATTTTAACCGTTAAACCCATATCATAGCTCACCCAACCCTAGCCCAATGTACCAGGAGACTCTAGTCATCCTCAAACCCGACGCTCTAGAGAGAAACCTGATAGGCACAGTGTTGAAGTACTACGAGGAAGCTGGCCTCAAGGTTCTAGACATGAAGTTCTACAAGAAGATCGACGGAGCCCAGATGAAGAAGCACTACCCCGACTCGATGGCCATGTCCGTCGGCTTAAAGGCCCAGAGGGCTGTGCCCTCTATCAAGGACCCTGAGGCCCACGGGAAAAAGGTGCTGACGAACCTGAGGAAATACTTCAGCCGCGGACCCGTCCTAGCCATAAGGATCGGTGGGGAGGACGCTATATTGGAGGTTCGTAGAGTCACAGGGTACACTGACCCGGCTACGGCTGAGAAGGGCACAGTCCGGGGCGATCTTGGGATGGACAGCATAGAGAAGAGTACGGCAGAGGGGAGGGCCGTCGAGAACCTCGTCCACGCCTCAGGAAACCTGGAGGAGGCCGAGGCTGAGTTCAGGCTCTGGCTTCACTAGCGCTCCACTTTCCCAGAGATGAAATCCTCTACCCACTGGTGAGCCTGGTCGTCCGGCACCTGCTTTGGCGGGTGCTTGAAGCTGTAGCTGCATATACCCAGAAGGGGTCCGCCTATGCCCCTGTCCAACGCTATCTTCGTCGCTCTAATTGCGTCTATGACCACACCCGCGCTGTTGGGGCTATCGTTCACCACCAGCTTGGCGTCCAGGATGATGGGTAGGTTGCCGAAGCTGTGGCTGTTGACCCTGATGTAGCACACCTTGTGGTCTCCTAGGAAGGGCACGTAGTCGCTTGGCCCGATCCTGGTGGGCACATTGTAGGGTATGAGGCTCTGCACGGCCTCCGTCTTGCTCACCCTCTTGGATTTGAGCCGGTTCTCGACGGTCATGTTCTCGAAGTCTGTGTTGCCGCCGATATTGAGTTGGTACGTGGAGTCGAGGAGGACGCCTCTGTCGTAGAAGAGCTTGGCGATGACCCTGTGGAGTATTGTGGCTCCGACCTGGCTCTTGATGTCGTCCCCCGCCACAGGCAGTCCCGCGTCCGTGAATTTCTTGGCCCACTCGGGCCTGCTGGCAATGAACTCTGGGATACAGTTGACGAACGCGCACCCCGCGTCCAGACAGGCCTGGGCGTAGTGCTCCGTGGCCTTGGCGCTCCCCACGGGCAAGTAGTTGATGAGCATGTCGGCCTTGGACTCCCTGAGTACCTCGGTCACGTTCACAGGCTCCAGACTCTTGTCTGCGTGGAAGCTCTCGAACATGTGGGGGGCCACCCCGTCCATGATGGGCCCAGGCTGAACTATGACGCCGGTCTCGGGGACGTCCGCGAACTTGGCGCAGTTGTTGGGGTGGGCCCAGATGGCCTCGCTGAGGTCCTTACCGATCTTATGCTTGTTTACCTCGAAGGCTGCCACGAACTCAACGTCTCTTATGTGGTAGTCGCCGAAGTAGACGTGCATCACCCCCGGGATGGCTTCGTCGCGTTTAGCGTCCTTGTAGTACTCGACGCCCTGTACTAGGGCGGAGGCGCAGTTCCCCACACCGGTGATGGCGACTCTGATGCCCAAACCTGTCTGTCTCCCTGATAGGAGACGTATCGCGTCGCTGCCCCTTTAAGAGTTTCCAATCAGAGCCACCCGCTTAGCTGCATGAACTGGGCCTCGTGTAGAGCTTGGAAGACCCTCACGGTCTCCTTGGGTGTGAGCCGGCACCTGAGCCTACCCCTAAGGAAGGGCAGGGCCTTGGATGCCTGCTTTATCACGTGGACCTTGGTCCAGGTTACCTCCACCTGCGCAGGGTAGGTGCCTGAACCCATGAAGGCGTAGGGGTCCCTGTGGATCATGGGCTCCGATGAAGCCTTGAAGGGCCCCATGAGGTTACCGTTGCTCAGGTTGCAGAGGAAGACTGGGTCACCCACCTTGATGCCCTTCACCTGGTCCCAGAACCTGCTACTGTTCCCGAAGAGGCCGTTTCGGAGGCACTCGCGCTCAGTGGCGTCGCTGCAGTAGAACAGGTAGCTCACATGATCTGCTTCAACGTCCCTCTTTATTTATCATTTTCACCTAAAAATAACTAAAAAGGTGGCACTTTAATGAAAGGGGGGCCTCAACTGGTCCTCTTGTAGTACCCCGGCCTCGGCGAGTATATGGTCCCGTCCTTCATGAGGACGCCAATCAGACGGGCTCCCTCGGACCTGGCTATCCCGTGCTCACTCTGCAGAGACTCGAATAGCTCGTCGTCCCTGACGCTGCCGCTGACCCTCTCCATCTCCCCTATTACCTGGAGCACCTTCTGCAGCTGGTTCTGGAGGCTCCTCGGCTTCCCCGTGTACAGGATGTCTATGTCTATCTGGCCCGTGGTCACGTCAATGCCTACCTGCTCCAGGCTCTTCTGCATCAAGTTGATGGTGGCCTCAGCGTCCTCCACAGTAATCTCCTTCCTGAGGTGGGCCCTGGCCCTAGCCTCGGCCAGCCTCACCAGGCTCTCCAGCTGCCTGGCCGTTATGGCCACGGCCGCGGCCTCGCCGCCCTCGATGCTGGCATTCCTCATCTTCACGTAGAAGCTCTTGAACCGCTCTACGACCTCGTCTGTGATAGCTGGCTTGATCTTCTTGGCGTAGCTGACGTACTTCTTGAGCATCTCCACTGTGAGGGGGGGCTCGCCGCTGGTGAGCACCCTGTGCAGGTTCAGGATGTGCTCCGCCATGTCGGCGTCTCTGGAGCTGTCCGGCTGATCCTTGAGGATGAATATGAGGTCGAACCTGCTCAGGATGGTCACAGGTAGGTTGATGTTCTGGGCGATGGTCTGATAGGGGTTGTAGCGGCCCAGGGTGGGGTTGCCTGCGGCCAAGATGCTGGTCCTCGCGTTGAGGGTGGCCACTATGCCTCCCTTTGCGATGGGCACTATCTGCTGCTCCATGGCTGGGTGTATGGCGCCGCGGTCCTCCTCCCGCATCTTGTCTATCTCGTCTATGCAGCAGATGCCCTTGTCGGCCAGGACGAGGGCGCCCGCCTCAAGGATGAAGTTGCCTGTGCCGCCCTCCTTCACAACTGCCGCCGTGAGGCCCGCCGCGGTGCTTCCCCTGCCCGTTGTCATGATGCCTCTCGGCGCCGCCCTGGCAGCGAAGGTGAGTATCTGGCTCTTGGCCGTACCGGGGTCACCCACCAGCAGAACGTTGATGTCCCCCCTGATCCTCATATCCTCAAGCTCCTTCAGGACGCCTCCGAAGAGGAGGTACAAGACCGCCTCCTTGATGTGCTCGTAACCGTAGATGCTTGGGGCCACGCTGTTCAGGAGCTTCTGGTGTATCCACGGGTCCCTGGAGAGCTCGAGTATCTCCTCCTCTTCCTCGGGGGTGACCTCCACGAGCTCCATCTCCCTGCCGCTCACCTCAGCGTAGCTGGCGTCCACCTGGAGGTCGAAGGTGCGGAGCTCTCCCCCGCGGCCGTACCTGGGCAGGAGCTTGATGAAGCCCGTCAAGGTGATCCTGTCCCCCGGGCGGACGAAGTCTACGAGGTCGTCCTTGAGTTCGATGTTTAGGGACCTGGGAAGCTGACCAGGGGGCAGGTCCTCTGGCCGCTCCTGGATGCTGACGGTCTGGCAGTCTATGAACACGGACTCCTTGGGTACAAGCTCGAAGCCCTTCCTGTTGTCGCAGGCTATGCACTTCTGGGGCCTCACGAGTATCTGGCCGCTCTGCTCTATGTTGTTGAGCTCGCCGCAGGCGGGGCACCTGAATGTGGCCTTCACCACCATCGGGGTCATGGATGACGCCCTCACGATGATGCCGCTGACCATGATCAGCCTACCCACGTGGTCTGACCCTATGCGGCGGAGGGGTGTAGCTGCCGGCAGGTTCCTGTACCGTATGTTTACTCTGTTGAGGCTATCAGCGAACATGGGGTCCCTGGTGCGGAGCCTACCCCTGACAACGGAGCTGAAGACGGGTGTAAGGCCTTCAGGGTCTTCCAAGATGGCTCTGGCCAGGTCCATGTCGTAGCTGTATATGTCCGTGAAGTCGATGACGAGGCTCTTGGAGCCCTTCACCACCATCTCGCTTATGTACTGGTCGTACTTGAAGCGCTTCTGGCCATCCAAGAAGTCCTCTATGAATCTGGTGAAGGCTTCCTCGAAGGTATCAAGCCGAGCCATAGCTTACTCTCCAAGCCCCCGTAGATCCTCTCTCCAGGCCGAGATCAGTCGGTGAACCACCCCGTATAATTGCTCCTCCTCTTTCTGGAGGGAAGAGGTGGGTGAATCTGCCTCGGCTGAAGCCATCCTGGCTATGCGGCCTATCCTGCTCTCCAGGACCTCCTTGAACCTGGCCCTCATGCGGCTCAGGTCAGACGCCTTATCTTTATCTAGCTTAACCAAGTTGAAGCTCTGGTAGGCCCTGGCGTAGAAATCGTCAGGCAAGGGGCCGGGGGGCCCGGCCGGGTTCAGCCTCTCCTTGAAGTGGACCTGGTTCCACTCAGTCTGCGATAGAGGGTCCGCGCTGTACTCCGCGAGCCCGGCTTCAACCAGTTCCTCGGCTACCCAGAGCCACGTGGTGAACTCGCGGCCTTCCTCTATGGGGGGGATGCTCACGCCGGGTGTGTTTATCGCAGGTATCTTCTTGGTTGCTCGGCAGGTGATTTGGCGCGTCTCGTAGTTTAGGTGGGCTACCGTGGAACTCATCAGATGACTCTAGGCCATTGACAATCATATAGCACAATTCTTACAGCGGGTGAGAGTGTCAGCCTTAAATGACGCGGCTACGTGAATCCATCAATGCAGTCCAAGCTCAGCGAAGACCCAGGTGTCACCTCCATGGCCGAGAAGGTCCGGGAGCTCACCGAGAACACTAGAGTCAAGGCCATGGTCGATGAGCGCATGGATGAGTTCCGCAGAGTCCACGGGATGGACTCCCAGAAATGGTACGAGGAACTCGTCTACTGCCTGTTGACGGCATACAGCAGCGCCCTCACGGGGCAGAGGTGCGTGGACGCCCTGCGCCGCGGAGGGACACTCGTGGAGGGGGAGCTACGGGACGTCCAAGCCTGCCTCGTCGGCGAGGGCCACAGGTTCGCGAACACCCGGGCCGAGTACATCTACAATACTCGACACCTAGCCTCTAAGATCAAGTCCATCATCCAGTGCTTCGGGTGCAGCGCAGAGGCGCGTGAGTGGCTCGTAGCCAACGTCAAGGGGTTTGGCTGGAAGGAGGCCAGCCACTACCTCAGGAACGTGGGGTACTTCGACCTGGCCATCATCGACCGCCACATACTGAGCAACATGGCCGAGCACGGCCTAATCACGCCTGAGGATGCGGGGAAGAGCCTCACCCGTAGAAGGTACCTAGCATACGAGGAGAAGCTGGCGAAGGTGGCGGACATGCTGAGGATGAGCCCCGGCGAGCTGGACCTGTACCTCTGGTACCGTAAAACCGGCAAGGTGCTGAAGTAGGTTATTAACCGCCCCAGCCCACATCATCTATCATGAGGGTTAAGGTGGGCGGGGAGACCCGGGACGTCCTTACGCTTTGGAGAGAAGGCTCCAGGGTCAAGATGATCGACCAGCGGCTTCTACCCCACAGGTTCGAGATAATGACGCTCAGCGACCACAGGGAAACGGCCCACGCCATCAAGGACATGGCCACCAGGGGGGCAGGCGCCGTAGGGTGCGCCGCGGGCTACGCCATGGCCCAGGCCGCCCAGGAGGCGGCGAGCCTCCCTGTGGACAAGTTCAGCGCCTACATGACTGGAGCCGCGGAGACGGTGCGCCGAACCAGGCCCACAGCTGTGAGCCTGTTCCACGCCGTGGAGAGGTGCATGGACGCCGCGGTGGGCGGCTCCGTCGCGGTTAGAGTGAGGAACGTGGTCGAGGAGGCTGACAGGATCGCGGCTGACGACCTGGAGGCGTCCCGGCTCATCGGCGAGCACGGAGCCAGGCTCATAGGTGACGGCTGCAGGGTCCTGACTCACTGCAACGCGGGCGCGCTGGCTTTCATAGACCAAGGCACGGCCCTCAGCCCGATAAGGGTCGCCCACAGGTTGGGGAGGAGGGTATTCGTCTGGGTTGACGAGACTCGGCCTAGAAGCCAGGGTGCGCGTCTGACAGCGTGGGAGCTGGAGATGGAGGGGATTCCCTACGCCCTCATAGTGGACAACGCCTCCGGCTACTACATGAGGAGAGGGGAGGTGGACGTGGTGATTGTGGGCGCCGACAGGGTCGCGGCTAACGGCGACGTGGCGAACAAGGTGGGCACCTATGAGAAGGCTGTGGTGGCTAAAGAGAACGGCGTACCCTTCTACGTAGCGGCCCCTGGGATGACGTTTGACCACGCGACACCGACGGGAGATGACATAGAGATCGAGGAGCGGTCGCCTGAGGAGGTGAACAGGGTCTGGGGTCTGGACGCTGAAGGCGAGTACAGGTGGGTCCAGGTGCCGTTGGAGGGCACCCCGGCGAGGAACCCCGGCTTCGACGTGACCCCCGCACACTACATAACGGGGTTCATAACGGAGAAGGGGGTAGTTAGGCCTCCTTACGAAACTAGTATACCTGAGACGTTAAAGGTGTGAGGCTACTTCTTTGTTTCAGCCTCTGCCTTCTCCTCGTCCGCCGCCAAGGGTACACGCGTCAGAAGCCCCAGGAGCACAGGCCCAGTTGCGATGTTACCTATCACGGGGAGTCTCTTGATGTTCTTCTTGATCATGAGATCGGTGGCCTCGTGGAGCGGCGTCTCAGGCTTCACCCATACTAGAGACTCTGACATGACCTCCCTCACGAGGAGAAAAAAGGGGTCATGCTTCGGCATGTACACGCGTCTAACTATATCGTTGTCCGTGATGATGCCTACAGGCAGCCCGTCCTCCACAACGACCAGGCAGCCGACCCCGTAGTACTTCATTAGGCTGTCAGCGTACTTGACTGGGAGGTCGGGCTTGATGGTGATCACGTCCGTGATCATCACATCCTGCACGTTTATTGACACTGGGGGGCCTCACCGAAAAAAACATTGAACTATTCATGATAGCGTTTATGGAGTTCAAAACCCTACCTCTGCTCACATAGGGGTACATTGGGCAGTCCGGGCTGACCAAATCGCTTAAATTATTGTAGCTGTCATGTTTTTCGGAGTCCCGCCCTAGCTCAATGGTAGAGCATCCGGCTGTAGTCGTCGCCCCGCGGGGCGGTGGCAATCAGACCATGAGCAGACACCGGAGGGTTGCAGGTTCAACTCCCGCGGGCGGGACCACCCTCCAATCTCCGCGGGGGGAGCCGGGGTTACCTCACGCGGAGAATAAAAGGGAGGGGCTACTCCTTGATCTTCTTGTTTGCCAGCTTCTCTATAGCCACCACAACTCCCTGGGTTCCCTTCTCCCTCATGCCCATGGCGTCGCAGTGCCTGAAAAGCTGTTGAACAAGCCCCGTGGCGGGCAGCGGCATCTTGTTGACTGAAGCCGTCTCCATGATGATCCCCAGGTCCTTCAGGTAGTCCTTGATCTTGAAGCCGGGCTCATGGTCGCCCTGAAGCAGCCTCTCACCGTTGTTGGTGAGCTGCCAGCTTCCGGCGGCTCCGCCGCTGACGGCAGCGTGAACCTTCTCAAGGTTGACCCCCGCCTTGGCGGCGAAGACCAGGGCCTCGGCCACGCCCACCATGGTGGTCCCCACTAGGATCTGGTTAACGGCCTTGCAGACCTGTCCGTCGCCGTTTCCCCCGATGTACGTGATTGTCTTGCCCATGGCCTGGAGGATGGGTTTACACTCCTCGAACACCTTGGGGTCGCCGCCCACCATGATGCTGAGGGTGCCGTTGGTGGCCCCGATGACGCCACCGCTCACGGGGGCGTCCAGCATCTGCAAGCCCTTCTCCTTAAGCTTGGACGCCAGAGTCTTTGTGGCTATGGGGCTAATGGTACTCATGTCTATGAAGACGTCGCCCTTCTTTGAGCCTTGCACGGCCCCACTTGGGCCCAGCAGAACCTCCTCCACGTCTGAGCTGTCGGTGACCATGGTGATGACCACATCGCTACTCTTCGCCACCTCCCTTGGGCTCTTAACTGGCTTCGCGCCAGCCTCCACGAGGGGCTTCATCTTAGACTCGGTCCGGTTCCAGACCGTGACCTGGTAGCCGGCCTTCAACAGGTTCCTGCTCATCCCGGCCCCCATGAGGCCGAGGCCTATGAATCCTATGCGCTTCAAGGCGATCAGAGTAAGAATGGGCTCCCTAGACACTAAATAGTTTCGTCTACCCCAGGATGGCTTTCTTCATCTCAATTATGAGGTAGCTTCCAGAGATGCCTGCCAGGGTAAGCCCTATGCCGAGTACGAGCCACCTATTGGCCTTGGACTTGTCGTAGGCGACCTGGGCGCTTCTGTAGCTCAGCCACAGTCCAACGAAGACGGCGGCGTTGCTCAGGAACACGAAGATGCTCTCGTAGACTGTCTGCTCGCTCAGGTATGGGTGCAGCGTCAGGTATCTGCTCCCGTAGGGGATGTAGATGGGCGGGTTCTCGAGGATGTTGTAGAGGCCTCCGCTGAGCACGAATAAGCTGAAGATGACTATGCCCCAAGCCAGCGCGTTCTGAGGTATCTTGAATCCCTTGAGAGGCGACCTTGATGATCTCTTTCTGGATATGGCGGATTCCCTCAGCCCCATAACCGTGGCTGCGGATATAATCCTTTTTCCTGTAACACAGGGGCATGAAGTTTATAAACGAAGGCTCAGTACCTTCCTAGAGCCGAGGGGGTTACGTGCCGCAGAGAATTTGTTGCAGAGAGTGTGGTGAGCTTCTCTACGAGGGTGATCTCTTGAAGTCTCCTCAGGATGTCATAAAGAAGTTCGAGGGGAGGTGCCCCAAGTGCGGCAAGGGCCTCAATTTCACCACTGAGGCCGTGAAGGTTAAGCCCTGCCCGTGACCTCCACGGATAATAGTTTTAACTTGGTTCCCCTTGAGTTCTAAGCGGTAAACGCATTGGAGTTAAAGAAGACTCATATCTATAGGTACCACGCCGACCACGGCAACATGGTGGACTTCGGCGGGTACGCGATGCCTGTGTGGTACGAGGGCATCCAGGCCGAGCACAAGGCGGTGCGGGATGCCTGCGGTATCTTCGACACGAGCCACATGGGCAGGACCTGGGCCGAGGGCCCCGACACGGAGAAGTTCCTGAACTACCTGGTCACCAACGACGTGGACAAGCTGGAGCCATACGGCGGCCTCTACGCTGTGATGTGCAAGCCGACGGGCGGCATCGTAGACGACCTCATCCTCTACAAGTTCACGTCTGAGAAGTACCTGGTGGTGTACAACGCGGGCAACAGGGACAAGGACTTCAAGTGGATGAAGAAGAACAGCAAGGACTTCCAGGTGAATCTGACCGACGTCAGCGACAAGGTGGCCATGATCGCCGTCCAGGGGCCTAAGGCTGTGGATACTCTTCAGAAGATCACGAAGGAGGACCTAAGCAAGATTAAGCGCTTCAACATCGGCGAGATCACCGTGAGCGGCGTCAAGTGCCTCGCGGCCAGGACGGGCTACACGGGGGAGGACGGGTTCGAGGTCTTCGTGCTGGACTCTCCCTTGGAGAAGCCTGATAAGGCGCTGAAGGTCTGGGACGACCTGGTGGGTGCCGGGGCTGTCCCGTGCGGATTGGGCGCCAGGGACAGTTTGCGGCTTGAGGCTGGACTGTGGCTTTACGGCAACGACATCGATGAGAGCATCAACCCGCTGGAGGCTGGGCTCAGGTGGACCGTGAAGTTCAAGAAGGCCGGGTACTTCATCGGGCAGAGGGCTCTGCAGAAGATCAGGGACGAGGGGATCAAGAGGACCCTTGTGGGTATAATGTTGGAGGAGAGGGGTATCCCCAGACACAGTTATGAGGTGCTGAGCGTGGAGGAGAAGGAGATAGGGGTGGTGACCAGCGGGGGCATTAGCCCGACTCTGAACGTGGGCATCGCCCTAGCCTATCTTCCACCCGAGTTCGGTGAGCTGGGAACTCCGGTCTTGGTGAGGATCAGGAAGAACCTGGTGAAGGGAAAAGTTGTTAAGCACCGGCCCTTCTATGATGAAACCGTGTACGGTTGGAAGAGGGATAAGAAGTGACCGACGAATACAAGGTTCTGGATGGGCTCTACTACACCAAGGAGCACGAGTGGGCTAAGAAGCTGGGCGGCGCCCTGGTGGCCGTTGGCATCGACGACTACGCTCAGGGTCAGCTCCACGAGATCGTCTACGTTGAGCTGCCATCGGTGGACGCCGAGGTGGCTCAGCATGGGGCCATCGGCGCCGTGGAGTCCGTTAAGGCCGTCAGCGACATGTACAGCCCTGTGGGCGGTAAGGTTGTGGAGGTGAACGAGAGCCTGCTGGACAGCCCCGAGAAGATCAACGAGGACCCGTACGGTGAGGGCTGGATCGCCAAGATCGAGGCGGGGAGCCTCGACGCGGACCTGGGTAAGCTGATGGATGCGAAGGCTTATAGGGCGTTCCTGAAGTCTCTTTAGGCTATCCCCTTCTTATTGTGCGGGGGTTCCCGAGTGGCCTAAGGGGTTAGGTTCAGGCCCTAATGGACTAGTCCTGCGTGGGTTCGATCCCCACCCCCCGCACCATTCTTGTTCCCAGTGGGTTGGTATAAGCGATTTTTGGGCGGGTTCTCTGGGTTTCTGTTTCGTGTGTGTTTGTGTGTGTGCATTGGGGGGGAGGGGGGTGTAGTCACCACCGCCACGTTTTCTTGTTTTCTGGTTTATTTTCTGGATTGGCGGCTTTTTCTTGGTTTATTGGCGGCGACTACAGGAGGTGTAGTGGTCGCCGCGGCGGGGCTCTATGGAGGCTGCGGGCGTTCTCTTCTTATTTAGGATACTGTTGGTGATGATTGATCGAAGGCTGGTGTACGTGCCAGCGAGGGTTACGGATGAGACTTGTGTGCGGGAACAAAATTCAATACTCGGATTCAATCATCGTTCTTGAGATAAAAATTTAATACAAATTAAGAACAAAGCCTAGTTGAAACCGCGTGACTCACAGCGTCTACTCCCATGAACCTGAGCACATGCGCAGCAGCGTCGGGAAAACGATTAACTCGAAGGCTCTTTGGGCGGTTATCTTAGTGGCAATATTCGTGGTAGGTTTCCCAGCTTATCTGAGGGGCACAGAGCCCGAGGACACCATTCCGAATCCCACGCCGACGGTGGACTCCGTCACGGATGTCGAGGGGAACGTCTACAAGACGGTCAAAATAGGCAACCAGGTATGGATTTCAGGAGGGTATGGTCTTTCTCGACGATACCTGGATATTTGACCTTGAGACCGATACCTGGGAGAGAGCCGGTGCTGGTACCACCGATGATACAAGTGAACCCACACCTACAAACCAGAGCATACCAAGTTACCTGTCGAGGCTATGCTGATAGCATTAGTAGTATTAACTTGCGCGTGTAGACGTGATTGGCGCGCAATGATGTATAAAGGAGGTTATCAGCCGGCAGCCCATTTGATGGATCGTGGGAACACTACGCCTGGAATCATCATACATCTGGTTATCAACGGGCTGGGGATTCTTCTCACGGTTTAGACCTTCCTACGGTTTGGGCCATAATTTTATCCCCAATTCACAGTTCTTTTACATGTAATCATTACCCACACATTAAGCGTATGTATCGAAAATAGATGTTTGTAGAGTGTGCAATCCAAAAACAGGGAATGTAGTGGGGTATTGTCGGTATCGAAATGCCACTGGTCGTTGATTGAGAGCCAGATCCTGCGTGTAGTTTATGCGCGGTACACACACATCATCATTAGTATCTGTTATCCAAATTCAAAATACTTTGAATATCGGTGCCACGGGCAAGCTGAAGGTACTCCATATAGACGATGAGCCTAATCAGCTCCACTTCGCGAAGCTGTTCCTCGAGAAGGCTGACGCCTCGCTAGAGATACTGCCCGTGTCGTCCTACGAGGAACTCAGGAGCAACCTCACTCCGGATGTCGACTGCATCATATCGGACTATAAAATGCCTGTGCTCAACGGCGTCGAGATATGCGGACTCGTGAAGAAGGTGTCCGACGTGCCCTTCATCCTCTACACTGCGCACGGGAGCGAGTCCGTGGCCGAGACCGCCATAGCGGCTGGCGTCGACGACTACATCAGGAAGGAGATGGACCCCAGCCACTACAAGCTCTTGGCGAACAGGGTCCTCCAGGCTATAGAGAAGCACCGCTCGAAGATGAGCAACATCCTATACAAGAAGAGGCTCGAGACGCTTCACAAGTACGCCGCCGAGATATCTAAGGCGTCCGAGATCGACGAGATAGCCACCCTGTCCTTCGAGGCGGTTAAGGAGACGCTGGACTTCAGCTTCGCCGGCTTCCACCTTCTCAGAGGAACGGACCTCATAGAGCTATTCATCATGGGCGCCCAAGTCGAGGAGCCCTACATACAGAGCCTGGACGGCAAGGGCGTGACCATAAGGGCCATACGGACAGGCGCCACCCAGGTGGTACGCGACACCCGCCTGGACGGGGACTACGTCAGCTGGCCGAAGGGGCTGGAGCTGCTTTCAGAGGTAGCGGTCCCCTTTAGTGTAGACGGCAGGGTGGCAGGCATCCTCAACGTAGAGAGCGAGAAGACAGACGCGTTCTCTAAAGAGGATGTCGCCCTCTTGGAGATCTTAGGATCCTACATATCGTCGTCTGTGGGCAGGCTGAGACAGATAGAGAGCTACAGGGAGTCGGAGGCGCGGTGGAAGAGCTACCTAGAGTCCTCCATGGACGCGGCCTTCATCTTCGTTGGCACCGAGATAGCGTACGCCAACAAGAGGACAGCGGATATGCTGGGGTACCATGACCGCTCCGAGCTAATAGGGCTGGACTCGCTGACACTGGTCAAGGAGGACGAGAGGGAGACCGTAAAGTCGAGGATGCTAGGCAGGCAGAGGGGCGAGGACAGCGTCAGCCGATACGACATCACCCTTCTGGACAGAAGCGGCAGGGAGGTCACGGTTGAGACCAACGCCAGTCTGGTGGACTACGACGGGAAGAACGCGTCCCTGGCGTACTGCCGGGATATCTCCGCGAGGAAGAGCTACGAGAAGAAGCTGACGGCCCTCCACAAGTCGGCCGTGAGGCTTGGGAAGTCTCACAGCCTCGAGGAGGTCTACGATGCCATCCTGGACACCATCGAGTCCGTTCTAGGGTTCCGGTTCGCTGGGGTCGCCATGTACGAGGACAGACACCTGAGGTACACCCGCACGAGGGGGCTGCCTATGCAGGCTGAGTGGGTGATGCCTGTGTCAGCCGACAGCGTGACCGCGAGGACATTCAGGACCAGAAAAGCACAGTTGATATCGGATACGAGGCTCGATCCGAACTACATTCAGCCGCCGCCCGAGTTCAACATGGAGATAATCACCCTGTCTGAGCTGGCCGTACCGATAAACGAGAACAGCTCAACTTTGGGCGTGATAAACGTCGAGAGCACGGAGGTCTCGGCGTTCACCGCCTACGACGCCGAGCTGATAGAGATACTGGCCATGCACAGCGCCTCTGCTCTGCGCCGAATAATGGAGAGGAAGGAGCTGGAGCACATCATCGAGCAGAAGACCCTGGAGACCCTGGAGGCCGAGAAGCTCAGAGCCGTAGGCAGGATCGCCTCCATGGTGGCCCACGACCTGAGGAACCCCCTTCAGACCATCAAGAACAGCGTCTACTTCCTGGGCAGCGACTCTGAGTACGTGGAGAGGATAAACAGCTCGGTGGACTTCTGCGTGAAGATGCTAGAGGACCTCAAGGACTACACCTCGACGTTGCCCATGAACACCACCGTCATCGCTCTGCGTGACCTTGTCGATCAGGCCCTCAAAGATGTCGTGATTCCGCCCAGCGTCGCGATTGAAGTCGATTTAGATGAAGAAGTGACCATGCGACTGGACTACACGAAGATGCGTCGCGTGCTGAACAATGTCATTTTAAACGCCGTGGAGGCAATGCCCCACGGGGGCACGCTGAAGATCATTGGAGAAAGGCAAGGCGGATCGGTACAACTGAGGATAGCTGACAGCGGCGCGGGCATACCTGAGGAGGTGCTTTCTAGGCTGTTCACGGACCTGGTGACGACCAAGGAGAACGGGAACGGTCTCGGGCTCTCGTACTGTAAGAGGATCATGGAGGCGCATGGAGGGAGGATAGAGCTTTCCTCGAAGCTCAGCGCCGGAACAGAGGTGAGGCTTGTGTTCCCGGAGCACGTGGATGAGCCCAACGTGGATTATGTGGCGGTCCAGGTGCCGCAGAGGAGCCCTTGATACTTGTTTTTCCTTTTTAGATAGTTGCCCGAAAAATTGTTAGAACACCCATGCCGTCTTAGCCTTACGCCCTGTCCCTGAATCATCGTCTCTGTTCTAATCTATAGTATTATAATAAACTAGGCAGAGGTGAAAGTGGTCACACATGTTTAAGCGTTCGAGCCGTCTAATCGCGGCTTTCCTGGTCCTAGTCACGGTCGTAGGGGGCTTCACATTCCTCGTCAAGAATCCAAACCTGGAAGTCATCAGCAAAGTTGACATACCTGTCCTGGACGATAGCGGGGCCACGGCGGAGTCCCTGAAGGCCACCGTTGACGCCAGCAACGCCTTCGCCCTCGACCTATACGGACGGTACAGCCCGGGCGAGGACAACCTGTTCTACTCGCCATACAGCATCTCCACGGCCCTATCCATGACATACGAGGGGGCCAGGGGCGCGACGGCCGAGGAGATGCAGACAGTGTTCCACCTGTCCGAGGACGACGATGTCAGGAGACCCGGCGCCGCTGGGGTATTCAACATCCTGAACGAGAAGGACAGGCCCTATACGCTCCTCACGGCCAACGCCCTCTGGATGCAGGAGGGCTTCCCCTTCAAGGAGGACTATGTTCAGGTGATCCAGGACTATTATGGTGGAGAAGGCAATGTCATTGACTTCGACGACGCTTCGGAGGCAGCTGAGACCATCAACGGCTGGGTCGAGGAGCTGACCTACAACAAGATCAAGGACCTGTTCTCCCCGAGCGACCTGGAAGGCGCCCTGCTGGTGCTGACAAACGCCATCTACTTCAAGGGGGACTGGGCGGCGCAGTTCGACGATGCCGACACGACGGCAGCCGACTTCCACGTGACTCCGACCGAGACCGTCGAGGTGGACATGATGAGCCTAGAGGGGAGTTTTAACTACGCCAACACAAGCGAGGTCCAAGTACTGGAGTTGCCCTACAAGGGAGGCGACCTCAGCATGATCGTCATCCTCCCCGAGGAGAACGACATCCACGGGTTCGAGGCCGGCCTAACTCTGGAGACGTACGGCGAGTGGGTCTCCCAGCTGGAGTCGACCAAGCTCAATGTCTTCCTCCCCAAGTTTAAGCTAGAGACCAAGTATGACATGGGGCGCGACCTGGCCGAGATGGGGATGCCCACGGCGTTCAGCGGCGAGGCCGACTTCAGCGGCATCTCTGACGGCGGCCTGTTCATCTCAAAGGTCATCCACCAGGCCTACGTAGACGTGAACGAGGAGGGGACCGAGGCCGCCGCGGCGACTGGCGTCGTCACGCTGAGCTCGGCCCCCATGCTGGAGGAGTTCAGGGCGGATCACCCGTTCATCTTCGTCATCCGGGACAGGGACACGGGCCTCATACTGTTCATGGGCAGAGTGATCGACCCATCCTAGCACCATGAACCCGATCCTTTTTCGACTACTCGCCCCTAATATTGGTAGAAGCCGGCCATCAGCTCCATGAAGGTATCGACGACAGTGTTCTCGTCCTGCTGAACCACGCACAGGTAGTGATACGACGTGCGGCTCAAGTACCATGTGGAGATCAACGCGTACTCCGTTTCCCCGCCAACCAGAAGGGTGCAATTAGTGTAACGAACCTCGTAATCATCAATAATCAGGGTTGTATCCAGACTCGTTTTATTCAAATAGATACCAATGGAGCTGCATGCGTCCCTCAGCGTCGCGTTCAGATCAGGCTCGCCTTCAACGTGGCTCCAGCTCAGAGTCACCACGGTCTTCCCGTCGTTTGGCTCCCCCGCAAATAGCCGTGAACAGTTCGTGGGGAGGCTCTCATGGGGGCCGTCAAGCGACACCGCCATGTCTTGGGGGTACTCAAAGGATACGTTATTGAAGAATACTCTAACGTGATTCTTGCTCACCCTCGTCTTGTCATGGAATGTCTCCCTTTCGAGCGCACTGCTGGAATTTAACGCTCTATAATCATTCAGCAGACCCCGGTAACTGCTGTTCAGCTGTGCGTATTTCTGGGATAAATCCCCGTATTCATAATCCTGCTGCGTTGACTCGCTTTGAAGCTCATTAACCTGTTTTTCAATTTTCTCGTACTGTATAACCAGATCATTGAACATGTTTCGCAGATACGATACTTCGCTGGATAACCTATTTACCGTAGAATCGTTTTCCGCCACCATCTCCTTCATCTTCTCATCCTGTAGGAAGTAGGCCGCGTAAAACCCCAATCCAGAGAAAACTAATATAACCACTAGGATGAGGAAAATATTTTTTATATTATCTTGAAAAAACATTAGTATCGCCTGTTTTCTCGTTTTTAGGTGCATGTCCATCCATATAGTTTTACTGAATTTGGTATCCTTCTTTTTATGCTTACATTAGTTTTATGGTTTTTTTTGTTTTGAACGTTTAGTGAGCGCACTACGCCAGATAAACCCTGTCTAACTACTCTTAGAATCCTAGCGGATTTTCCTGTATGCCTTCATGTGTTCAATGGTTCACCGCCACTCTGCAGAGCCTCTACGTTAAACGGTCCAATACCTGTACGACACCTCGAAGAGGGGCAGGACCAGGTCGGATGAGCTGTCCATCGAGATATCTGATCTGCTGGGCGAGATGACGAGGCACAGCCGCAGGACCAGGGCCCACCAGCTCACGATGGATGAAGGACAACTATCAGCGATCCATAAAGCATAGGGTCCCCCTGGGGAACCATGGCTGTATGAGCTTGACGCACGTCCTAGTACCTCAGGATATGGTGCAGGGCGACTACGGCCTCAGGGCCTGCCCCCACTGCGGGTTCAAGGTGCCTGAGGGCCTTAGGTACTGCTGGAAGTGCGGCCACTCAATGGCCCAACGGAAGAAGAGGGACTCTACAGCACGGAAGAAGAGGGACTCTACAGCACGGAAGAAGAGAGGCTCTACGGCACAGAAGAAGAGGGGCTCCGCGGCACGGGCCCGCCACCCCAGCCGATCCAGGGGCTGAACATGGGGCTGGGCTTGTACGTCTGCTCGCGGCCGTAGCGCTCCAGGGGCTTGGTGAGGTGCCTGTGGGCGTCCCTGTCAGGCAGGTGAACTCCCACCTTGATGGCTCGTGGCCTCGTGTATAGCGTCCTCTCCATGGGGCCCCTGTAGCCACACCGTTTGCACCTACGGCCCTGGCCCGCGCCCATGGACTCCGTGGGGCCGCCGCAGGCGGGACACCGGGGATTCCTATACTCCACGGTGTCGGGCAGCTCCAGCACCTCCAGCTTCTCCACGTTGAGTGTGAGGCCGCCGTCCAGCTCCCTGACGCCCGAGCTGACCCGGACGCGGTCCCCCGGGACGAGGCCCCGGACAACCTCTCTGAGGCCCCCTGTGGGCTCGTAGACGGCGCAGTCCACCTCGCCTGACTCGTCCGCGACCCTGAGGATGACGTGGCCGCCCGTGATGGTGTCGAGTGGGCCGACCACCCTTGCCTCCACCACTGCCGGGTTGTACGGTTTGAGTTCACGCACCTTGACGGCTGCCCCTAGGTGGGCGTCTGTGCCCTGGTTGCTCCTGTAGATCATCCACCTCTCCACGGGCTCCAGGGGCCGCACGATGGTCGAGGCCGTGTACACGGCCTCCGCTGATTCACCCCTGACGCCGTACAGGACCGGGTCGGGGCCGTGGGGGGCGATGAGGGGCCTCCCCCGCTCGTCCACGTTGTTGAACGTGACGCCGCCCAGGACCCTGTCCATCTCCCTCACGGACTCCTCGTCTATCTTCCTCGCCCTGCCCCAGTACTCGGGGGACCTGTATGTCAGCAGCTCGTACGTGTGGTCCCCCTCCAGTGCGCCGCCCACCGCCGCCAGGGCCCCGATGATCCCCCTACGGTTCTTCCAGCCCACGGCGCCCATACCGCACCCGTCTATGATGGCCTCAGCTTCCTCGAGCCTCACTATCTGCTTCACTGTCCTGTCGCTGAACTCCTTCGCCTCCCGCGGCACCTCGCCCACGTGGATCACTGCTCCGGGGTTAGTGTTCTCGCACAGGAACTCGCCGTATCGGTCAACAAGGTCTATGACGGCCTTCTTCGCGTCCCCCTGCCTAGACTCGTCCAGGTTGAGCCTGAGGCAGACCGAGGCGTTGCCCCGCGTCTTCCACGGGGTGTTTGGGTTCAGCCTGAGCAGCGTAGGGTAGTCGGTGAACTCTGCCCCCATGGCCAACAGCCTCTCGGCTAGGAGCGCCGCCACGTACGTGGTGCAGCCCCCCTCCGGGCTGTCCGTGTCGTCCAGGCCGATGTGGAGCAGCAAAACCCGTCGCCGGGAACCTTGTACCCTCTAGGTAAAAACGTTACTAAACAAAAGAATGGTTGTGAGGGGATCAGACGACTATCATCGTCAAGGTGGAGCGGACCTTGTCGAGGCGCCTGATCTTCCAGCTTATGATGTCCTTGAGCTCCTGCATAGTCTCCGTCTGTATGCGAGCTATGATGTCGTAGACGCCGTAGACCATGTAAGCCTCCTTGACCTCAGGGATGTCCTTCAGCCCCTTCAGTACCTCGCTCTCTGCACCGATCTCCGCGTTTATTAGGACGAACGCCGTCGCCAAAAGAGTTACACCGACATGAACTAAGATTCTAGGCATTTAAAAGTTATCTGATTGAAAAACAATGTTTACACCGATCAGCTTGCCGACGCTGCAGATAGACGACAAATCCGTGGATGCGGACCTCATACTCTTCGACCTGGACGGGACCCTAGTGGACGACAGGGACAGGTACAGGCACCTGGCCTCCATCCGGCTGCGCACGGTGCGTGAGGCGGCCGGGAAGGAGGCGTCCCTCACCTGGGCCAGGCTCTCAGGGGTCAACCCTGAGACGCTGGAGGTGGACATGAACGGGCCCCTGAGCAAGGCGCCCCGCCGCGAGGACCAGGCCATAGCGGCCGCCGCGCTGTACCAGCACGGCCGCCCCTGGCACGAGGCGCGGGCGCTGGCCCAGAAGATATACGACGAGGCCGACAAGGCTCAGGCGGACAGCTACACGCCGCGCCTGTTCCCGGGGGCCGCTGAGGCGCTGAGGAGGCTGAGGGACGTGGGCTTCAGGCTGGGGATGACCACCAACGGCGAGACCAGGATCACTGTCCAGGTTCTTAAGGCCCTGGAGATCACCGGGCTGTTCGACGTGGTGGTGGGCGCCGACGTGGTTGTGGAGGGGAAGCCGGCGCCCGACATGATACTGGAGGCGTGTGAGATGCTGGGCGTTGAGCCGTCCCAGGCCATATCCGTTGGGGACCAGCTCACTGACGCCCAGGCTGGGCGCAGCGCGGGTGTGGCCATGGTCATAGGTATCGGGGACCCCGAGCTGACGGCCTCGGGGGCCGACGTGGTGCTCAAGTCCGTGGCCGAGCTTGGGTGAGTCTTTTAACTGGAGAAGCGGAGACTTATTCATGATTCTGGGCGAGCGCCTGACGGTCAGGGAGATGGGGGCCGTGGAGAGGAACAGCTCCTACCTGGGCATACCCACGGGGCTGCTCATGGAGAACGCGGGCCGCTCCGTGGCCGAAGAGGTCAGGAGGAGGTTCAAGCCGGATTCGAGGGTCACCGTAGTGTCTGGCTTAAGCGGCAACGGGGGCGACGGGTGCGTCGCGGCGCGGCATCTGGCTGCGGCGGGGTACACGGTCCAGGTGCTCGTGCTGGGCGACCCGGCCCACATCGCCCACGAGAACACCAGGGCTAACTACGAGGTCCTGACCCGCATGAACTCCAGCGTGAACCTCACAGTGGTGAGGGACAGCAGCCTGGTCCCGGAGATCGAGGCCGACGTGGTCATCGACGGCCTCATAGGCACCAGTATGAGGGGTGCCCTCAAGCCACCATTCATGCAGATGGTGGACGCCGTGAACAGGGCCGACGCCTACAGGGTGGCGGTGGATGTGCCCACGGGCATGGAGGCGGACACGGGGGCCGTCCACGGCGAGTGCGTCCACGCTGACCTCACTGTCACGTTCCACAAGGCCAAGGCTGGGTACGCCGGCAACCCGAGGCACCTGGGAGAACTGGTTGTAGCCCCCATAGGTATTCCGCCTGAGGCGGAGCAGTTCGTCGGCCCCGGCGACGTCTGGGCCGTCCACCCGGCGAGGGACCCCGACGCCCACAAGGGCATGAATGGGAGCCTGCTCGTGGTGGGTGGCAGCGAGACCTACAGCGGCGCCCCGGCCCTGTCAGCCATGGGCGCATATGGGGTTGGGCTCGACCTCGTCTACGTGGCCGTCCCCGAGTCCGCGGCCCAGGCCGTAATGGGCTTCAGCCCAAGCCTCATCACTGTCAAGCTGAGGGGCGACTACCTGACGGAGGAGAGCCTCGGCCAGCTGGAGCCTTTCCTCGGGAAGGTCAACGCCGTCGCAGTGGGCCCCGGCCTGGGGCAGAGGGATGACACCGTGGAAGCCTACGCGAGGCTTCACGGGTTGGTGCAGGATAAGGGGCTCCCCATGGTTATAGACGCCGACGGCCTCAAGGCCCACGCCGAGGCCAGGCTCAAGGTGAGGACCCCCACGGTGTTCACGCCACACAGCAGGGAGTTCAAGATACTGACCGGTAAGGACGTGGGCGGCGAGTTCAGGGAGCGGGGCGCCGTGGTCCAGAGGGAGGCGAAGAGGCTGGGGGCCGTTGTGCTTCTCAAAGGCAGGGTGGACGTTGTGAGCGATGGCGCCCGCACCAGGTACAACTGGACCGGGAACCCGGGCATGACCGTGGGCGGTACAGGCGACGTTCTCACAGGAGTCACAGGCGCATACCTGGCCATGGGAGCGACGGCCTTCGACGCTGCCTGCGCGGCGGCCTTCGTGAACGGGGCCGCGGGGGATAGGGTGGCCGCCGAGAAGGGGTTCCACCTGCTGCCCGAGGATGTGGCGGCCGAGGTCCCCTACGCTATAGAGGAGTGCCTAGCGTAGGAGGAGCCAGGGTGTTCATACCTCCTAAATTGTTCATATTAGTGGAAATTTAAGATTCCACATGGACAAGAGAACTTATGTTCACACATAAAGTGCGATATAGATTATCAGAGTATGTTTTATGTATAACTATATATTAAACCATGGCGAAATGAAAAAAGAGATGACTGATCAACAACGGGATATTTGGTACCCGGATTGGGAATTTTACCGTGAAACTCATGAATTACTGTTAGACATTTTTGGAGGCCAAAGGGGCGATGTTATGTTTGCAGAAAAAGGATTTAACACAATAATTGATGAAGTTAAAAAATTAGACGACATATGGGATCAAGCCGCACACATGTTGTATAGATTAAGGCATTCTCGCTTAGTGGAAGACGCCCAAAAAAGGACTGCGTATACAGTAACAGCTACCTTTTTAGAGACGAACGGTTACGCGATGGCCGAGAAGGAAGAGGTTAAAATCATAAGGTTTATCAAATATGACATGTTGCATTGTGATGAATCGCAGATCAAAGAGTGGATGAAGGGTGGAAAAATCCCAAAAAGCGCGTAAAATAAGGGCTAAGATCATTGAGCGCGATTACAGAGTGTTAACGGAAATTAATTACGGCTCTAAAAAAATAACTTCAAAAACAGGATAAGAATTTTTTAATTAACCGTTTTTATATCGAGGAAGAAGACCAGATTCATGTATGTTCCTATCCAGCATCGCCGAAAGCCAGTCTACGGGTATCTGCAGTTCCCTGTGGGCGGCGCCCCCCCCATGAGTATGTCCACGTAGGGCTTCTGCCTGACGCCGAGGTCTTCATCAACGGTGCCGCAGAGGACATGTGGCCGCCCCATAGATCACGGTTCACCCAATAGCGCACTTCAAGGGAAGAATACTGTCACTACCGCATCCTGAGTTGAGGTCTCTTTCAGAATATTATGGTGAGTAGCTGTGCGAATACGACTCCAGCCAGTACCCCCGTAGAAACATAGTGCTTGTACATGGGTTTGCAGAAATCGTGGGCGACTGGGATCAGCTCGTCCATTGTGATGTACGTCATAACTCCCGCCGCGAAAGCCAGCCCCGAGCCGATCACTGTCGGCGTGGCTCCAGCTGCACCGAGAATCACAGCACCGATGAGGGCGCCGAGAGGCTCAGTTAGGCCGCTTAGTGTAGCTAGGCCGATGGCCCTCCACTTGTTTACTCCGGCGGCAACCAGAGGTGTCACGGTGGCGATGCCTTCAGGAATGTTGTGTAAACTGATCATAAGCGCAACTAGGATACCCAGGTTGGCCTCGTGGCCGAACCCGGCGCTCACCACAAGCCCCTCGGGGAGGTTATGCAGGCTCATCCCGAGGGCTACCAGGATACCTGAGTTGAAGAGTCGCCTGTCATTCACCTTTTTCTCCCACTGCCCGAACTCCATGTGGGGTAGGAGTAGGTCCATTACCATCATGAGGGTTGCCCCAATGGTGAAGAATGCGACCACCCATATGGTGTCAACCAGGGTACTTGCTTCGGCCATTAACTCGAGGAAGGAGACCACGATCATGACTCCCCCCGCGAACCCCATGACGAAGCCTAGGAATCTGCCTTCTAGTTTGCCTAGGAATAGTACAAGTAACCCTCCGATTCCTGTAGCTAGTCCTGCGAGGAGGCTTAGTAGAATAGGGTAAGCGGTGATTACTAGATCATCCATGGGCGGCCCTTATAAGTTTAGGTTAGCTTAAGTTTTTAACTTTTGGCCTAAAAAGGGTGGCATTATATGAATCAGTTTAAGCAGAGAAATAATGGGATGACACAAATTCGCACGCAATAATTCCGCCTGCTTCCCGAGGACGCGGCAGCCGAGGCCCCCTACGCCATAGAAGAGTGTCTAAGATAGCGGAGACTGGGCGCTACCATCGGCAGCCTACTTTTTCTAGATGAATTAACCCGCCGCCCTTTAACTAGCATCAAATTATTCTGTCCTTCGTTACGTCGATGTAGTGTTAGTTTTAAATCAATGCCTGCCCACTGCATACCTGCGTAAGGAAAACTGGGGCCGACTTGATGATCGGGAGAAAACCGAAACTAACGTGGAAGACGATCCCAGTGGTGCTTTTATTCGGGATCGGATTACCCGTGGGCGTAATCGTGGTCGGAAGAGGGGTTGACGGAGTATTCAACCTGTCCCCCTTTCCGCCTTTTCCACTCAACCTTATGCTGGGGGCAATGGGGCTCCTGCCGGGGTACATTTTTGGGTTAGGCTCAATATACAATCTGTACCAAGCAGGGTCTGGCCTCCCTTGGGGAGACGTGGACCCGGAAGCGCAATCCTCTAAACTGGTGACCGGGGGACTGTACCGCTACACCCGCAACCCCATGATCTTTGGCACATTCTGCCTTCTAATGGGGTTTGGGTTTGTGGCGCAATCGGTTACCGCTTTAACCCTTTTCCCCTCGATGTTACTGGTGATGCTCTACATCTGGGTGAAGAATCGTGAGGAACCGGCTCTGGAGAAGCGCTTCGGCCAAGAGTACATTGCATATAAGCGAAATACTCCCTTCCTGTTTCCTCGACCTTGGCGCTTGATTTCGAAAAAAGAGCCATAGTCTACGATGACCGCCAGCCTGGATTTGGGTTTAAGGAAGTAACCCGGCTCCGTGTATGTTCTTGTCCAGCATCGCCGACAGCCGGTCCACGGGTATTTGCAGGTCCCTGTGGGCGGCGTACCTGTTGACGCCCATGAGCATATCCACGTACTGCCTCTGCCTTACGCCCGGGTAGTCGGTGCCGAAGACCAGCTTGTCGATGACGCCCAGGTTCAGGGCCACCAGCAGGTCCCGCCACAGCAGGTACTGGAAGCTGGGGTGGTTCACGTCCCCGTAGGGCCAGCTGATGTCGCACCACACGTTCCTGTGCTTGCGTGCGACGTATAGGGTCTCCTCGACCCGCGGGTACCCGAGGTGGGCGAGGACGATCATGAGGTCGGGGAAGCACTCGGCCACCACGTCGATCTGGGCCGGGTCCGTGTGCTTCAGGTAGTCGTAGGGGTTGGGCATACCGGCGTGGTGGAACATGACGGGCATGGCGATGCTGCTCGCCGCCTCGTAGACCTTGAAGGCGTGGCTGTCGTCCGGCGCGTACCCGTCGCTGCATGGGTAAAGCTTCAGCCCGTGGAGCCCCAGCTCCTCCCTCTGGCGAAGAACCTCCTCGTCCGCGCCGTGCTGCGTAGGGTTCACGTACCCGAACCCTATGAAATGGTCCGGGTCTCCTCTGACGAAGGCTGACACCTGCTCGGGGCTTGTGCGCCTGTCGCTCAGAACCACGGCCTTGTCTATGCCCGCCTCGCCGAGGTCCGCGAGGAACTCGTCCCTGCTCACCGACACGACTGTCGGGTGCGCGGGGTCACTGTACTCCGTCATGCTTATGTGGCAGTGGTAGTCGACGCGGGGCAGCCCAACCTTCTTAACGTGTTCCCCACGCTCCAGGAGAGCCGTGTCCAAGCTGGTCAACTTGATCCCTATGAATGACGCTGAGGGGTGTTAAAAAGTTGCCATCGAACCGAGTGTGAACCGGTAAATGCCGAGAGCATCAGGGCAAATCCTTGAACTGGGGCAGCATGTCCCTGTGAGCCTCCATGAGCTCCTTGAAGGACTTCTCGGCGGCCGCCGTGTCCTGGACCACCGGGTCAGCCAGCATGGCCTGCTGAGCCAGGCGCATGTCCCCGCGCACCCCCGCCTCGACGGCGAGGCTCTGTATCATTATCTGGATGTTGCAGAGGGCGGCGAGCCCGCTGGGCAGGTCGCCGACGTGAATGGGCTTCACTCCTCCCCTGTTGATTATGGCTGGGGTCTCCACCACGGCGTCCCTGAGCAGGTTGTTCACCTGGCCCTCGTTGGGTAGGTTGACCTGCAGCTCCACATGGCCGCTGTTGGACTCGATGCCCGCCACGATGTGCATGGCCCGCTCCCCTGACAGCCTGCCCTCAACGTTCAGGGGCTCATCGCCACTGATCAGTTTATTGATCCTCTCCCAGCTCCTCTCACCCTCACGCTCGCACCTGTCGATCCAGTTGAGGCCCCGCGCCTCGGGCGGGCACACGTCCCAAGCGTAGGCCAGGTACTCCCCCAGGTGGTTGTCGTCCGTGGACGGATAGAGGCCGAACTTGTCGTACATGGCCCTGCATAGGGGCTGGAAGCCACGCGCCTCAGCGAGCGCCTCGGTCAAGGTGAGGTACGCGTCGGAGCCGTCCTTGAACCTCAGCTCCTTGTACCAGCTGAAGTGGTTGAGGCCGGCGGAGACGGCGTCCAGGAGCGCCGTGGGCACCCCAATCAACGGGGCTAGGCGCTGTAGCTGGTGCTCAACCTCGTGGCACAGGCCCACGACCTTGACGCCGGTGTGCCGGCTCACGGCCAGGCAGAGCCTGGGCACAGGGTTAGTGTAGTTGATGAGCCACGCGTCCGGGCACAGCTCGGCGACGCCGCGGGCGATCTCCATGACCGGCGGTATGTTCCTCATTGTGTGGAAGAGGCCGCCTGGTCCACCGTTCTCGCCGATGACCTGCCTGATCCCGTTCCTGTAAGGTATCTCCCAGTCCATCCGCCACCGCCTCATCCGCTCCACGGCTATGCTCACAAGTACATAGTCGGCGCCGGCCAGCGCCTCGGCGCGGTCCAACGTGTGCTCGATCTCCAGACCCGCCCCGACCTCACAGTTCATCCGCTCCGCGAGGCCCGCCATGGCCTCGAGGCGCCCAGCGTGGATGTCGTGGAGGACCAGGTTGCACCCCCTGAGGGCCGGGATGTTGACGGCGTCCAGCACCGAGTTGTACCCGAAGACGCTGCTGCCGGCCCCCACAAGGACGACCCTCGCCATGGGTGCACGTGGCTCCGCGGGCGTTTAACGGTTTCACAGGTTAGCCGCGATCATGTAGAGGCCCGCAGCCACAAGCACCAGGGCGCTCAGCTTCTTCACGTGTGGGAGCGCGCCCATGAAGCGTTCAACCACGACCTGGTTGGAGTACGCGACAGCGAAGGTAAGGGGCACCATAACCGCAGCTGCCCCCAGCCCGTAGGCGAGGAAGCCCGCCGCCACGCCTACGACGCCGCCGGCCTCCGCAGACTGTAAGACCAGCAGCAGGAACACGGGTAGGCTGCAGGACATGGAGGCCAGCCCGTACCCGACCCCGTATATGAGGAACGCCTTGACCCCCGTATTCTTCGGCGTGAAGGAGCACACAGCGGGCACCCATCTGAAGGCGTCGCTGAACACGGTTGCCAAGCCTACCAGCACCAGCAGCGCGCCTATGTAGGGGGTGGCGGCCCCAACCCTCTCGGCGAGGCGGCTGACGCCGAATGAGGGCAGGGCGCCCACCAGCAGGTAGACTGAGAGGAACCCCGCAACCATGGACACCGAGTACGTCAGGTACGTTAGCGGGCTCCTCCTGCCCTGCCCCAGGTTCATGTAGTAGGCTACGTAGCCGGGGAGCATGGGCAGGGCGCACGGGGCCAGGGTCGCCAGGAACCCTGCGGCGAAGCTGAGGCTCAGCGATGCTGGGTCCATCCTGTCACCCTATCTCGTCTATGATTTGCTGGAAACCGTTGAGGGTAGTGTAGTAGCCCCGGTACCTGATGACCCCGTCGCGGTCTGCCACCAGTATGAGCGGGATGGCTGTGACCTTGTACTCCACGGCGGCCTCAGCGGAGCTGGCCAGGGTCCACGTCATGTCCTCGTCGTCCCTGAACCTGGCGAGGTAGGTTGAGTTGTAGTCCGGGTCCACGTTTATGGACAGTATCTCCACGTCGGTTCTCTGCGACAGCTGGATCAGCACCTTGATCTGCTCCTTGCATGGGCTGCACCAGGGCGCCATAAAGTCCACGACGAGGATGCTTCCCCTGTAGTCGCTGAACAGGACAGGTTCGCCGTCTAGGCCAGCCACCTCGACGTCCTTCAGCCTGTAATCCTTCTCGACGCCGAATGGGACATTCTCGGCGTCAGGCGTCTGGTTATTCTGGTCGTCCATCCAGGCCAGGTACGCCGCCGAGGACAAGACTAGCACGATGAAGGCCAGCATTATGTACTTCTTGGCGGCGCCGTCCATGTCAAGAGATTCCGTGGAGCGAAGCCTAAAAAGGGTGTTGAAAGGTGCCTACCTTCTCTCGGCAGCACCAGCCAGGTATATCCCCGCGCGGAGAGCCCTCACAGCGGTCCTGTAGTCCTTGAAGTCGCCTCTCATGGTGCGGCCGTCCATCCTCTCGAAGCTGGGCATGAGGGCTGCCACATCGCACATTGTCTCCGACCCGTACCTGATCTTGATCTCCACGGGCTCCTTGACCCGCCTCGGGTCAGGGAACTTGGAGCTTAGGGCCTCCTGAACCTTGGACGCTATCAGTCTGCAGCTCTCCTCTGGGCTGAGGCACCTGGCGCTGAGCCTCCCGGTGGCCCACTTGACCGTCGCCGTCGTTATGCCGGGCACGAAGTCTTCGGCCTCCTGCGTGGCCGCGTAGTCTCCTGATAGGAACACCGAGGGAACGCTGTGGGTGCCGGCGAGGGCCGAGTTGAGGCCGAACTCCCCCGTCTCCCTGCCGTTCACCCATATCGCGTCCACGGCGCTCCCGCTGATTGTGTGGCACAGCACGCCCAGTGGCGTGCCCCTCATACTGTGGTAGCCGACGTACATGGCGGCGTCGAAGGACTCGTCGATCCCTTCCATCATGTTCCAGGGCTTGGGGGAGCCCCTGATGAGGACCGCCTTCGGGTGCACGTCCTCCGGCCTTAGGTTCCTCATGCCTCCGTGGGCGTCGGACACCACGACCTCGTCCGCCCCGGCCTCCAGGGCCCCCTCTATTGCAGCGTTCAGGTCGCCGGCCATCTGCTTCCTGGCGAAGCCGTACTCGCTGCTGTTACGGTCGGTCTCGCTTGAGTCAACTATCCCGCTGATGCCCTCCATGTCGATGGACACGAACACGCGCATACCTGCATTCCTCCTACATGGAAGAACAAGTCCCTGAGGCTAAAACAGTTGCCCGGCCTCACCCAGTGCACTGAACTGGAGCAGGGATGTGGCCGCGGCCAGCAGCAGCATCAGTGCGCTCACCCTTCTGGTTATCCTGACCCAGGCATCCCGACTGTAGCTAAACAAGGGTAAAAACACGTTATCTGATAACAGATTCACATGCCTTGATGGATACGGGAGCCAGAATACAACGTGAGCCCTCCGACCCACCCGGAAACCAGGACACCCGCACAGCGCAGCCCCCAGCCGGATACAAAAGGCCAACGAGGTGGGGGAGAGGAGCTCCACAGAAATGGATCAGAAATACGTCTCAGAACTCCGTATCCAATTTAAATTCTCAACATCGAGTTTGACCCAACGCACACTGCACGGTGAGACGCCTGACCACTGCTCTTGATGACTTTGAGGCCCAACAACAATACGTCAACCCAGGGAATGCTGTCTCACACATCAACTCCGAGGAAGACTTCTTCCTGCAGCAACTGAAGGACCTGGGCATCTTAGACGTGCAACCTAAGTTCACTTCTCAGGGCATAGAGTTCAACGCTCTAGCCTGCCTTGCCAACTACTACGAGCCCAAGGAGATGGTGAGGCTCCTCGAAAGCCTCACAGAGAAAGGCTTCATGGAGAAGATCAACTACGGCACCGTGGCCCTGTGCCCGGAGTGCTTCAGCCCCGTATTCATGCTTACCCTCGCTTGCCCGCGCTGCGGCTCCCTCAAGGTGAGCAAGAAGGAGCTCGTCAAACACATGGGCTGCGGCTACTCAGGTCCCAGCGACAAGTTCGTTGTGGGTATCTATTACATGTGCCCTGGCTGCGGAGCCCAGGCGAAGATAGGTGCCGCGGGCGGCCAAGGACAGGAGCAGTTCAAGGTCAGCGACTCCCTCTACGAGTGTGAGGACTGCGGCTCCGTGAGCCCCAACGCGTTAACCAGCTTCAACTGCATAAAGTGCAAGACCAAGTTCGCAGCCAAGGACATCAGGTACGAGAACCCGTGCGGATACAGGGTCGTGGCGGCCAAGCCGATCATCCTTAAGCCCGTGGACGTGGCCGCTCAACCTGAGCCGGAGGAGGAGCCCCCGGACAAGCTCGTTGAGAAGCCGGTCGAGGTGGCAAAGGCCAATGTCCCTGAGCCCGATCCGGGACCAAAGCCAGAGCCTGACCCGGAACCGGAGCCAGAGCCTGAGCCGTTCACTGTAACCCTTGATATCGAACAATTGAAGAAGCTGAAAGATTTAATAGGGCCTCATGAACTGGACGAGCATAAGGAGAAAGAGATAAAGATCGAAGTGGAGCCAGCGAAACCCGCGTTGCGTGAGCTCCCACCCGAGCTTGAACTCGAACCAGAACCTGAGCCCGAACTGGAGCCCGAAGCTGAGCCCGAGCCCGAGGAGGTCCCGCCCGTTGAAGAGCCCGTAACCCGGAACGCGGAACGTAGACCAGGCTTACTCGGCAGAATCCTGCCCCGCAGGGAGGCGCCTCAGCCCAAGCCAGTGAAGCCTCTCAAGGTCGAGAAAGAAGTCTTGGCCCGCAGCGAGGCCAGCATCCTGCTCATAGAGGAGCACCAGTACAGGGCGGACAGGATACTCAAGGCCCTGGAGAAGACACGGCTCCAGAGCATCGAGGTCAGACACGCGTCCAGCGGCAAACTGGGCCTCAGGGAGCTGAGGCAGCCCTACGACGCAGTCATACTGGACATGAACCTCACGGACGTTGACCCCGACCTGATAGTCAGGGAGATTAGCAGGTGGAAGGTCACAACGCCACTAATCGTAATCAACGACGTGGACACATCGGCCACCATTATAGGGAGGGTGGACCTGGCCGATGTTAAGGAGCTCGAGTACTCAGAGGCGGCCGTGAGGCAGATACCCGATCTATTAGATAAGATGCTGAGGTAGGCTCGGTTCTACGCCTGCTTCTTGGGCATCCTGAAGAGTATGGGTGAGCCGCACCAGAGGCACAGCATGGTCTTGGGTACCAGGTGCTTACACTTGCCGCAGACAGCCAACGCGTCGGGTACCGTCTTATCCCTGTCGTAGGTGAGTTCAGCTGCCTCGTAAACGATTTCCTCGGACAACGCAATCAACCGACCGGGGCCCCCAGAGCATATAAGTGGAACGCACAGCGGCCGCGTGGGGAGGCAGGTGAAACTGGTCCAGTCACCGTTATTAACCCTCGAGGGTATGAGAACACGATGAGCCCTAAACCCATCTTCGACCCCGCGAAGGGAGAGATGCGCGTCGCCTGCTTCGCGTCCGGCTCAGGGACCAATGCCAGGAGGATTATCGAGCGCAGCCTGAAGCCGGGTTCAGGGTACAGGGTCGCGCTCATCTTCAGCGACGTGAGGGACGACCGGGTCACCAAGTCGGGGGAGAAGATGAGCCGCGCGAAGGAGGTGGCGGACGAGTACGGCACCGGCTACGAGTGCATCGACATTAGGGACTTCTACAGGGAGAGGGGCGTCCCCAGGAGCGACCTCGGAGTCAGGCCCCAGTTCGACGAGATGGTGGCCAAGCGGATCGCTCAACACGGCATCGACCTAGTCTGCAACGCCGGGTACATGAGCATAATGACGTGGCCCCTGCTGGACGCTTACTCGGGCCGCATCATAAACGTCCACCCCGCCGACCTGACCATCATGAAGGGCTCCGAGCGTAAGTACGTGGGTATACACGTGGTGGAGGAGGCCATCCTGGCCGGCGAGAAGGAGCTCCGCGCCACCACCCACGTAGTGCGCGAGAAGGTGGACCACGGCGAGATACTTGTTGTATCCGAGCCCGTCCCCGTGAGGCTCCCACGGGGAGCTACGTTGGAGGAGCTTGGGGAGGACAGGGCGCTGCTGGGCAAGGTCGTGGAGGAGCACCAGGACAGGCTGAAATGTGTGGGGGACTGGGTCATCTACCCCTTAACAGTGCAGCTCATAGCGGAGGGCAGGTTCAGCCTAGACAGAGGAGCCGTGTACTTCGACGGTGAGCCGGCCCTACGGGGCGTGAGGCTACCCCGTGATCTCGGCCACCACGGCGCCTGAGACTCGAATAACGTCTTCGCTGCGCAGCTCGAGGAGCCTGTCACGCGTCCCCCCGCCGCAGTAGAAAGTCTCCATCCCGGCTAGCTCGGCGTCCAGGACGGTTCTCAGCCTCTCCTTGAGGCCGATGGAAGGTGTCCCGCCGGGCGGATACCCGCTCACCGTGTGGGCCTTGCTGAAGGGAAACAGCTGGACGTTGCTCACGCCCAGGGCCCTCGCGGCCTTCTTGAGGTCCACCCGCTTATCGCCAGGGACGACGAGCAGTACGTGCTCGCCCTCGCTGGTCACGGAGATGAGGTTCTTGGTGATCCTGTGTAGAGGTATCCCTGTTGCCTCTGAGGCGTCGGCTGTGTGCACCGTCTCGTCCTTCTCTATGAATTGGTGCCAGACGCCCAGCTCCCTGAGTCGTTCCTGGAGGCTCATCTGGGGTCCCTTAGGATGGTACTATGGTATAAACGTGCGTGCGTGTAGTACAGCTTATCTACCTTTGAATGCTGGCTTCCTCTTCTCCAGGAAAGCCTTCGTCCCCTCATTCTTGTCTTCGGTGTCGAAGCATTTCGCGTAGAGCTCTGATTCTAACTTGTCGCCTTTACCGAGACTCCCATAAGAACTGAAATTGACGAGCTGCTTGCAGTAACCGACAGCTATAGGCGCACGTTCAAGTATCTTCTCCACTAACTTCCTGGTCTCCGACAGAAGTTCCTCATGCTTAACAACTTTATTGACTAGCCCAAACCTGAGTGCTGTCTCGGCGTCTATGAACTCCCCGGTGAAGAAGAGCTGCTTGGCCCTCTTTGGACCGACGATCCTCGGCAGTCTCTGAGTGCCGCCGAATGGAGTCGTTATCCCCAAGCCTGTTGGGGGTTCTCCAAACTGCGCTTTCTCGGATGCCACGACGATGTCGCATGCAATGGCGAGGTCGCATCCGGCTCCGAGGGCAAGCCCGTTTACGGCGGCGATTATGGGCTTGGGGACGCCCTCCATCTTGTCGAGGACCCTGTGGGTCAAGGCTGCGAAGGCGGCTGCGTCGCCGCTGCCCATTTTTAGGAGGGCGTTCACGTCTCCGCCTGCTGAGAACGCGCGGTCCCCCGCCCCTGTGATTATCATCACCCTGAGCTCTTCTTCGTTCGAGAAGTCGTTAAGCGCCTGCTCTATGTCCAGGAAGGTGTCTTTACGAAGCGCGTTAAGAACTTCGGGTCTGTTTATCTTGATTAGTAGAGTGTGATCACTTTTTTCGACGATCAGGTCTTTAAAAGGCATTTAGATTCGGTTAAGATATGTTGTTGCTTCTATTATTTCATGGTTCTGAGGAAAAAGATTCGTCGAGTCCGCCCTTTGGTGTATTTGCGCGCGTATGCACAAATTATTTGAGGGGTGAGTAACGCGTAGGCTTCAGCAGGGTGTTCTCGACCCTCTCCACGAGAGGCCCACCGGCCCGATCCTCCGTCTCCTTCTTGGCCTTGAGCCACTCGGCGTCCGATGCGAACGCGTTCCAAGCCTTCTCCCTGTGCGCCATGTCGTTGAAGGCGAGCATGTAGTACAGGGTGTTGCTGGTGCCGATGACAGCCTCCCAGAAACCGATGACCTTTATGCCGTGCTTCTCGAACATCCTCAGAGTGGTGTTGGCGAAGCGCTCGTTGAGCGCGTCCATCCTCCCAGGGACCACAGAGTATATCCTCCACTCGTACAGCATCCTAATCACTCCGATGTGGTTACTGATCGTTTTTCAGTTATTTAGCACCTTTCAATAAGGAGAATAAAATGCATGCGCGGGTTACTATTGGTCCCAATGCGCCTAGATGTTTTTTATTAAGCTAAAACGTGGGCAATAGTGTTAAATTTGTTAAAATCTAGTTTCTCTTTATGGATAAAAAAACTGTTCTCGTTGGATTAGTGGTAGGTATATTGATCGGCGCCGGAGCAGTTTATGGAGCCACAAATCCGCGACTAAATAGCCTCCAAACGCTGACAGATAACCTTACGGCTCAAGTCGAGTCATTGCAGACCGAAGCCGATAAAGTACCAACCCTCCAACAACAAATCACTGCACTCACCGGTGAGAAAACGATTATCCAAGGACAAGCCACGCGGTTTCAGGCCCAGGTTCAACAGCTTCAGACTCAGGTTCAACAGTTTCAGACCCAGGTTCAATTACTTCAGGCTCAGGTTCAGCAGCTCCAGACGCAGATAATTCAACTGGCGAGCAGCAGCAACTTCACTAAATACGCGAATATTCCGGCGAACCAACTCATAGCAGGAACTCTAGCCTATGGAAGTTATCCTATACCTGATTACGCCTGGATAAGGTTGAAAGACCTAGGAATCACTCTAATACAAGTTGAGGGCGGACCCGAGGGAAATGTTCTACACATCCAAGCCAATGAAAATCACCCATATGGGTGCCCCTACGATCCATACTGGGCGGAAAACCTTGACTCCTTCTTAAGCAAAGCTGACTCTTTTGGCATTAAGGTTGTCTTCCACGAAATGGGTAATCAATGGGGGACTTCGCTTGGAATACTTGCCCCCATGGAATGTGAAGAGAGGGTAACTCGGTATACATCTGTTTCCGAATCTTTGAGAATCATCGATAAATTAGGCGGTGACAATGCCTTACATAAAAACTTTATAGCCGATCCCAGGATAGCTTGGTGGTCACCTATTAATGAAGCAAGGGTAGATGGCCCAGATTATTCAGATGTAAGAGACTGGACGGTTCAACTTCTACAAAGGATTAAGAGTTATGGCGGCAAGACTTCGGTTTGTGTTAACAACTTTGTTTATAGCGATGTGCGCGTTCACGACTATTCGCAGACATTTCCCCAAGTCATATCGTCAATTGGTCAGTACGTAGACTATCTTCAAGCTCATGTTTATTGCCCGGACTTATGGGAGGCGGCATCAAACAATCCAAACTATGACATGTACACAAACGCTTTCAACGAATTTTCAACCGTCTTTCAATCTATGATAAACGGCAGAGGAAGCTTTAGCGTAGATAAACTCATGCTAAGCGAATTTGGGTGCGGATATAGCAATTAGGGGGATTTTAGGGGCCCGATAACAACAACCGCACATCAACAAGCTATGTACATTGAGGCTTGTTTTGACGCGGTAGAGAAGTATGGCATAGAGATTATATGCTATCATGAGCCTTTTCTAAGTTCAACTTATCGATCTTTCGGGTTCATTGAACCTGATGGAACAGTAAACCAGGAATCTTACAACGTCTTCAAGGGCTCATAGAGTTTTGAGGATAATACGTGCGCAATTGAACACCGTGCACGTTAACGCATAAAGGGGTGTGCATATGCATCTTCTTTATTGGTGATGATAAAAAAAGGGAGTAATTGGATTCGGTTATTGATGGATTGTAGTAGTTGATCCGATGAGGTTCCAGGGTCCGGCATGAAGCTCTAGACCGTCGGGGGTGATAAGGAACCATCCCTCTTGATTACCCAAAAAGTTGTATATGTGGTCTATTGGTGGAGTTGAGCCTTCAGGCATCCATGCCAATTTATCGACGTTGAAGAGCCCATAAACGTAGCATATTCCATCGGGCTGGATTTCAACGTACCATGCATCGATCAGGGACATGTAGAAATGGTCTACAGAGCCGGCAGGAGCCCCTCCCTCAAGCTCTGGTATTAGGTTCATTTCTTTGTAGAATAGTTTGAAATCCACTTTCCCGTCCTTGACTTTGATGTTCCAATTTCCGCCTACAACCACAGAGCTTGGGTTGGGACCGGGATCGGGGTAACTGAGGTCTTTACCGTTCGCACGGTATTCGATGCCCTTCGCAGAGGACATCGGTACAGTCACTAGTGTTAAGAGCATTACTAACGCTAAACCAACAAACGTCTTTTTACTCATTCTTTTTTCCCCAATATTAATCATCAACATTTAATATTTAACGTTTAAACAATATACGATTCAGTGCGTATATACATAATGCATAATTTTTCGTTCACATATAACTACATCTTTCTCCATAGAAAAAAATAATTAATGGACATGAATGCCCAAGGGAAGCACGATTATAACTATGTTCTTAGGAGGGGGCACGTCATGCAGTGGGGGCCTCCGCCTCCGACTGCTAGCTGGCTTCCGGGTATCCTGATGACGTCGAAGCCCCTGTCCTCTAGCAGCGGGATTATCCGCTCGTTCCACTCGTAGCTGACGCACTTGCCTCCGCCCAGGCCCACTATGTTGCTTCCGAAGACCCTGATCTCGGTGTCGTCGCAGTAGATGAGCTCCACGCCTCGCTCCTTCAGGTAATCCTCCAGCCAGACCAGCTCCACGCCGTCCTCGCTGTACACGTAGGCGGGGAACAGGCGGAGGCTGCCCGGGTGGAACAGGGCCAGGTCAGGCGCCATCATCATCAGCGCGCCGTCCAGGTGGACCCTCCAGCTGGGCAGCGGCTGGGCGACCAGCTCCTTTATGCAGTGGCCCATCATGCTGTCCCTCATCTGGAAGACGCCGTCCTCGTTGGACCTTGTGCCGAAGCCCATCATGGGCGTGTCCTCGCTGAACCACACGAAGTCGCCGCCCTCGACGAGGCCGGGGGGCGTCACCTTGTGGGCTATGGGGACGCCTAGCTCCTTGAACGCCTTCTCCATGAGAGTGGGCTCCACGAACCTGGCCTGGTACGTCATCCTCAGTATGTTGGCCCCCAGGTTGTTCACCATTGCAACGTCCCTCGTGTACACAAGGTTGGGCAGCGCGTCGGCTATCCTCGCGTGCCTCTCGTCCAGCAGCTCGCTGAGCATGTGGATCTCCACGCCCTCGCCCTTCAAGGCGTCGACAAGGAGGTCGTGCTCCTCCTGGAATGCCTTCCAGTACACGGGGTCCCTGAACAGGTAGTCGTTCTTGTTTCCCGCCGTGACCACCCGCATCCCCTCGCCGGGGCGGTGCATCAGTACGCTGCGGAGCTTACCGTACTCCGTCTGAGCGCCGAACTTCATGCGTATCAAGGGGTAGGGGAACCGTCAGGGTATTTAATGTTTGATGGGCCGGACGCCGACACCCTGGCTATATAGCTCTATATAATCTATGACTCCTGTTACATATTTAATGTAAAAACTGGTTCAGGGCAAGCCCCCCATTGTAATTAACATAAACACATCAAGATGGGAGAAGGCGGAAGAGGGTTCACTGAATATAGAACCATCTAATTTTTATTCGAGGCATACTCAACATCATAGATATGTAGTGACTCTGAGGAAAGATTTGACGGACACCGACGTCAGACAAATCGTCCGAGAGTCACTAGCGATGATCTCACGCACCCAGAACCAGCTGAGCCTACCCATCGCCCCGAACCTGTGGCGAACAAAGCTACGCCTGGACACGGGGTCGTTCATAGCGGGCACCGTGAACAGGAAGCACGGAAGCAGGTACAGCATGGACTACGGGTCCTTTACGCCCCCAAGCACCATAACGTTGGACAGGAGGCTCCCCAGCTCCGACCACCCAATGGACATGCAGGACTTCGCCGAGACCTTGACGGCCTACAGCGGCGTCCACGAGGTCATCCACGCCGACGACCACACTGGAGGAGACAGCCTGCTCCTGGCCACCAGGGACCACATCCTCAGGGAGCACAGCGACAAGCTGGAGAAGAGCATGGCCATAATCCGGCGCGAGGGCGGCTGCCGTGCCATAGCTAATCACCAGGACCTGGCCAGCCTCTGGGCCGTCCAGTACACAGACATGGTGACCCACTTCAGAGGCTACGTGGTCCTCCGCCACAACAAGTACCCCAAGCTCGACCAGATATGGTCGAGGCTCAGCGACGACTACTTCCCGCCCAACCTACTCACGTGCATAGAGAACAGCAAAGGCACAGAATACGTGTTCAGCCTGTTCATGGAGCGCGCGGGCGAGTACTGCCTCATCGAGGCCCTGGAGGAGTACAACGCTATAAAGGAGCGGGACAGCAGCAGCTACACCGTATAAATATGGCTTGGGCCACCCATATTCTGGTCCATATGCTCTACGACACCCTCGTCGAGTTCTACGCCAGGCTCGAGGAGACCACCAAGCGCCTGGAGATGACCGACATCCTCACCGAGCTTTTCAAGCAGTCCAC